>CAYRVP010000050.1:23439-26168 GCA_964427845.1 uncultured Caldilineaceae bacterium
AAGCACCTCTGGAAGACGCCGCTGGTTGTCACCATTCACGCCACCGAGCGCGGCCGCCATCAGGGCTGGCTGCCCACAAGCACCAGCCAGCAGATCGACCATCTCGAGTGGCGCGTGGCCTATGAGGCGTGGCACGTAATAGCATGCAGCAATTACATGCGCGCCGAACTGTCGCGCTGGTTCGGATTGCCTGCAGAGAAGGTGACGGTCATCCCCAACGGGATTGAGACCGCGCAAATCCGCATCTGCGAGACGGCGAAACTTGAGGGGATGCGGCTGCGCTATGCACCTAATGGCGAACGGCTGCTCTTCTATGTGGGCCGCATTGTGCACGAGAAGGGTGTCCACTTGATTGTGCGCGCCATGCCGCGCATTCTGGCCGATTACCCCAATACACGTCTGCTGGTGGCGGGCAAGAACAGCCAGAAGCTCTTTCCCCTTGCCTATGAACTGGGTGTAGAGAAGCAAATCGAGTTCCTGGGCTATATCGATGACGCCACGCGCGACTGCCTCTATCAAGTTGTGGATGCGGCCATCTTCCCCAGTTTGTACGAGCCTTTCGGCATTGTCGCGCTCGAGGCCATGGCCAACGGCTGCAACGTGATTGCCAGCAACACGGGCGGCCTGGGTGAGGTGGTGGTGCATGAGGAGACTGGTCTGACGGTGATTGCCGGCGACGCAATGAGCATAGTCTGGGCGGTGGATCAGCTCTTCAAGAACCCCGAATTTGCGGCCAAACGGCGCACAGCTGCGCTGGCCGCAGTCAACAGCCGCTATCGTTGGGGCCAAATCGGCGCGCAAACCACGGCGCTCTATCACCAGGTGACCGCCGAACGCGAAACCGTGGTCTGGTAGAGTCACTGTTTAGCTGCCCCAGCCGCCGCCACCGGGCGTTTCGATGATTAGCCGGTCTCCCGCGCGCACACGCCGCGTGAACTTGGAGAGCAGCACTTCCTCATCACCCCCGGCGCGCAGCAGGCGATTGCGCCCAACGGCCCCCGGCTCTCCCCCCGCCGCGCCCCACGGCGGCACGGCGCGCCGCTCGCTCAGCATCGTCACCACCGCCGGCCCCAGGAAGAGGTAGCTGCGCACAATGCCCTCGCCGCCGCGAAAGCGCCCCGCTCCCCCGCTCCCTGTTCGCAGCCCATAGCGCTCCACGCGAAAGGGGTAGGCCATCTCCAGCGCCTCAATCGGTGTGTTCAGGGTGTTGGTCATGTGCACCTGCACGCCACCCAACCCCTCACCCTGCGCCGACGCCCCCATACCCCCGCCGATGGTCTCGTAATAGGCGAAAGGTGCGCCGTTGGCGTGCTGGCCGCCAATCGTGAGATTGTTCATCGTTCCTTGCGACGCCGCCGCCGACTGCGCGGGCAGCGCCTGCGCCAGCGCCCCCAGCACGACATCCACAATCCGCTGCGAGGTCTCCACATTGCCCCCGGCCACTGCCGCGGGCGACCATGCGTTGACCAGCGAATTCTCGGGCGCAACCACACGTATGGGCGTCAGACAGCCGTGATTCATGGGTGCATCCTCACCCACCAGGCAACGCACGGCGTAGTAGCAGGCCGACTGCGTAATTGCGATCACGGCGTTGAGGGAGCTAGGCATCACCGGCGCGCTGCCGGCGAAGTCGAAGGATATGCTCCCGCCCTCGCGAGCATGCGTCACGGTTGCAGTCACACAAATGGAGGCGAGGCGCACGGTGTCGCCCTCCACAATCTCGATCACATCCTCGAATGAATACGCGCCCACAGGCCACAGCGCCAGCGCGGCGTGTGTCAGCCGCTCCGCATAGCCAATCAAGTGATCGCTGTAGGCCAGCACTTCGACGTCGCCGTGCGTCGCCGCCAGCTCGCGCAGGCGGCGCTCGCCAATTGCGTGTGCGGCGCGCTGCGCGGCAATGTCGCCGCGTCGCTCGTCGGGCGTGCGCACATTGCGCAGGATGAGGCGCAGCAGGTCATCATTGCGCACGCCGGCGCGGTCCAGCTTGACGGGCGGCACAATGATGCCTTCCTGGTAAATTTCGGTGGAAAGGGGAAGCGAGCCGGGGGTCATGCCGCCCACGTCGGCATGGTGGGCGCGGCTCGCCACGAAGAAGGAAGGCAGACTGTTCAAAGTGAGGAACACCGGTGAAAGCATCGTGATGTCGGGCAGGTGGTTGCCGCCCGCGAAGGGGTCGTTGACGATGACGATATCGCCCGGCGCCCATTGCTCGCCGGCGTCTGCATAGCGGGCCAGAATGGTGAAGACGCTGGCAGGCATTGCGCCCAGGTGTGCGGGAATGTGCGCCGCCTGCGCCACCATGCGCCCCGCAGCGTCAAAGAGCGCGCAGGAAAAGTCGAGCCGCTCCTTGATGTTGGGGGAGTAGGCGGTGCGACGCAGCGCCACGCCCATCTCCTCGGCAATGCCTGCAAAGCGATGACGGTAGACTTCGAGCAGGATGGGGTCGTAGGTGGGCATAGGAGAGTGATTGAATTGGCGGTTTGTGCTGGGCGGGCCAGGGGGTGTGGGTGGTTGGGGGCGTGGCCCTGGCATTAGGGTAGCAGGATTGTGCAGGCGCGTCGAGCGGAAGGCTTTGGTGGTTGCAGTGCGCGGACAACGAGGGCGTCACGCCGGAGGCGTGACCTACGAAAAACAGGCAGGTCGGAATTAGGGCTGGTAGCCGGTTGCGATCGAGCCGTCCTTGAGGCCGGCGTCGATCTCGGCGAGTTTGTCCTTGACTTCCTGGG
>CAYRVP010000051.1:0-26113 GCA_964427845.1 uncultured Caldilineaceae bacterium
TCAGAACCTATCTTGCTAACCCGCTCTATACCCTTTCAACTGCGTAACTCCTAATGTAGAAATCTTTTCGAACTTCAGCTGTTGTTCTCGTTCGATGTGATAGACAGTTGCCCAACTCTTCCCACAAACACTTCACATCTGAGAAGACTACTTTTTTGCCGCAACTGCCTTATGTAGAATCTCCAAGAACTCGTCCAGCGGCACGCGGTGTATCCGCGCTGCCCATTCCACGGTCAGCGCCTTCGTCAGCAGCCGGCGCAGGGAGTACCGGCCTACCCGCTTGACTCCAAATAGCTCCATAACGTCGGCAATGTCGCCATACTCTTCCAGCAGATCTGAAACAGACGTATCTTTGGTGATTTCCATACCTATCCCCTCCTACGCGTTGGCCCACTAGTGTGTTTCGGCGAGCTTGACTTTGGCCACCAAGAAAACAGCGAGCCAAGTCAGGGTGCGCACACCCATTGCTGCCACAGTCCGCATCTCATAGCTGCCCCCGCGCCAGATTTGGACGGCAAAGGCTGCAAAGACGAAAAACGTCGCGGCTGTAATGACAAACGAGAGCCATATTGACCAGCGTTGCCTAAACCAAAGCCCAACGCCCGCCACAACGTAAACCAACCCGGCCAGAAAGTTGAACCACAGCACAAAACCTACAAAATTGCCGGCCTGCTGACGCGCCTCGGCGTTAAAGAGGGTTCGTCCACCCGAGACAAGGGTCAACACGCCAAAGACGACGGCTATGACAGCTACCGCACCTAGCCAACGCGACCGTGTAATGGCAGTTGACTGCATGGCCCTACTCTCCTTGCATCCATCATGAACCATGCAGAGGCTATGCCTACCCCTCACCTCTGCATGGCAGGAAATCCTAGACTGATGTCAGGCGGATGGAGTTGGGCGCATCCATCCGCCAAAGCACACTACACGGACCACTCACCATTCCTCCAGCGGCCAGCCTTACCCACCGCGCCAGCTATCCCGCCGCCCCTTGACTCTGGTTGGCCAGATAAGTCGCCAGCCCCATCTGGGCAAGTTGGTTGCGTTGCTGTTCCGCCCAGTCAACGTGTCCCTCTTCCATCTTGAGTATTTTCGTCAGTAGATCGACACTGACCTGCGCGTGCTGCTCGATAGCGTTGTGGAGTTTGGCGTAGCCCCAATTGTTGCACATCTCCGAGTGCAGCATGTACTGGTTGATGGCCGTTAGCGCATCTGCCAGAAGTTGGTTTAGCTCACCGATTCACTCTTCATTCCCTTTCATGGATCAATCCTCAAGAATAGGCAGCGGGACAGCGTCTCGACCCGGCAGGTAAAAGCTGCCAGCACGGCCGGTAAAGTATTGCTCCGGTGCTATCTCATGCTGATCGCATTGTGCGCCGGTAGCCGCTTACCAGGAGCGGCACGATGATGGCGGCGGCGACCACATGCAGGAAAGCGGCAATCGTGCTGGCAATGAACGTACGGTTTGGAAGCGGCAGAAGATAATCGGGGACAAAACTCAGCAGCAAGGCGGCCAGCGAGATCCACAGGAACGTGCGCACCGGGTCATCGGTGCGGCGCGCCAGCCACGCCAGCAGCCCGGTGGCAATCAGCGCAGGCACCAGTGTAAAGATGGCCGCGCGCGCGGCACTATCCAACGGCTGAAAAAGCGCCGCATCGGGCCAGATGACCAGCGCCGCTGCCCGCACAAGCAATACGGCGACGACGGCGGCCCCGGCCGCAGTCAACCCCAACATCAGCCATTGCCGCAAGCTGGGCTGGTCGGCCTCACGCAAGGAATGTGAACTCTGTACGGTCATGTAAGCATCTCCTGACTGGATGAAAGAAGCTCTTCAACCACCCGTGGCAGAGTCGCGACTCACATCGCGACCCCGCCGAACACCTGCCTATTCAGTGGCCAGCCGTTGCTCCAGTGTCTGCATGCCGCTGTGGAACATGCGCCATACCATCCAGATGATGGGAAGCATGGCAAGCGCGTAAAGCACGTAGGCCATACCGTGCAGCAGATTGCGCTGCGGCTCAATAAAGATGCTCGCCCAGATAAAGGCGCTGCCCACATGGGCTAGCACCAGGCTCAGCCAGGAACCACCCAACTTGGCTGCGCGGTCGCTCAGAAAAACACGGCTCAAGAAATAGGGTACCAAGGCAAACGAGAACTGCAACACCCAGCCGTAGATGAGCGCCTGCGGTGCGGTGGCTTCAATCCCGGCGCCGGGGAAGCCCGGCACCTTGAGAATGATCAACGGTGCAACCAGCACTGGCGCCAAAATCCATGCATAGGCGCTTACCAAATGCCAGGCGCCGGGTTGGCCCCACAGATGCGCTTGGGAGAGGCTGCGTGTTGCCAATCCCAGCAGCCAAATCGTCGCGCTCAGGTGCAGGACCAATCCTGGGACAACGGCCCACAGTGGCCCCCCCAGCCATGGCCCGACCACCAGCAAAAGCGCACCCAGGGACATCATCCAGAAGATGGTTGTGAGGGTGCGGTCAGATGCCAGGGCTTTGCCGGTCAACCCCGCGAGGACGTCAATGAGTAGTCCGGCAAAGACCAGCGACATGAAGCCCCAGTTGTTGGCATGAATATGCGCCTCAATTGGAACCTGGATGCGCAGCACTTCGCTCCATCCAATCCACAATCCGGTGCCGATGATAATCCCCAGCAACAGATAGGCCAGCCCCATGATATAGAACTTCAGCCCTGCAAGTGCCGGTTGCGCCCCCCTTTGCTGTGCCAGGTGCACGGCGAGCAGCGTGGCCGCGATAAAGATCAGGGTGCCGCCGGTCAAGATCAACCCGCCGTTGACGATTGGAATACCTGCCACCAGCAGCAGCAACCCAACGTTAAGCGTTGCCCATATATCCCAGCGCACGGGCGGCGTGGGCTGCGAGTTGCGCCGTGCGGCCAGAATGGGCAGCACGCCGAAAATTGTCTCTGTGACGATGCCCAGCGTGATGAAATGGATACGCAGCCAGCGCAGCCCATTGAACCAGGGCAGGATAGCGAAGCTTGTGGCTGCCGAATCAAACGCCATCAGCACCGCCACAAGCAGATAAAACAAGGCCGTCACAAAATAGGGATTCAGCATGATCTGTTCTCCTCCTGGTTCTAAGTGCCGAAGCGGGCGGCGAAGAAGGACAAGCGCGTCTCGGCGACCATGCCGCGCCTCACGCCGGCTGGAACAACGATCAGCGATCCGGGGCCAATTGGATACTGTTCGTCGCCAACCTGCATCGTCCCCGTGCCCTCAAGGATGGTATAGGCCGCCAGGGCCTCAGGATGGACGGGAATGCGCTGGCCGGGCTCCAGCCCAGCCAGCAGGACTTTGGCCTGGTCGCCGTCAAGTACGAATGCCGGCTGTGGGCCATCGGGTGTGTACTGCACCTGTACGCGGGCATCGGAATAGTAGATGGGAGGCATTGTGACATGCGTAGACATGTGGTGGATCCTTTCGTGCCTATGAACGTTTCCGGCTCGTTGAATTACAGATTAGCAGGCGCGCAGCATCCAGTCATCGACTTATGTCGATTATGCAAATGGTTTATGCGTGTGTTCTGGAATTGTGGGAGGTGTGCTTCAGCCCGCGAGCAGCGCCTTGGCGGCAAGCTTGTCGCGATCGAGGATGATAATTTGCTGCCGTTCGACCCGTATCAACTCTGCCTCTGTCAGGCTGCGCAGCGCCCGGTTGATGACATCAGGCACGGTGCCCAGGTGTGCAGCCATCTCCGCTTGGGTGCTCCAGCGCCGGCGGTGGACAACATTATTCTCGGCATTTTCGAGTAAACGCCGCGCCAGTCTTGCCTCCACACTGTGCAGCGAGAGGTCGGCCACCATCTGCACCAGCGTCGTAACGCGCTGCACCATGCTCTCCACGACATGCAGAAGCGTGTCTGGCGATGCCGTGAGCATGCGATGCACATCATCGCGCGGCAGCAACCAAATACCTGTCGCTTCCAGTGCGATGGCTGTGGCCGGATTGGTTGCGGCCGCAAAAACACCTGGGTAGTTGAATAACTCGCCAGGGCCGACAACCTGCAAAATTTGCTCGCGGCCATCCAGTGAAAACTTGACGATCTTGATCCAGCCATCCTGCAGGTAATAGAGACCGTGGGCCTGCTCTCCCTCAAGAAAGATTACAGCGCCCGGAGCGTACGCGCGCCAGTGTGCGACTTGCACCAGATTGGCAAGCAAGGCGGCGTCCAGCCTCTCAAAGACGGGGAGCACTTGCAGATGGTCTGCCAGTTCAAGATGGTCGGGTTGAGCCATGGTAAGAATGTATGTCAGAACACGGTAATGTGACTTTTGCGCATATGTTGTGACTCAATTGTAGGTGCAAAGATACGGTTGCTGCATGTCACGATCCATCCAAATTCAATGCAGCCATCACTCCGGCGCTTGAGCCATAGATAATCCGTAACGAAAGGAGCGACATGTTGAGAGCGGAGCCAGAGTATGAAAAGAAAGCGCCTGCGTCACAAATAGAGTAAATGCCAAAACATCACATTGTGAGTATCCTGTCCCTTGCGGCTACTATGGCGACCCCGTGAAGGGTTGCTCTTGCTCGGCAGGCATGGTCTACCGCTGTCAGCAGCGCATCTCCGGCCAGCGACTGGACCGCATCGACATCCACCTTGATGTGCCGCGCGTGGCCTATGCCGACCTCACAACTCTGCAGAAGGACGAGCCCTCCATTGCCATCCGCCTGCGTGGCGTGGCGGCGCGCGGCTACCACCGCATACTCAATCTGGCGCGCACGATTGCTGATTTGGCGGGCGTGGAGGTAATTGCCATGGCCCACCTGGCCGAGGCGCTGCAGCACCGACCAAAGGTGGTGAACACTTGGCTACTTAGCGCGATTCAGGGGACTACTCACCGCAGCGCACTTTCTGGACCGCCGCTGCGATCATTGGGGGAATACCCTTGACGCTGCCTGAATAGTAGTAATCCCCGTAACCGGTCACGATCACACCAGGTACGTCGCCGAAGAGATTCTTGCCGGCAGACGCGGCGACGATTCGGATGTTGCGCGCTTTCAGTGCAGCAGCAACAGGAATCGGGTCCGGATCCATGCGGTTCTCGCCATCCGTCAGGAGCAGGATGACAGAGCGATTACCTGGTTTGTGGCTCGCACTCGTTAGTTCGTTGTCTGCAACCTGAAGCGCGGCGTCGATGGCCGTCCCACTGCGCGGTGCAATCGCCATCAGTGCGTTTATCATGGCTTCGGGATTAGTTGTGAGCGCCTGGGCTAGTGCAACGCCTTCATCGAATGCCACTCCGGGCTTCTCAAGAGTCATGAAGGTCCGCCTCCTGTTGGCTCTAGCCCGCTGTCGCACGGTGAGCCGACTGAGATTCCACGTCGTCGACACACAAGGCAGCGGCCGCCGCGGCAATGCGTTTCTCGTAAAGGCGAATGCGCGCCATGCTCATGCTATCACTCAGAATCACTGGAGTCTGCGCGTGCGTAAAGGCGTATTGGAGCGTTGCGGTGTTTGACACCTCGTTGATCAATTGGGCCGCGGCCGCGCGCTCCAGTGCGGCCACAAATGTGTCGTCAGCCATGCTACATGCCTGCTGAATAACGTCAGGTCTGAATCCACCCTCTGTGACGGCCGCCATGAACAGAATCGCTTGAGTTGGTTCAGGCAAGCGCGCCACGCGTGCCATAACGGCTGAGCGCACGCTCAAAGGGACCGTCAAGCCTCTGTCCTGGTCTGGCCATACGAAGTCGCCACTCGTATCCAGCAGGGCTTGCCGAGATTGCGACTTGCAGATCTCGGCGGTGAAAAATGGGTTGCCCTCGCCCCATGTGTAGATTGAGTCTACGCTGCGCGGTGACACGGCTGCATGGTCAAGGATGCCGTCTGCCATCTCCCCAACTTGCTCCCGACTTAGCCTACACAACTGAACAGACGTAACAACATCTGTGCGGCGAAAGGTGAGCAGGAGTTCGAAAAGCACCTTCGCAGCATCGAGGTCGACCGCGTCACCTGCACGTGTCAGCACGAGCAAAAGCCGGTGGTGACTCTCCCGGGCACGCTGCAGAACGTAGCGGAGAAGGTGCAGAGTGCCGACATCTGCCCACTGGACGTCGTCGAGCAGCAGCAGTAGCGGAATGGCGGAGCCGTTCGCCATGGCGCATAGACAGGCATAGGCGCTTGCAAAGAGCCCAGCCGGTTCGGCAACCAGATCCGTTGCAGGGGGCGAACGGAACGAAGGCAGGATTGTGTGAAAGTCGGGTGCGATAGCCACAAGATCGGTAAGCGCAGTTGGCGAGAGAGTGGCTAACCACGCAGGGCTTTGCGCATTACTCAGTCCCGTTCGCACCCACTCAGCAAAGGGTGCGAACGGCGTCATCCCTTCGGCGTCACAGTGGGCGGCGAGCGTTCGACACCGATTACCATCTACCCTCGCAAGCAATTCAAGGGCCAGGCGCGTTTTGCCGATTCCAGGCTCGCCTTCGACCAGCAGGACGCGCACGTCACCTGCGCATACACGCTCCCAGTCAGCCAGCATAGCCGCTAGTTCACGCTCTCGACCGACAAGTCGATTTCCGGTCTCGTGGGTCGTGGGTGGACGCGCTTCCGCCACCACATTGCCTTGCACGGATGGAATCGCTGGCACCGGCGCGTGCCCGGCCCGGATTGCCTCGAAGAGCGCCACGGTCTCAGCCTGCGGGCCGGCGCCCAGCTCCTGGTTAAGCAGCCCAACGCACTCGTGATACTTACGCAGCGCCATCTGTGGCTGACCGGCCAGCGCATAGAGCTGCATCAAGCTGCGCTGCGCCGGCTCATGCAGCGCGTCCAGGGCCAGCCACCGCTGTGCGTACCCAATGGCTGGCTGGTAACTGCGCCGCTCCGTCAGCGCGACTACCAGCTTGTTTAGCACCCCGGCCAGCTCACAGCGCAGATTATCACTCTGGCTGCGCTGCCAGTCGTCGAAGTCGAGGCTGTCGGGGAGGGAGAAGCCGGCCATGAAATCGCCGCGGCAGAGGGCGGCCGCTTCGATCAGGGGCAGCAGGCACGCTTCGCAAATGGATTCGGCCGGGCCACCGTAGTGGCGACAGTGGGTAAGCAGGGAGCGGAAGAGGTCGACATCGACGCGCAATTCACTGCCTGCATGCGAGCGGCTGAGGCAGATGCTATCGCGGTCGGCGGTAAGGAGCGCGCCTGCGAAGACCTTTGTGAGGGCGGCCAGTGTACGCCGCAGAGACGAGCGAGCGTGCTCTGTGTCGGCGTCGGGCCAGAAAAGCGCAGCGAGGTTATCACGGCGCAGGCACCCATGCGCGCCGTCGGTCTGCATGGCGAGGTACGCAAGTAATGCCAGTGCGCCGCGCCGCTCAAAATCGATCTTCGTGCCGTCGCGCGCGAGCGCCGGCGAACCCAGCAGGCGCAATTCAAAGAGTGGCATGCACTGCCCCCGATCAGGTCGGTTGGGAAATGCTTGCAAGAGAGCGATCCAACAGGCTGGACGATGTCCGCAACGATTGTGGCACGCGCGACCGCTATGATGGCCTGCAATTCTGCCACACAGGTTGTCAAACACACAAGCATCGAAGAAGGCAACCGGGCCCCCTGGCGGCAAGCGGACATGTATTGGGGTGGCTTGAGACAAAGGAGGGTGACCCAAAAGCGAGCGGATCGTGCAGATCAGCGTCAACGTCAGTGGAACGGCGACAGAGTACGCGCAGGCATAGTGCCCTGTGCGGTGCCCTTCGGCCAATGTCAGGGACTCATGTGGAAGGTCGGGCTGATGAATGAGGAAACCCACGCGCCTGCGTGACCTGAGCGTCAAGTCGTTCGACGTCCTGGAGCCGCACACATCGCGCACACGCGCTGCAGCTCAGTCACACGTGCATCCATAGCCGGACACTTATCTCATACCATTCCCACACAGACCATAGGTTGAAAGGATGACGATTCCATGGCCACGACCTTCGCCCAGATGGCTGCCGACGCCTACGCCGCGGTGCCTACCTACACGCCGCAGCAGGCGTACGAGCGCATGCAAGCGGACCCTAACGTGCTTCTGATCGATGTACGCGACTCGGCCGAGGTTGCCAAGACCGGCACGGCGGCAGGCGCAGTCAACATCCCGCTGGCGACCCTGACCTACGCGGCCGACAACGAGGTGCCCCTGGACTGGCGCGATGCGCGGCTGGCCGACCGCTCCCGTCCCATCATTGTCACCTGCATTCTCGGCCCCGTGGGCGCGATCGGCGGCAAGCTGCTCGCCGACATGGGCTTTACCAATGTCCACATTCTTGAGGGCGGGGCGCTGGGATGGAAGGAAGCGGGCCTGCCGATGAAGGGAGGCGTCGGCTGAGCGGACCATCAATCACGCCAGCTCGCAGCACGCTACTGTGCCGCCCATGCTACACACATCAAGCGCAACACGTTTAAGTCTTGCGTCGCGAAGGTCGCAAGGTTCGTCCCCCTTCGCCAGGTATTCGACATCACCTAAACTGAAACCGTTATGGGCTTCACATTTTTCTACGCAAGGGCGCAAGGTGCGCGAGGACGCAAGGAAAAACAAAAGCAGGAAATGGCCGTGATTTTCCGTCCGGCGCCTCTGGACGACAATCAAAGAGCATGATGGTGTTCCTGGTTTTGCTTTTCCTTGCGTCTTCGCGCACCTTGCGCCCTTGCGTTGAAAATGCGGCTTTCACCGCGGCATCGGATTAGCTGGGAGAAAAAGCCATGGACACGCAAAACAAGCAGTTCATCGAACGCTATTTTGTTGCCCTGAGCGGCAGCCCCAAGCACGTCACCGTCGTGCAACAGTACGTGGACGACAAGGAGTTGGAGGACCACATTGCGATCTTTGAGGCCGCCTTCCCGGGCTACGAACTGATCGCCGAGGACATGATCGCCGAAGGCGACAAGGTCGCCGTGCGCGCGACAGCGCGCGGCACCCATCTTGGGGAGTTCAATGGCATCCCGGCCACCGGCAAAGAGTTCAACATTTCGTTGATGCTCATCTATCGCATTGCCAACGGCAAAATTGTAGAGCACTGGATGAATGCCGACAGCCTGGGTTTGCTGCAGCAGATCGGCGCTTTGCCCCTGCCCGCTTAGGCCCGCGACCATGTAGCCTGGCCCCCTGATGGTGGGCTGTTCCAGACCGCCCACATGGTCACTACCCTTGCCGATGCCGGCGGCTCGATTACGCTGCGAGACCAGTCCACCAAGATAGAGTGGACGGGGCCTGACTGCTCAGGCAGCGGCAGTTGGGTCATCCAGGATGCAACCGGCGACTACAGCCATCTCCATGGCCAGGGCGAGAGCGCCTTCACCGCGATATTCCACGAAGCGTGCCCCGACCCCGCTGCCCCTGCCGCCTGCATCATGCTCGTGGCACAGCTTGATGGCAGCGCGCACGCCGATTAAGGCAAACACCCAACGTCAGAGGAGACCAACCAATGCGCTATGCGACCGCACACCTCGCAGCTGCAGGGCTCTCCGCCCTCTTTGGGCTGGGCTTCCTGCTGCTGCCCCTGCAGATGGGTGCGCTTTATGGTATGGAAACCGATGCCGTCGGCGTCTGGCTGGGGCGCTACTTCGGCCTGGCCTTGTGCGGCCTGGCCATGGTCCTCTGGGTCGCGCGCTCGGTCATTGATGCCGGCGCACAACGGCGCTTCGCAGTCGCCGGACTGGCCTACAGCGCGCTGGGCGTGCTGGTCGCGCTCTGGTCCGTGTTCTCGCCGGCAGGCACACCGATGCTCTGGGTGACGGTTGCAGTCTACGCCGTGCTGGCCGTCAGCTATGCGTTGGTGCTGGGTCGCGGTTGAGTATTGGAAGCTTGTCTCGTCCAGGTTGTCGTCAACCCGGTGTTCATAGTGCCATCGGCTTCGTCGCCCCAGAACCGATGGTGCGAACCGTAGTTCGTGGTGAGGAGATTGCGCGCATGAGGCAGTGGCTACTCTCCGTGGTTCTGATCTCGGCACTCCTCGCGTCGACAGACCTGGCGCAGCGTGCCGCTCCCGCGCCCGCCGCCTATCTTCAGGTCGCGGGGCGCAGGCTGACCCTGCGCGGCCCCGCTACACCATCACCGACCTGGGCGTGCTAGGGGGAGACACCAGCCAGGCCTTTGGTATCAACGACAAGGGCGAAGTTGTGGGCCTGACCAAGGTCAACATCTCCACGCCGGAAGGGCCGCCGTACCACGCATTCATCTGGGCGAGCGGCGTGATGACAGACCTGGGCACCCTCGGCGGCTGGCAGAGTATTGCCCACGGCATCAACGATGCCGGCCAGGTCGTAGGGTGGTCCCATACGTCAGGTGGGACTCGCGGCTTTCTTTGGCAAGACGGCTCCATGCAGAACCTGGGCACGCTGGGCGGAGTGGATAGCGCGGCTTATGCAATCAACGCGACAGGGCAGGTGGTGGGGATGGCGGAGACCATACAAATCCTGGATCCTGAGGATGATCCCTACTACTGGCCACGCGCATTCCGCCGGCTCGGCGGCGCTGCCGGCAATCTGGACACGCTGACGATGAGCCCGACCGCCCGCCTCGACATTCCCGTGGCCGGCAGCGGCGCTGGCCAGTATGGCAGCCTGCATGTTGTCGGCGCAACCCGGCTTGACGGCGTGCTGGCTCTCAACTTCGTCCAGGGCTTCCTCCCCAAGAAGGGCGAAACGTTCACGTTGCTCAGCGCCACGGCAGGCATCAAGGGTGCTTTTGATCGCGTGGAAGTCAGCGGACTGGGCCCGGGCTTCACCTATGCGCTCTCTGTTGCCAATGGGCAGATTGTCGTCACGGCACTCAGCGGCGGTGTGCCCGCGGGTGGGGTTTTCCTCCCGCTGGTTACACATTGAGTCAGCGCACCTTGGCGGCCAACATGGATCATGAGGAGGCACCATGGCCGGCACGGGTGCAAGCAACTGCGATGAAACGGCTACATCTGCGGGGCACTCATTCGTTTTGACCGACTGGATGGATGTGCTCTCGCAAGTGTGCCGAGCTGATTACGGTGCGTAATCAGATTTTGACCGGCCGCCAGGGCGTCTCCGATTGCGCTGTGCTCGAGCGAATGCTCGCCTCGCCCGACTTCCTCTGGCGCGAAGGCTTCATCCTGACGACGGGGGCGCGCGCCGCACGCTGCACCATTGCGTCGCTCCATCAGCCCGCGTTCCTGAAAGGCACAACCCATGCGCAATAGGGCTCGATTGTTATTCGTCAGCGCGCTGACGACGATTGTCCTCTCCTGGGCGTGGGTTGATGCCACACCCACAGTCTTCGCCCGTGCGCCCGCGTCGGAGCAGAGCTTCACGGCAACCAGCGATACCTGGATCGATGAGGGAAACCCTGCGACCAACCACGGGGCAGATGCGACGCTCAGCGCGGGTGAGACGGACAGCCGCACTCCTGTCGAGCAGATGCTGCTGATTGCGTTCAACCTCGACGCGCTCCCTGCGGGAGCGGTTGTGACCAATGCCGACCTGCTCCTGCAACAGACCGCCGCCGACGGCGTTTCTTCCATCTCGCTTGTTCCCGAACTGAGTCTGGAAGCGTGGGACGAACCCATCGTCACCTGGAATGACCCCATCGCCACGGAGTATCGCGGCGATCCCGTGACGCCCGTTGACATTACGCCCGGCGCCAAGTCCTTCGACGTGACCGCCATCGTGACCGCCTGGGTGGATGGTTCATTCCCCAACCACGGTCTCATGCTCCGCTCGGATGGCTTGGCGCTGGGCACGCGCACCTTTGCCGCGCGCGAGGCTGCGTCCAATCCGCCTGTGCTGGTGTTGACCTACACGCTAGCCGGTCCCACGATGACGCCAACTCATACCCCCACACGCACCAATACGCCAACGGCTACGGCAACAGCCACGCGCACGCCGACCGCCACGCCTACGAAGACGCCCACACCCAAGCCCACCATCGCGCCACTCAAGTTCGCGGACCTTGCCATCACCGACATCGAGGTCACGCAAGGCATCCAGGACCTGCGCAACAGTGTGCGGCTCGTGGCCAACAAGCGCACCTTCGTGCGCCTGCACGTGCGCAGCAAAGGCGGGCTGACCTGGGGCACGGGCAGGCTGGTGTTGCGCCAGGGGAGCAGCGAGGTCACCATCAAGCCAATCTCGCTCCCCGGGATGGTGGCAGGGCTCTTCACCTTCCTGCAAGCGCCGGACCGGGCACAGCGCAACCAGGCGTTTCTCTTTGAGCTGCCCTCGGGCTGGCGCAGCGGCACGATCACCGTGGTCGGCCGTGTGAATACACCGCCCGGAACTGCCGAAGCAAGCCCAGGTGACAACGAGCGGTCGCTAACGGTTAGTTTTGAGGAGGTGCCGCCGCTTAAGCTTGGCGTCTACAGGGTGGGCTATACGTTGAATAACAAGACCTACAATCCACCAACGTTGGATGCCTTCATGCTCTGGAGTTGGCTGCGTCGCGCATACCCAGTGAGCAGTGTCACACTCAAAATCGGGACTACGAAGTTCGGTTTGATGTGGTCGGCGCCCGACGACAAGGGAGACATCGTGATGATCCTCCCGAACTGCGGCACGGTGAATTCGCGCCTGACCTCGCTTTCAGGTGGCCTCATCTCTCTGCCACTTTTTGGGGCGCGTACGTATGGCATGGTCAGCGACCAGCACGCCTTCATGCGCGGCTGTTCGGGCGTACCCAGCGGTGTGGCGTCAGGTCCCACCGGACCGAATAGTGTGTGGGACCTCGACGGGAGTTACGGAGACTGGTATGGCGGGCACGAACTGGGTCACTCGCTCGGACGCAAGCATGTCAAGTGCACTGGTGATGAGAAGAATCCCGACGGCAACTATCCCTTCCCCTTTGGCTGGATCAGCAACGCCACGACTGGCAAAGAAGCCTACTTCGGCTTCGATGCGCTGACCTATGCAGTCATTCCCCCGTTCTGGACGGATGTGATGACCTACTGCGACCGCGAATGGGTCAGCGAGTATACCTATGAAGCCATCATGAACCGACTCAAGTCAGAGGGTGGCGGCGTCACGCAGAATGCACTCCCGACCGCGAGCGCCGCCGCCGCGTACCTGACCGTCAGCGGCGTCATCGACTCTGCAGCGGGTACCGCAACGCTTGAACCTCTGATGCCGCTCTGGTCGAGCGTGGCGCCACCGGCGACGGTTCCGGGTCTCTATACGTTGGTCTTGCGTGGGGCCGCAGGTGAGTTGGCGCGCATCCCCTTCACGCCTGAAACGATGGATGGTGGTCCGGCCCTGGAAGGTGCTGCCGAGCGAGATATTACCTATCTCCTGATTCATGAGGCGATTCCGGCGCTGTCCGGCCTGGTCAGCGTTGCCGTCGATGGGCCAGGCGGCGAGCTTGGGCGCATTACGGCGGGCGCGGCACTGCCGACCGTCACGCTGGTCACTCCGGCCGCAGGCGCAATCGCAACCGGTGACCCGGTGACAGTCACTTGGACGGCGCGAGATGCAGATGGTGACCCGTTGAGCTTCGCGCTGCTCTATTCGACCGACAACGGCGCAACCTGGTCGGTGGCGGATGCCGGACTGAGCGGCACAAGCGCCGCCATCGCGCGTGGCAACCTCACGGCAAGCGGCCAGGCGCGCTTCCGCCTGCTGGCCTCGGACGGCATCCACACCACGAGTGCCGACATGGGCGGCCCTTTTTCACTTGCCAACGCTGCACCGGCGGTGGAGATTGTTGTGCCGGCCGAAGATGTCACCATCTACAGCGGGCAGACGCTGGCGCTGGACTCCTTCGCATATGACGCCGACAATGGCACACTGGACGGCGACCAGGTGCGCTGGGAGTCGAACCTCACAGGCGACCTCGGCCGCGGAATGCAGATGACTACGGTAGGATTGCCTCTGGGTATTCACACGATCGCGGTCACGGCGACCGACAGCGAGGGCTCGATCGCGCAGGACAGCGTCACGGTCACCGTGATTGAGGAGCCGCAAGTGACGCCGCCGGATTCTGTGCTGCTGCCGGTCGTGTGGCGCTGAGCCAGGATACCATGCGACCGACTGAGCCAATCTGTATTTCATGAGCCCAGTCATGAGAAGTCGACTGTGGAGTGGTTATGGCAGGAAGAAAAGGAAAAGCAGGCCGACACGATTACCATCTTGCTTGCCCTCGACGTCAGACTTGAGGACGCGGGACAGTACATCTTCGTCATCCTGCCGGGTGGAGTGGCCGAGTCACTCACCTGGCAGGCCGCCTACAAGGTCGACTTTCCAACCGCTGGGTGAGTGCGCACCGTCTAGAACTGATTGAGAGCCTGCGACCGGTTCACCGCAGGCTCTCTGCGCGCTGAGTATTGGCGTAGTCCATTCTGCAGCCTTCTCTGCTGCCATGCATGCCTTCAGTCGCAGCTGTGATGGAGAGATGGCGCCGCAAAGTGAGCGTCCCATGCACCCTGTGCGCAAGCCGGTTCTCGCCAGCGTGCGGCGCGTGATAGGATGAGGGCATCCAGAAGTGAGTGCACCCGCAGGGATGCATTGCCTGCCCAAACCCAAGCCACGAAGGAGCCTGCGCATGGATCGCCCGCTGCGAATTCTCTTCATTGCGTCGGAGGTGGCGCCCTTTGCCAAGACGGGCGGCCTCGCCGACGTCGCGGGCGCGTTGCCCGTCGCACTGCGCGCCCGCGGCCATGAGTTGATGGTCGTGATGCCGCGTTACGGCAGCATCAATTACAGGAAGTTTGGGCTGCGCCGCCACTGGGATTCGATGGGCGTGTGGATGGGAACTGGGCAGCTTTGGTGCGGCGTCGATGTGGCGGACCACCAGGGCGTGCCCGTCTATTTCATCGATCACGAGGAGTATTTCGGGCGGGACGGCATCTACCACGACGCCTCATATAACGACTATCAGGACAACCCATACCGCTTCGGACTCCTCAGCCGCGCCGGGCTGCAACTGGCGCACGATATGGGCTTTGCGCCCGACATTGTGCACGTGCATGACTGGCAGACAGCGCCCGCCGCAGCTTATCTCAAGGCGTGGCACTGGAATGACCCGGTGCTGGGCGCGGCGGCGAGCGTGCTCACCATCCACAATATCGCCTATCAGGGCGTCTACGACGCATCCTGCTACCCCTTCCTCGGGCTGGGGTGGAATAACTTCCACGCAGGCGGCTTTGAGGATCACGGGCGCGTCAACTTCCTGAAGGGAGGCATCGCTTTCGCCGACATGGTGAACACGGTGAGCCCCACGTATGCCAACGAGACACGCACGCCGGAGCTTGGCTATGGCATGGCGCCCATGCTCAACAACAAGGGCGAAGACTATGTTGGCATTGTCAACGGCGTGGACTACAGCGAGTGGAGCCCCGACGCCGACCGGCTCATACCCGCCCAATTTACGCCCGATTCGCTGGCGGGCAAGGCGTTGGACAAGCACACGCTGCAGCGGCGCTTCATGCTGGACGAGAGCCCCGATACGCCACTGATTGGCGTCGTCAGCCGCTTTGCCGACCAGAAGGGGCTGGCATTGCTGGCGCAGGCGATTGAGGGCATTGTCAACTCGATGCGCGTTCAGTTCGTCATTCTTGGCTCGGGTGACCCGGGGCTGGAGAGCATTTTTGCGGGCTTGCCGGCGCGCTTCCCCGGCCGCATTGGCAGTTACATCGGCTACAACAATGAGATTGCCCACTGGATTGAGGCCGGCAGCGACTTTTTTATCATGCCTTCGATCTATGAACCATGCGGGCTGAACCAGATCTACTCGCTACGCTACGGCACGCTGCCCATTGTGCGCGCCACCGGTGGACTGGAGGACACAGTGGAGCAGTATGACGAGGCAACTGGAGGCGGTACGGGCTTCAAGTTCTGGTCGGCCACGCCGGGCGCTGTCTACAACACGGTGGGATGGGCCGTGAGCACCTATTATGACCGGCCGCAGCACATTGCGCTGATGGTGCAGCGCGCGATGGCGCAGGATTTTTCGTGGGAGCGCAGCGCCACGCAATACGAGGATGTCTATGCGCGCGCCATGGCCAACAAGGCGCGCCTCTAGAGTCACCCGGAGTGAACACAACATCTCGACGCAAAGACGCAAGGAAAGCAAAGGAACCCATAGAAGAGCAACAACGTGAGTACGCTTTTTTCCCGCTGCACTTCCTTTGCGTTTCTTTGCTTCCCTCGCGCCTTTGCGTTGAGGTAGTGTTTCAACTGTTACGCTTGGGCGGGTGAATCGCCGTGCAGGCCACGGCGCCTGCGAAGAGGCCCGCGCCGCCCACGACGCCGATGACCGACAGGAGCATGAATATGCCCCACAGGCTGTCGCCGCCACCGCGCGCAGCGTCTGACGCAGAGCGACTTGCGACCGCTCGGGACGCGGCGGGCGTGGGCGCAAAGGCGGGCGGCGCACCCACCATGGTGGGCATGGCCAGTGCGATTTTCGTGCGCTCGGCCAGGTGCTGCGCAATCGGCTCGGGCAAGTCGGGGTTGCGGCCCAGATTCTCCCAGGTGCGCATGTAGCTTACTATCGCATTGACTTGTGCTCGTTTGAGGTTGCCGCCGTTGAGAATGCCGAAGCTGGGCATGGAGCTCGCGACTTTGCCGTTCGTGATCAACCCGCGCATCGTTTCATCATCCACGGTGGAGGCCTGGCGCGCCCTGTCGTAGCTGAGGTGGCAGATGACGCAATTCTCGGCGTAGAGCCATGCGCCCTCATAGACTGGGTCCTGAGCGAGCAGGGCTCCGAGCGCGGGGTCGATAGTTGGCGCAGGTGTGGCGGTAGCGATTTCGGGCGTGGCGGCGCTTGTCAGTGTGGGGCGACTTGTGGGTGCAGGAATCGGCAGCATGGGCGCGAGCGACGGCTCGGCGCCTTTCTTTTCCCAGGCCTCGACATAGGCGACAATACTCCTGATCTCGGCAATGCTCAGGGGGCCTCCCCTGGTAATGGACCACGACAGTGAGCAACTGTTGCGGTCGGAACCCGAGATCTTGTGTTGCAGATCCTTGCTCTTCATCTCCTCACCCACGCGCTCTTCGCCATATTGGCCGTGGCAGCGCACACAGTTCGCCTGCCATAGCCACGCACCGTGCAGCACCGGCTCGCTGAAGAGTGGGCCGAGATCAAGCGTGGGCGTGGGCGCGTCGAAAGCGGCTGATACAGGCGTTGCACCTTTGGCTTCGAGGCTGCTTGTTGGGGCTGGGAGTGGCTCGATTTGCGCACGCGCGGGCCTCACATGCGTCAACGAGGCAGCGATTGTCGCACCGATGATGGCGATGATCACGACGATGGCGCGCAGGTGCTGTCGATTGTGGGTGCGTTTGCGGAGAACGTGCATAGTGAGACCAGTTCGCGATCGCCGCGTGCGGCTGCGTCCGTTGTGAATATTGTAGGCGCGCTGAGTTAATGCGCCATGGCGCGAAGGTTAACGATTCTGATAAGCGCTGTTCACGTTGAGTTGACCTTGATCAAGTTGAATGTCAGTGCGGCCAGGTGGTCGCTGCACTCAACAATTGTCTGAATTCCCAAGGAGATACCCGCATGAAGAATTGGGCCGTCAAGGCCGCACGCATATGCAGCGCGAGCGCCGTCGTAGCGTTAGCGCTCACGGCGCTGCCCGTGCACGCGCAGGTGAATGAGGATCCGATTGTTCCGCTGGACAGCCCCATGGCTCCCTTCCTGGAGAGCCGCGCCTATGCCAGGTCGGTGGGCGCGACGGCTGAGTTCCGCAAGATGGAGTGGGTGGCGCTTGATGAGGTGAATCAGCAGATTTATTGGGCCATGAGCGAAGTGAGCAAGGGCATGTCGGATGGCGAAGGCGCCATCAACGTAGACGAGAACAAGTGCGGCATCATCTATGCGGGCAGCTTTGACGAGAACATGGATATCACCAATATCGCTCCTTTGATTGTCGGCGGCCCCTATGACGAGGCCAATGAGCAGAACGGCTGCGACGTGAACAACATCGCCAATCCCGACAATCTGATGGTTGACCGCCTGGGCCGCCTCTGGATTGGCGAAGACAGTTCGAACCATGCCAACAACGTGCTGTGGATGTACGACGGCGCGCTGCATCGCTTCGCCACCGTGCCAACGGGCGGCGAGACCACCGGGCTCCAGATTCTCTCGGACGGCACAGTGATGTTCAACGTGCAGCACCCCAGCGGCATGAACCCGGCGCCCTACAACCGCGGCCTCGTCGGCATCGTCAATGGCTACAAAGCCACCGATGACTTCACCGCAATGGCCGTGCCGGAAGGCGCCGATCAGGCCCGTGTGATGGTTGCTGCAGGCGAATACCAGATTCTGGGTCGCGTGGGCGAGGCGATCCCCAACGACTATCAGAACAGTCGCTATGGTGACGTCCTGCGCGGCGACGGCAGCCGCGACAGCATCTGCAATCAGCCCGATGCAAACATGTTCGTGCAGACGATGGACGATGCCAGTGAGGGCTATCTCTACACAAATTTCGAGTGTGAAACGGCGGCTGTAAGCAAGATCTACATGCGCAACAACGGCACGAACTGGGAAGTCATTGAGGGCAGCAATGTGGACACCGCCCAGGTCAATGGATTGTGGACACTGTGCGGCGGCAATGTGAGCCCGTGGAACACGGCGCTGACGGCGGAAGAGTATGAGCCCATGGCCAGCAACATCGGCTGGCAGGATCCTGTTGCCAGCATGACGGCCTTCCTGGGCGAGCAGGCAAATCCCTATGACTACGGCTACATGGTCGAAATGCAGCCTGACAGCGATGGCGCCAGCATCAACTCGCTGGTTGAAAAGCAGTACGTCATGGGCCGCTTCAGCCACGAGAATGCCATCATCATGCCCGACGGTAAGACGGCCTACTTTGGTGATGACGGCACTGATGTTGTCTTTTTCAAGTTCGTAGCCGACGAAGCGGGCGACCTGAGCGCCGGTGCGCTCCATGCTGCCGCGGTGACCCAGAACGATGACGCGAGCTTCAATTTCGAGTGGATCGAACTGGGCGCAAGCGACAACGAGACCATCGCCGAGTTCATTGCGACGATGGAATTGCCGCAGTAAGGCGGGCGAGTAGGGTAAGTGGTAAGTGGTAAATGGTAAGTGGTAAATGGCCCGCCTGGACTCGAGTCCAGGCGGGCCATTTACCACTTACCATTTACCACTTACCCACTTCCCTACTCGCCCGCCTTAGCGGCTGCTGCGCGCCCAGGCCTGTGTCAGGCGGTCGAGCGCAATGGCAAGGGCCACAATAGCCAGCCCCGCCTCCATGCCGCGACCCAGGTCGCTGCGCGCCAGACCCAGCACGGCCTCGAAGCCCAGCGCGCCGCCGCCCACAAGCCCGGCGATGATCACCATGGAGAGGACCATCATTACTGTCTGGTTGAGTCCCATCATCATGGCGGGCATGGCAAGGGGTAGCTGCACCTTGCGCAGCATCTGGCCGCTGGTGGAGCCAAAGGCGCGCGCCGCCTCGGTTGTGTTCACGGGCACCTGGCGGATGCCGAGATTCGTGAGGCGCGTGATGGGTGGCAGCGCGTAGAGCACCGAAGCGATCAGCCCCGGGACGCGGCCGGGATTGAAGAGGATGACAACCGGCACGAGGTAGACGAAGGGCGGAATCGTCTGCAGGAAGTCAAGCAGGGGGCGCAGCATGCGCTGGAAGGGCTTCCAGCGCGCCGCGGCAATGCCCAACGGCACGCCGATCAACACGGTAATGAGCACGGCCACGATGACCTGGCTGAGCGTATCCATGCTTTCGTCCCATGTGTTCAGCCCGCCCAGCGCATAGATGCAGCCGGCCACGAGCAACCCCAGGCGCAGGCCACCCGACTGCGCGCCGAGGATCAGCCCGGCAAAGAGTACGACAATCCACGGCAGCCCCTGCAAAGAGGCGCGCACGGGGTTGAGCACACGGATGACGACGAAATCGCTGAAGGAGCCGGTGCCAATTGACGTACTGCCCACCTGATAGAGATTGTCACGCATCCAGTCCACGCCGCTGTTAACCGGCCCCGCGATTGACAAATGCAGGGCCTTCGGGAAGTCGGCGAGCGCGGGAAACGAGAAACTGAGGAAGGTGATGACGAGCAGGATGAGCACGACCGTGGACCAGAAGACATAGAGCCTGAGCCAGCGGGGCACGGCGCTGGGCGCGCGCGGCGCGGCGTGCTCCATGGCGCGACGGCTTTCGCGCGCAAGTCCGGCGCTGATACGGTCGAACATCATGGCGATGAGGACGATGGCAAGGCCGGCCTCAAGCGCCAGCCCCACATTCTGCCGCTGCAAGCCCTTGAGCACATTCTCTCCCAGGCCACCCGCGCCAATCATGGCTGCAATCACCACAATGACAAGCGCCATCATCATGGTCTGGTTGACACCGAGCAGAATAGTGGGCATGGCGAGCGGAAGCTGGACCTTGCACAGCTTCTGCCAGGAGGTGGAGCCGAAGACATCGGCGGCTTCCGTAGTGGCGGCAGGCACCTGGAGGATACCCATGGCCGTCATGCGCACGGCGGGTGGCAGCGCGTAAATGACGGTCGCGACCACGCTGGGCACGCGCGCAATCCCAAAGAAGAGGAGTACGGGGATGAGATAGACAAAGGCAGGCATTACCTGCATGGCATCGAGGAGGGGGCGCAGCAGGCTGTTGAGGCGCCGCGAGCGCGCCGCGAGGATGCCCAGGGGGATGGCAATGAGCAGGGCAATGAAGACCGACACACCCATGAGCGCGAGAGTCTTCATGGTTGCATCCCACAGCCCAAATGCGCCGATTACGAGCAGGGCGGCGGCCGTGAAGGCAGCGACGGCGCGACCCACGCTCTTGTAGGCAATTGCGCTGAGGGTGATGACGACAACCGGCCACGGCAGCACCAACAGCAAGGTTTCGACAGCGCGTAGAAAGGTGTCCAGAAGGTGGCTGATCGGGTCAAAACCGTAGACGAAGAGCCAGTGCGTTGCACGATTGCCGATGACCCACGATTGGAACGCGTCGAGCGGGGCCTTGAGCCCCCATATCAGGCGGTCGGGGAAACCGCCGCCGTCGGGGTTGGCCGTGCGCAGCGCCATGGTCATGCCAATCAGCAGCGCCCAGGCAAGCACATACGAAAGAGTGCGCCGCTCGCGTTCTGTCATGCCGGCTTGTCGGTTAAGGCTGGGGGAGTTGGAGGCCATGGCTTCAGGAAGAGGTGCGCGCCGGCCGCATCATGCGGTGGGATGGAGCGCGGCGAGGAGTGACTGGCGCGCGAGCGTGCCGATGGTGCGGCCCTGTTTGTCGACCACGGGCAGGGGGCAGGGGGCCTCAAGGATGAGGAGCAGGCAATCCTCAAGGCGCTGAGATGCAGCAATGGTGGGGCCGCACGGCAATGCATTGGAGACGGGGCCCGCGAGCGGCTGCATGACGCTGCGGGCGCTTAGTACGCGCAGCCTGGGTACATCGCGCGTAAACGCCTCCACGTAAGGGCTGGCCGGGTGCAGAATCAGCTCTTCAGCCGAACCCACCTGAACAAACTCGCCGTCTTTCATGATGGCAATGTGGGTGCCCAGCTTGACCGCCTCGGCAAAGTCATGCGT
This sequence comes from uncultured Caldilineaceae bacterium, assembly GCA_964427845.1. Classification (GTDB taxonomy): domain Bacteria; phylum Chloroflexota; class Anaerolineae; order Caldilineales; family Caldilineaceae; genus UBA5069. The sequence goes on from CAYRVP010000051.1 coordinate 21,467, forward strand.
GATGAAGATCAGCGTCTTGTGCAGCCGCGCTTGGATGGAGATGAGTTCGTCCTGCATCTCGCGGCGGATCAGCGGGTCGAGCGCACTAAAGGGCTCGTCGAAGAGAAGGATTTCAGGATTGACGGCAAGCGCACGCGCCAGCGCCACACGCTGCTGCATGCCGCCGCTCAACTGACTTGGGTAGTAATCCTCCCAGCCTTTGAGGTTGACAATCTCGATCATGGCGCGCGCCTTTTCGAGGCGCTCGGCGCGCTTGACACCCTGCACTTCAAGGCCGTAGGCGACATTGTCGATGACGCGGCGGTGAGGCAGCAGGCCAAAGTGTTGGAAGACCATGCTCACGCGGTGGCGGCGGAGGCCGCGCAGCGCGTGCTTGTCCATGTGCGCAACATTGTGGCCGTCGATGAGAATCTCGCCGCGCGTCGGTTCAATCAGGCGCGGCAGGCAACGCAGCAGTGTGGACTTGCCGCTGCCGGATAGCCCCATGACGACAAATGTCTCGCCGGCCTGCACCTCGAACGAAACGCCGCGCACGGCCATCACATGGCCGGTTTCATCCAGAATGTCGCTCTTGGACGCGTCGCTTGGCACGGCACCCATGAGTTTCTCCGGGTTATCGCCGAAGACTTTCCAGACGTTGCGCACGGCCACCAGCGGGGCGGGGCCGCGGCCGGCCGCGTTGACGGTGAGCCCATGGGTCGGGTGTGCCGGCTGCAGAGGCGGCTCTGCGGAGAGCGACTCGGGGCGAATCTCGTGAGGGGATGAAGACATGGCGAAACTTTAACGCACACCTCGAGGAAACGCAAGACTGCTGGATTCATGACGAAATGAAACCTGTGCCTGCGCCACGCCAGTTGCGCGGCAAGGGCCACTGGGCGAGGGTCCGGCGCCGTTGCGCCGTTGCGCCACGGCAACGACTGCCCACCGCACACGCGAGTTGCGCGCTGCTTTCGCTAGATGGCACAATAGCCTTCCAGCAGAACGGGTCCTGCATGGCGCACCCAGCCGTACGCAGCCATAGTCCAGATTGCAGCAGAGCACGGCGAGGAGCCATTTCCACATGACAGAAGGCATCAAGCCACCGCAGCGCCTCTTTATTCCGGGTCCGACGGACGTACTGCCGCACGTGCTGGCCGCGCAGACCGAGCCGATGATCGGCCACCGCAGCGACGAGTTTGAGGCGCTCTTCCTGCATTGCGAGGAGATGCTGCAATGCCTGTTCGGCGCACGCGGGCGGGTCTTTATGGTCGCGGCTTCGGGCAGCGGCATGCAGGAGGCGGCGATCCGCAACAGCGTGGGACGGCGCGTGCTCTGTTTTGTGAATGGGGCTTTCAGCGAGCGCTGGTACAACGTGGCGATGGGCTGCGACAAGGAGGCGATTCGCGTAGATATTCCGTGGAATACCGCCGTCAAGCCCGAGCAAGCGAGCACGGCGCTGCGCGAGGCGCTGCGCGATGGGCCGATTGATGCGATTACAGTTGTTCACAACGAAACGAGCACGGGCGTGATGAGCCCCATTGCCGAGATTGTTATGGCGGTGCGTGAGTTGAGCCCAGAGACGCTCGTGCTTGTCGATGCGGTCTCATCGTTTGGGGGGGTGCTGATTCCTTTTGACGCATGGGGGCTGGACTTCCTGGCGACCTCGTCGCAGAAGGCACTGGCGTTGCCGCCCGGGTTGGCGTTTGCGGCTGTGAGCGACCGGCTGATGGAGCACGCGGCCGGTGTGAAGGGGCGCGGCTGGTACTTTGACTTTCTGAACCTCGACAAGGCGCTCAAGAAGAGTACGACGCCCGCCACGCCGGCCATATCGCTTATGCGTGCGTTGAGCGTGCAGTTGGAGCACATCTTTGCGGAGGGTGTCTACGAGCGGTTTGACCGCCATGCGCGCCTGGCGCAATGCACGCAGGAGTGGGCGATTGCGCACGGCTTCGAGTTGATGGCCGAGGAGGGGTATCGCTCGCCCACGGTGACGACGATCACGAATACACGTGGAATCGACATTGCGGCGCTCAACGATTTCCTGGGCTCGCAAGGCATGGAAATCAGCAACGGCTACGGCCCTTACAAGAACAAGGCCTTTCGCATTGCGCACATGGGCGAGACTACCGACGATGACCTCGATAGGTTGCTCTGCGCGCTTGAGGATTTTCTGGGCGATGGAGCGTGATGTTTGCCTAGCACCGGGCGTGGTATGAAAGATCACTCGTAATTGGTAAGTGGTGCATCCGGCTAGTACGTCGCTGATTCGTAGCGGCGGCTTCAGGCGCCGTTCGTCTTTGTCACAGTGCGATTGGTTAGTACGGCAGCTAAAGCAGCCGCTACGAAAGATCGTCTCACTTGCCGGATGCACCAGTAAGCGGCAAGTGGCAAGTGGTGATTGGTAATTGTGAGCGTCGTGCAGTGACGCAACCCATGCGGGCCCAAGGCGCCAGACGGAGAAGATGCGTCTCTCCACTCACTGCCCATTACCACTCACCAATTACCATTTATCCCTTGTCGTCAACAGAGTCTCTGCAAACGAATCCAGGACGCAAATGAGCAACGTGATTGACCTGCGCAGCGATACCGTGACCAAGCCCACCGACGCCATGCGGCGTGCCATGGCCGAAGCCGAGGTGGGCGATGATGTCTACTGTGAGGACCCCACGGTCAATCGCCTGGAGGCGTTGGCAGCCGAAATGCTTGGCAAGGAGGCGGCGCTCTTTGTGGCAAGCGGGACGATGGGTAACCTGATCAGCCTGCTCTGTCACGGTGAGCGGGGCGACGAGGTGATTCTGGGTGACAATTCGCACATCTTCTATTACGAGCAGGGGGGCATGGCGGCTGTGGGCGGCATGCACCCGCGCACAGTGCCCAACCTGGCCGACGGCACCATGGCGCTCGACATGATCGAGCACGCCATACGCGCTGAGGACGAGCACTTCCCGCGCACGCGCATCATCGCGCTGGAGAATACGCATAACCGTTGCGGCGGGCGCGTGCTCACGCCCTCCTATACCGACGCCGTGGGTGCGCTGGCGCATGCGCACGGGCTGGTGCTGCACATTGATGGCGCACGTCTGTGGAACGCCGCTGTGGCCCAGCAGGTGACGCCCGCCCGCCTCGTGGCAGCGGCCGACAGCGTCTCCTGCTGTTTGAGCAAGGGATTAGCCGCGCCGGTGGGCGCGGTGATTGCGGGCAGCGCACTTTTCATCAAGCGGGCGCGACGCAACCGCAAGTTGCTGGGTGGCGGCATGCGCCAGGCGGGTGTGATTGCCGCGGCGGGCATTGTGGCGCTGACGGAGATGGTGGATCGCTTGGCCGATGACCACGCCAACGCGCGTGCCCTGGCCTATGGGCTGGCGCAGATTGAGGGGCTGTCGGCGGAGCCCGCGGCAGTGGAGTCGAACATCGTTGTGGTCACGGTGACGCGCGACGACGTCAACGCCGTGCAGGTGGCCGAGGCGCTGGCGGCGCGCGGCGTGCTGCTCAACCCGCTCGACATGCAGCGGATGCGCATTGTGACAAATTACCACGTGACGTCCGCCGATGTGGAGCAGGTGCTTGACGCCTTCGAGGCGATCATGCAGGGCGACCCGGTGACCGCGGGCGGCGGCGCATACATCTACGGGTAATAAGGGAACTACGACGCGAAGTCGCAAAGACGCAGAGGAAGCGCAAAGAACAGCAACAACAAGAGCCTTTGTTCCAGTTGCTGCTGTCCTTTGCGCTTCCTCTGCGTCTTTGCGACTTCGCGTCGACGTTCTGTTGCTTAGTACCAGGTGAGGGTGGGCCAATTGTGGCGGGCCGCAGCGGCGCGTAGCGCCTTGGAGGGGTTGACGGCGGCGGGATGTCCCACTGTCTGAAGCAGCGGCATGTCCGACAGGTCGTCGCTGTAAAAATAGCTCTCCGAGAGCTGCCAGCCCTGCGCTGCGGCCAGGCGGCGCAGCCAGTAGACCTTGCCCGCGCCATAGGCGATGGGGAGGCGAACGCTGCCCGTCATTTCGAGGCCGTCGTCCAGCCAGTCCGAGGAGATGGTGTGGGCAATGCCCAGGTGACGCGCCACAGGCACGGCGCTGAACTGGCTGCTGGCCGTGCAGATGATCGGCACGTGGCCCTGGCCCACGTGCCATTCAAGCCGCTCCAGTGCGCCGGGCGCGAGCATGTGGCGCACCTGGTCGTCAAACCAGCGCTCCACCATCTGCCACATGGTTGCGATGGGAATGCCGCGCACGAGGCGGGCAGTGGCTTGCATGAGGCGCGTGGCGTCCCAAATGCCACTCTTGTAGAGCAGCGTGCCGGCTACAGCGCGGGCCACTGTGCGCCGGTCGAGGTATTGATTGAGGATCCCGGTCTCGCGCATGTAACTCATGACCAGCGTGCCAGTGCTGGCGGCCACGAGCGTATGGTCAAGGTCAAAGATGGCGGCAATCGGGCGGTCGCTCATGCGCGGCTACTTCTTGAGGAGCTTGGGCGAAACGAGCATGCGCAGCTCGCCGCAGCCCCAGCGCATCTGGTCCCAGCGGGCAATTTCCAATTCGATGTGCGCGACGGCCGCGGTGGGCAGTCGGAAATTGAGGTTGAGCGCACCCCCTGCGCAGAGCCCTGCGATGAGCTCCTCGAGGCCGGGGTTGTGGCCCATGATAGCCACGTGCTCGGCGGTGGCCG
>CAYRVP010000052.1:0-25834 GCA_964427845.1 uncultured Caldilineaceae bacterium
CCCGCCACCATGCGCAGCGTCGTGGTCTTGCCGCAACCCGACGGCCCCAGGAAGGAAACGAATTCCCCCGGCTGCACCTGCAGGTTGAAGTCCTCCACCGCAGGGCGCAAGGCGTTGGGGTAGATCTTGCTGACATGGATGAGATCGAGAAAGGCCATGGGGACTCGTGCGGTCTTTGTGGGTGTTTGCGTATGAGGTGCGACGCTAGCGCATCCCCGTGACCGTGGCACTCTTTGCGCCGCCGGTCGCGACATTGATCAAGATCATGGCCAGCCACGTAAGCCCAAAGGTGACTATCGCCAGTGCCGCCGGCTCGTAGGTTTGCTGATTGCCGATCAATGCCAGATAGGGGCCAAAGGCAGGCCGGTTGAGAAAGGTGGCCAGCGTGAGCTCACCCACCACAATGGCAAAGGTAAGCAACGACCCGCTGAGCAAAGCAGAACGCAGGTTTGGAAAGATGACGCGCCCCAAAATGGTGGGCCAACTCGCACCCAGGCTCTGCGCCGCCTCGGTGAGGGTGCGCACGTCCATTGCGCGCAGGCCATTGTCGACCGAACGGTACATGTAGGGCAAAGAGAGTACAGTGTAGGCTGCCACCAGCAGGACATTTGTGGTCATGGTTGTATTCGTCAGCGGCGGGATCAGCGTGATGCCGAAGATGCCCACAGGGCGGCTGTAGGTCTTGATGAAGCCGAAAACCAGCACGATGGCGGGAATGACGAAGGGCATGAGGCTGATAAACTCGACCACGGGCCTCCACTTGGGTGCGCGCAACTGCACCCAATAGGCGGTGGGAACAACCAGCAGCAGGCTCACGATGATTGTGCTGAAGGCCATGACTGTGGAGAAGCCAAAGGTGCGCAGGAAGGCGGGCTCGGAGAGCGCAGAGGTGTAGGCAGCGAAGCTCCACGTGCCGCGCACCTTCTGCAGCGAGAAGACAAAGGTGCCGTACAAGGGAAGGACCAGATAGATGGCGCCCAGTGTCCACCAAAGCCAGGAAAAAGGTGCGAACTTGCGCCGGCCGTTGCTTTCCAGCGGCGGTGTGGGCGCCGGGCGCAGCTCTTGATCTGTGGCGGTTGCTTCAATCGCAATGGTCATCGCAGCCACCGTTCCGAACGTCGTTGCAGCCACGTGTACAGGGTGATGCTGACTGCCATGACCACCACCATGCCCAGCGCCATGGCATAGCCCAGCCCCGGATTGTTGAGCACGTCGCCCCGTATCTGCGCGCCGATCTGGATTGTCACCAGATTGAGGGTGCCGCCGGTGAGGGCGTAGGCCGTGGCATATGCGCCAAAGGCATTGCCAAAGAGCAGAATCATGCCGCCCAGCAGCGAAGGCATGAGGATGGGCAGCCCCACGAGTCGCCAGTATTGTTGCGGCGTCGCACCCAGATTGTCGGCCGCCTCGCGCCACTCGCGCTTGAGGCCGTCGAGCGATGGGGCCATGATCAGGATCATCAGCGGAAACTGAAAATAGAGATAGGTCAGGCTCAGCCCCACGAAGCTGTAGAGGTTGAAGCCCGACTGGTAGATATTCCAGCCGAAAACGTCCTTGAGCAGCAGCGTGATAAAGCCTGTTCGCCCCATTGTGGAGATAAATGCGAAGGCCAGCGGCACGCCGGCAAAGTTGGAGGCGACGCCCGAGAAGGTCATCGTTCCTGCGCGGAAGACGCGCGGCATGCCGCCAATGGTGACGGCGTAGGCCACGAGCATGCCCAGAACGCCGCCGGCAATGGCTGTAACGGCGCTGATGCGAATGCTGAGCCAGTAGGCCTGGGGAATGGGCGGGCGCGACAAGTCCCAGATGTTCTGCAGCGTAAACGCACCCTGCTTGTTCTGGAATGAGCCAATGAAGAGCGAAAGCGAGGGCAGCAGCAGGAAGAGGAAGGCAAACAGGAAGAAGGGCAGCAGCCCCAGCCAGGCCCAGGACCGGCGGCGCGGCTGTTTGAGAACCGGCGCAGGGCGCATTTCAATGGATTCGGCGCTTGTTGTCATGGGTGCGGTCGCGGGGAGCGGTCTTGAGCAGGCTTCAAATGGACGGTGTGGCTATTGCACTGCGGGGGAGTGGGCGTTGTCACCCACTCCCCCGCACCTACATCGCCAATGTTACTGCTCGGCCTGGATATTGGCGCCAACGGTGCTGTCCCACGTCTCGACAATCAGAGCCTTGGCGGCGTCCTGCTGCGGGATCGAGGGGAACTCGGCGCCGGTGACGTCCGGCAACTTGGCAGCGAGCTCGGCGGGCACAACGCCGCGCGCGCGCAGGTCGGGCTCACGAATCGGGTGGCAATAGCCGCTCATCCAGTGGAGCTGGCCTTCGTCGCTGTAGAGGTATTCCATCCACAGCTTGGCGGCGTTGGGGTGCGGTGCATAGGCGCTGATGGCCTGAATGTAGACACCGGCCACACGGCCCGTTTCGGGGATGACCACGGCGACGGGCGGGTTGCCGGCCATTTCGTCGGCGCCGCTCAGGGCCAGGTAGTCCCACGTTACGCGCACAGGCGTTTCGCCGCGCGCCACAAGGGCGTTGTTGGAGATGACGGGCACCAGATTACCGGCCTGATTCAGTTCGGCAAAGTACTCAATGCCCGGCGTCACGTCGTCCATGGAGCCGCTCCGCGCGAGGGCCGCGGCAATCACCGAGAGAATCGCCTGGTTGGAAGTGCGCGGGTCGCCCGAAAGCGCAACCTGGCCGTTGTACTTGGGATCCAGCAGGTCGGCCCAGTCGCCCGGCGCTTCGGCGATGACGTCGCTGTTGACCATGAAGGCCAGTACGCCGTAGTAGTCGCCGTACCAGTAGCCGTCGGCATCCTTGACGTCATCGGGAATCGTGTCCCAGGTGGCGACCTTGTAGGGCTGGATGAGGCCCTCGTCCTTGGCAATTGTGCCGAAGGAGAAGCCCACGTCGATGACATCAGGGGCCTGCGGGCCCACGTTGTCCTTGTTGGCGCGAATGGCTTCCAGTTCGTCACCGGAGCCGGCGTCAGGGTTCAGTTCGTTGACCTTGATGCCGTATTTTGCGGCGAAGCCATCAATCGCGGCGCCATAATTGCACCAGTTGCGCGGCAAAGCGATGGTGGTCAACTCGCCCTCGGCCTGTGCAGCGGCTACCAGTTCGGCCATTTCGGGGCTGACGTCTGCGGGCGCTGCGGCTTCGGCAGCTGGTGCGGCCGGTGCAGCCGGGGCGGCGGGCGCCACCGCGGCGCATGCCGAAAGCGTCATCATGACACTGACCAACAGCAGCGAGACTACGACCGCATATTGCTTGCGTACCATCTGTTCCTCCGTTCGGTTGTCTGCGAGAACTTCGCTGTGGATGGAATGGCTGAATGCGCGCCACAAACACGTGTGCGCTGAATGCGCACAGGAACAACAGTTGCCGTGGAGTGTTTGCAGGCACATAGTACACGTATACGCCGCTTTTGTTAAGTCGGCGCGCGCGTGGCCTGCCAAGTCGTTAACGTTTCGCGCAAGATCGTTCTTGCCCTCGGCAATAAACGGGCGGGGAAGAGTTCTCTTCCCCGCCCGCTTATTGTCACCCAGTGGTAAATTTGCGCTTGTGCGCTTGCTGCTACTGTCCGGCAGCAGCCACAATCGCGTAGGTCACCTGAATCTGCATGGTCAGGTTAAGCTGGCCCGGCTGGATGGGTGTGCCGCCTCCACCGCCCATCCCCATGGCGTTCTCGCGGAACGAGCCGTAGACGGGTTGGCTGCCGATGACTTCACTTACAGAAACGACCTCACCGACGCCCACGCCCGTGAGCGCGGCCAGGTCTTCGGCGCGTGCCTCGGCGTCGGCCACGGCGGCCCTGCGCGCCTCGGACTGTGCTGCGGCGGAATCCTGCAGGGCGAAGTTCACGCCATAGATGTTGTTGGCGCCTGCCTCAATCGCCGTGTCCAGCACCTTGCTCACACTGGCCAGGTCGCGAATCGTCACGTTGACGTTGTTTGAGACCTGGTAGGTCCATTCGGCCTCGGGCATGATGCCGTTGGGGCCGTAGTTGTTGACATTGACGCTGAAGCTTGAGGTCTGGATGTCCTCTTCCGCAACGCCCGCATCTTTCACAGCCGCGATGACCGCGTCGATCACTTCCTGGTTTGCGCTGGAGGCCTCGCGCACTGTCGGACGCGTGACGACAACACCCAGGTTCAGGTAGGCCACATCCGGCTGGACGTCGACCTTGCCTTCGCCCACCACGGTGATTGTGCGCGTCACGCCTGTAACGGGCGCGGCTGCGCCTGCATCCTGCGCCTGGGCGTTGCGCGCAGGCAGCATGACGGCGGCGGCAAGCAGGACAACAGCGGCCACAGCGGCTGCACCTGCGGTCATTCGACTGCGATAAGTGTTGATACTCATTCTGGTGTTCTCCTGAAACAATGGGACAAGTGTTCATGCAATGATCGGGTTTGCAAACCGATTGTGGCCAATGCCGGGGTGCCATTGGGGCACGCAAAGGAGACGAGAGGTGCGTTGCGAAAGTTCCGTCGAATTGCAGGGAATGTGGAGTAGGGAGTAGGGAAAGGGGAGTGGGGAACAACGTCTGCGTACAGGCGTAGGTCCACTACTCCCCACTCCCTACTCCCCACTCCCTACTCCGCCTGAAACATCATGCCCGCCACGCTCACAATCGACGTGCCCGCGTCGTCGGCGGGGCAATGGGCGTAGCCCGACGGCATTCCCTTGACCCGGCCAAGTGCGCGCAGCGTCAGATAGAGGGGCGTGACGCCGCAGACATTGTTTCCGTTCTGCACACGCTTGATTTCAGCAAAGAAGGACTCGGCGTCGCCCATCTGCATGGGGTGCAGCAGCGCGTCGTCGGCCGCGCGCAGCGCAGCTGTATCGACACCGTGAAGCGGCGCGCCGCCAAAGGCCGGGCCAACATGCGCCAGGTCACCCGATGCCACATAGAGCACGCGTCGCCCGGCCGTAGCTTGCCTGAGGGCGGCAAGCGCGGCCTCCACGTGCGGGTCGTCCTGCGGCGCGCTGCCGTTGTGCAGGTGCTGATGCAGCGAGCCGACGAGGATAGGCACAAGGGGCAGCGGCTTGCCGTTGTGCGCGTGCGCCTCGCGCATGTGGTGGAGCCAGACGGTTACGAGTTCGAGTGAGTGCTCGCCGCGGTGGCGCAGCTCGCCGGCAAAGGCCGCATCCTCGCCCAGGGCAGCAGCCAGCGCGTCGACAACGGCGACATCGGTTGGCAGCGTACCATAGGGCGTGGAATAGCTTTGCCGCGTCAACGTGAAGAGGTCATCGCCGAAGTGATCCGTGGCGAAGATGACGGCTAGATCGGCTTCTGCAACGGCGCTGGCGGCGCGCTTCCACACCTGCGCATAGACGGCGCCACCGCGGCCGTAGTCAATGTGCGGGCTGAGCAGTCCTACCCCCTGCGCCCAGGCTACGGGTGCAGGTTCCACGCTGTCGGCCTCCTCCAGGTACTGCTGAAGCAACTGCCAGAGTGCGGCGCGGGTGCCGGGGTAGCCGCTGTCGGCTAGCGCGGGCGGACGATTGGGCGCGCTGCGGAAAGCCGCCAGCACCTCGGCGTAGCGAGCAATGTAGCGCGGACTCTCGAGCATGAATGCTTCGTCAAGCGCAACCACCAGTTCACGCAGATGCGCCGTGCGTAGGGGCATGCCATAGCGCGAGCGCACGGCCGCGACAATCGCATCAAGCGGCTGTGTGCCGTCAAACAACGCCAGCGCCGGGCCGAAATGCTGTGGAATCAGGAGTTGCTCATCGCAAAGCTGCAGCGGGTCGCGCAGCACGAAGTAGGGTGCGCCGTTGTGCTCGATGCGACGCACATCGACGGGGCGCAAACGCGGAAGGAGAGGCTCGCTCATGGAAGAATATTGGCAATGGATGGCGTTGGGTTGGTTGACCACGGCAGCGTCGTGCGCGCGGACAGGTGGGCCTGCGCGAGTTGCTCGGGAAGGACGCGTGCCGTGGCCAGGTAGGCGGCGTCGAGGTTGGCGCCCTCCAGCGTGGCGAGCAGCAGGTTGCAGTTGGTGAACTTGGTTCCGGCCAGGTTGGCGTGGCTGAGGTCGACGCCGCTGAGGTTGGCGCTGGTGAAGCTGACGCCGCGCAGGTCGGCGTGCGACAGGTCTGCGTTGACGAGCGTGCTCCAGCCCAGATTGCCGAAGGGCAGCGCGGCATGGCGCAGATCGGCCCAGTTGAGGGCGAGGCGTGGCGGTATCGCCACACCGTCCTCGCCGGGCGAAGCGCCGATGAGCAGCGCCTCGTGCAGAAACTGAAGGAGAAGACCCTTGTGATCGCCGTCCCGCAGGGGCAATGTGGCAAAGACGTGGGCGCGCGCCAGCGCTGCCACCGGGCTGCGCGCGGCGGCAGTGGGCAGGTCGTGCAGTGTGACGAGCTCGCCAAGCCGCGCATAGAGTGCGTCCAGAGCAATTCGCTGCGCACGTGCGCTGAGGCGGAAGGTTGGTGTGTTGGGCATTCTGTGTGTGAGTCCGCCATGCGTGATCGCAACGCATCTGTCGGCGCATCAGACAGGCGCAATGCTTGATTTGCTCACACAGTTATACCTTTTCCTGGGTGTGCGCTTCAAGTTGGCGATGCCGCCACGGGGACATAAGTGGCGACTCTGCGCAGAAGCCGAAGAATGCATGACGGTCAACGCTGCGGCAACCATGCAGGAACCGCGCTGCGCCATGATGGCTGCTGTGGCAGGGTGCAGGCCGTTCGATGGTCGGCCGAAGCGGCCGAATTGAAGCATCCGGAAGGGGAGAGAAATGGGCAATTTGCAGACGGCCGCAGAATTGGCGCGCACGTGGCATGAGGCGCCGCGCTGGTACGGCATCCAGCGCAGCTATACGGCGGAGGAAGTCGTGCGGCTGCGCGGCACCGTGCATGTGGAGCATTCACTGGCGCGGCGCGGCGCCGAGCGCCTTTGGGAACTGCTGCAGACCGAGCCTTACGTAGCATCACTTGGGGCCGTGACGGGCAACCAGGCCGTGCAGATGGTGCAGGCCGGCCTCAAGGCCATCTACCTCAGCGGTTGGCAGGTGGCGGGTGACGCCAACGATGCCGGCCAAACGTATCCTGACCAAAGCCTCTACCCAGCCGACAGCGCCGCCAACCTGGCGCGCCGTCTGAACAACGCGCTGCTGCGCGCCGATCAGGTGGCCCATTTGGCGGGGAACAACCATATCGACTGGATGGCGCCGATCGTGGCCGACGCTGAATCGGGATTCGGCGGCAATTTGAATGCCTTTGAGCTCATGCGCGCCATGATCGAAGCCGGCGCAGCAGGCGTCCATTTCGAGGACCAGCTCTCTTCGGCCAAGAAGTGCGGTCACATGGGCGGCAAGGTGCTTGTGCCGACGCGCGAGTTCATCCAGAAGCTTGTGGCGGCGCGCCTGGCCGCCGATATCGCGGATGTGCCCACACTGGTGGTGGCGCGCACCGACGCCGATTCGGCGCAGTTGATTACCACCGATGTGGACCCCTGCGACCGCCCCTTTATCACCGGCAGCGAGCGCACCTACGAGGGCTTCTTTGAAATCCGCGGCGGCGTGGACTACGCGATTGCGCGCGGCCTCGCCTATGCACCCTTCGCCGACCTGATCTGGTGCGAAACTGCGCGCCCCGACCTGGACGAGGCGCGCGCCTTTGCCGAAGGCATCCATGCCAGGTATCCGGGCAAGTTGCTGGCCTACAACTGCTCGCCTTCATTCAACTGGCGACGCAATCTGGACGAGCGCACGATTGCGGTCTTTCAGGAGCGGCTGGGCGAAATGGGCTACAAATTCCAGTTCGTAACGCTGGCCGGCTTCCATTCGCTCAATGCGGGGATGTTTGAGTTGGCACGCGGCTACCGCGAAGAAGGCATGACCGCCTTCTCGCGTCTGCAGGAGCGCGAGTTTGCCATGGAACACGAGGGCTTCACCGCCGTGCGCCATCAGAGCTTTGTCGGCGCGGGCTACTTCGATGCGGTGCAACTGGCGGTCACCGGCGGAATGGCCTCAACGACCGCCATGCATGGCTCCACCGAAGAGGCGCAATTCCAGCCGGCCTAGCGTGAGGCGGCGGGGCTTCCGGTCCAGGATCCCCCATTGCGTACCGGGAGAAAATCTCAGGTCGCGATTCTTCAATCTGTGCCGGTTGTGTGCTAGAATGTATGTGAAATTGAATATTCTACAAGGCGAAACACACCGGCGTGCGCCGCCCATCTCTTGTGCTTCGCCATGCCCTGGATTCGCTCTCGCGAGGAGGATGTATGGAGAAGTACAAGGTGCTGGCGCCGGTGGATGGCTCCGATTTTTGCCGACAGATTATTCCGATTCTTACCCGCTTCCTGAGCCCTGCAACAAACGAACTGATTCTCCTGCGCGTCGGCGAGCACGTCGGCGGGCTGTTGGGCGCGCCGCCCCGCCCTGCCGGGCTTGATGGCATGGTGCTTGCCTACGAGACGCAGTCGGACGCGCGCCTTGCCGCACACCCCATTTTTGCCAGCCAGGTGCGCGACAGTGTCGCCGCCGATCTCATGGCTGACATGCGCGCCGACGCGCGTACGCTCGAGGCGGCCGGCTTCAGCGTGCGCTACGAGATGCGCTTCGGCAACCCCGGCGAGCAGATTGTCAACTACGTCAGAACGCACGATATTGACCTGATCGCCATGACCACGCACTGGCGCACGGGCGTCAACCGCCTGCTCTATGGCAACACTGTGCAGTACATCACGCCGCGCGTGAAGGCGCCCCTGCTTATGTTGCGCCCTGCCGAGGAAGTGGTTGACGAAGAGTAACGTTGACAGTCCCGAAAACCAGGTCAAAGTCAAGGAATTGAAGATACTCCCAACAAAAGGACCGCCTCAATGGATATACGGGTGAGACTCTCAACGCTATGGATCGTTGTGATGTTCAACATTGTTGCCGCGGATATTGTAGGATTCATGAATCCCGGGGTCCTGGCGGAAATAGTGTCTGGCCAAGTGGGGTTTGAAGTCACTCAAGGACTATTGCTGGTGTTCGCAATACTGCTTGAGATTCCAATCGCGATGATTTTGCTCTCTCGGGTATTGAAGTACAGTGTGAATCGCTGGGCGAATATCGTCGCCAGCGTGATTACAATTGTCTATATCATTGGTGGTGGTAGCGCCCATCTTAGTTACTTCTTTTTCGCAACGGTTGAAGTCGTATGCCTGCTGTTCATTGCCTGGTATGCATGGACCTGGCCCAAACAAAAAGCGTGAGTCACTTCAATCAATCGGCACCAGTGGGAAGCAGACAAGTCACATCTCGGTAACAAGACAACACGGCCGGGCACAGTGCCGTCGCTTTTGCTTTTGACCGTGGCTGATATTGATTGATAATTCACGTTACGCAGCGCGTCCGCTGTCTGTAGCGGAAGGCCTCCCGGCCTTCGTTTTAGCGCACTGCGTACAGGCATTTCAAGAATGACGAAGGCCGGAAGGCCTTCCGCTACGAAAAGCGGACGCGCTGCGTAACATGAGTTGATAAGTACCGTGTGCGGCAGGATGCCAATCCTGCCGCACTTCTCATGTTGGGCCCTGCCAACTCGTTTGGCTGCATAAACTGCAACCGCACTCCCTGCCTCACTCGGGCAGGTCGAGCAGCACGTAGCCCGGCGCGCCCGCGCGGCTTTCCACGACGGCAAAGTGAATGGGGCCAGCCGCGCCTGCAATCTGCCACGTGGAGCCCCAATGCAGGTGGCCGCTGACCACGTGGCTGACCTTGGGCTGCGCACGCAACCACGCGCCCAGTGTGTAGTTGCCCAGGTACGCGCTCACCAGGCTCCAGTACTCGCTTTCGGGGTGGACGGGAATCGGTTGCGCAAAAGGGGGCATATGCGTGACGACGACGACGCGCGCCACGCCTGGGTTCGCCTGCAGCGGAGCCATTTGCGCCGCCAGTCGCCGCGCCAGTGCACGTGCCACGGCTCGATCGCTCCACGGCCAGCGCACATAGTCGGCGTCGTGGTTGACGAGCCCCTTGAAGGAGCGCAACTGCTCGTGGTTCATGCCAAGGTGCCGGGGCGCCGAGGAGTAGTCGTACCACGCCATGGTGCCGCAAATGGCGGTGCTGCCGAGCACCAGCGCCTCTGTCTCCAGCCAGCCAAAGCCTTCGTCGTGTGCGATGCGCGGCAACAGGTCGAGCCAGAGCGCACGGCTGTCAAGCAACCCGTGGCGCATGTCCGCCGGGGCTGCATGAGCCGCCGCGTCGCTGCCGCCGTGCGGATTGCGGGGATGGACATAGAGATCGTGGTTGCCCGGCAGCACAAGCCGGGGGCAGGGCAGCGCATGGAAGTTGTGCAGGGCGGCGCGAAAGCGGGCGGGCGTTGCACCGACGTCGCCCGCAATCACGAAGCAGTCGGGCTGCAGAGCCGCGACCGCGGCGGCAAAGAGCTTGTGGATGGCTTCGTGTGCAGGTCTGTAGTGAAGGTCGGCAGTGATGACGAGGCGCATGCGCTGAGTGTAGCCGCGCCATGGTTGCTCACCAAAAGCGCCCGCCGATCCAGTGGGACCGGCGGGCTGGTCAGACATCAATTCGTCCCCGAACGGGGCGCACAGGCGGGCGGCTACCCGCAAACGTAGAGCCGCTGCCCGGGCACGATGACGCGGGGATTGGACAGCCCATTCACATTGGCAAGATGCCACCACGTTGTGCCATTCCACGCAGCAATGCGCGAAAGGTTGTCACCGGCGCGCACGGTGTACCAGCAGCCGCTCGAGCCATGATGCCCTTCACTGGCGTAGGGAATGCAGAGCTTCTGTCCCGGATATATGCGGCTGGGATTGGTGATGCCATTGGCCGCCGAGATGTCGTGCAGACTCACGCCATACCAGCGCGCAATGCGCAGCAGTTGGTCACCCTTCTCCACCCAGTAGTATGCCCTGCACGAATAGCCATACCAGTTGGCATCACGCTCCTTCATTTCCACTGCCGGTGCGTCGCTTGCCGCATAGGCTGCCATGGGCATCATCGGCAGCACCAGCGCCGCAAGCACGACGGCAATGGCGACAACGCGCCACGCCTTGCCACTCCTGAATGCACGCAACATACATTTCTCCTTTCCCATAACGGGACTGAGGATGTACAGCGAAAAGCGGCCGCACCCGATGGCGCTCCGCTGCCGCGATGTTAGCTCAAAGATGATGACGTATTGATGACGTAATGGATACGCCGCCTGTTCCAACGGCTTTGGTCCACATTGCGCAGGGCGCGCATTTCACAACTCAACTATGGGTGAATGGAGACTTGGGAGGTGGTCCTGCCTGGATGTGGCGCCGGTGTATGTCCATGATGCCGCGCAATCGTAAAGCAAATGTGAGCGCCTCACGTGCTCACTGTGAGAATTGCGACCAGGGCGCAGCACATGCATTCGCGACACGGTTACGAATGGATGGACTGCGCCCTGGCCATTGCACCTCAGCAAGATCCCCTATCCGGTTAGTGGTGCGTCGACCAAGTTCGTGGACATCTCGTAGCGGCGGCTTGAGCCGCCGTTTTCATCCGGCACGGCGGCATGGGTGAGTACGGCGGCTCAAGCCGCCGCTACGCCACCGCTGTGAATTTGCGAGACGCAGTAGTCTGTCTTGCTTCAGTCCACCAGTCCACCAGTCCACCAGTCCACCCTGCCCGCTACTCATAGCGCAGCGCCTCAGCGGGATAGATGCGCGACGCCTGCCACGCGGGGATGATGGTCGTAAGCAGCGCAAAGCCATAGGCCAGCAGCACCACAAAGGCGATGCTGCCCCAGGGCATCTGGAAATCGGAGACGCTGCCGAAGGCGACGCCCACGATGTTAAGCCCCAGCACAATGCCCGTCGCCGCGCCGATGAGGATACCCGTAATGGCGATGAAGGAAGCCTCCAGCACAAAGGAGAGGGCCACCATGCGCGCCTGGTAGCCCAGCGCACGCAGCATACCCACCTGTTGCCGTCGCTCCACCACCGTGCGCGTGGTGATGACTCCCAGCCCCGCAATGCCCACCAACAGACCCAGTGCCATGAAGCCCTGCAGCAGGCGCAGAATGTTGCGCGTCAGCGCCTGCGTCTGCGCGAAGCCATCGGCCATTACCGTCGCGTTGACGCCATTGCTGAGGAATGCGCGTTCCACCTCCTGCGCCACGGCGTGTACGTCTGCGCCTGGCACGACGGTCAGATAATGGTTGTCGCGGTCGACCGCCTTGCCCTGCAACGAGTCGAGGATGCGGACGTTTCCCTGCATCGCCTCGCCACTGAGCATCTCGCCATCCTCGAGTACGCCGATGACTTCCACGCGCTTGACGCGCCGCTGGTCGCCGTCATCATAGACAAGTTCGACCGGGACAGGGGCGAAGGGCTCACCGAGCGTCACGCCCGCAATGCGCTGGGGCTGTCGGAAGTCGGGGTCGGACGAAATCTCGTCAAAGGTGACTGTAGTCCCATTGGCATCGTTGCGCACCGTCTTCTGGATGCCGAATTCGGGCGAGCCAACCATAGCCGTGACCACAGTGCCGGCCTGAACGCCATCGTTAGCCAACGAACTGCGCACCACCACCACATCATCGCGCGTGCGCAACGCCTCCCACACAGCGGCGTCATCGGCATAGCCTTCGGCGCGTTCGGCAAAGGCATAGACGGTTGCGACCTGGCCGACGTAGCCAGAACTCATGCCGGCGAATTCGATCGTATTGCTGGATTGCTGCGTGCCGGTCGTGCGCACGTTGATTTCCGAAGTCGCCACCGAGCCCACCTTGTCCACCTGGGCCAGCAGCGGGTAGTCGGCCCCCGCCTTGGCAATCTGCTCTTCCATGTCGCCCAGTGGGCTGAAGAAAGAGAGCAGCGTGTTTGAGGCTTTGATGGTAAAGCCGCCGCTCTGGCGCACATCCATCACAATTAGTGATTGCGTGGCCTGGATGACCAGCGCCATGACGATGACGGTGGCCATGATCATGGCGAAGAGCACCATGGCTGTGCCTGTGCGGAAGCGGCTGTTGAGCGGGTAGGCAATGGCTGTCTTGAGCACAGGTGTCAGCGAGCCAATCCAGCCAAAGAGGCGCTCAATAATCCACGTAAAGAATGTGGCATTGAACATGATAGCCATGATCGCACCGGTGATGATCATGGGCGCACCGACACCGAAGACGGCCAGAATCTGCGTGGGGTCGCCGGCAAAGTCGTCAAGTCCCAGCGTGGGCAATACGCGCTGCCAGGGCGTAATCCACAGCGTCAGCAGCCCCAGGCCGATGATCGTGTAGACGATGCGCTGCACCGTTTCCTGGCGCAGGCGCGTCATTTCCAGGGCAGTCCCCACAAGATTCATGAGGCCGAATAGCCCCACCGTAATGCCCGCAAGCACCACGCTCCACAGCGTCCACTGGAAGCCGTAGTAACCGATTACGCCACCCAGTGCGATCAGCAGCAGGGGCCACAGCCAGCGGCTAATGCGCCCGGCTACGCTCATGCGGCGCAGGTTGGTCTCGTCGGGCAGGTCGCGGATCGCGGCGACGATGTTGAGGCGACTGACACGCCACGACGAGATGGTGATGACGAGGAAGGTGAAGAGCACCCCCAGCGTGTAGGAGATCACGACCGAGCGCCACGTCACATGGAAGCCGAAGTCCAGAATGCCGCCCGACGACTGCGTGATCTGACCGGCAACACTGTTGACGATATTGCCGAGATAGTTGATGAGCACGAACGAAATGCCCAGCCCAATCAGCACGCCCACCGCCGCCGCCAGCAGACTGTAGACCATGCCTTCGCTCACGAACATCTGCACAAGATGGCGGCGCTGTACGCCGACGGCGCGGGCAATGCCCATTTCACTGCGCCGCTCCGCCGCGAGCATAACGAAGATCAGGAAAATGAGGATGATGCCTGCCAGCACGGAGAAGAAGCCGAAGACCGAGAAGAGCGACGAGAAGATGGTGCCGCCCACGTTGGCCGCCGCCAGCACCGTCTGCTTGCTGAGGGGATCGAGCACATCAAACTTGTTGACACGGCTAAAAGCATCAGCCAGCGCCGTGCGCGATGCGGCGGGCATGTTCAGCCCCAGCAGCCGCATGCGGATTTCGGTGTTGGCCAGCGCCGTGCGCAGTGTTTCACTCACGCCCGGCTCATCCAATGCTGCGGGCAGGCCGTTGAACTGGCGCGGTGTCTCGAGCAATTGCGGCGCAAATGAAGTCACAATGCCCTCAAACCAGGCAGGAATTTCTTCCCCGCCGTCGTTGCCCATGAATCCTCTGCCCGTTTCGGCCTCAATTGCGCTGCGCACGGCGGGCTCGCGCAGGATGGCGACAATCTCGTCCAGCACGTCGGGCTCCATGGCCAGCGCGCGCAGCCGCCCGCTTACGGCGCCGGTGTACTCCACGCCCTGCAGCATGTCACCCTGGTTGGAAACAAGCACATTGTTGACCTTGCCCTGCATGAAGAGCAGTTCCTGCGCCTCGTCCAGGCGCATGATCACCACAGGGAGGAGCGACCCGAGCGGGCTGGCTTCCTCGACGACGGCGCGCACGCGATAGGGCACGGGCACAGGTCCGATGAAGATTTCGAGCAGATCACCCGTCTGCGCACCCAGTTGTTCAGCGCCCAGGCGATTGAGGTAGACATCACCCTGGCGTAGCTGCAACCCCACGCGCCCCAGTTGCTTGTCCAGATCGGAGCCGATGGTGTTGAGATTGACCGAACTGAGCAGATTGGAGCCAGTCTGCAGCACCGAATCGAGCAGGCCCGTGGTGGCGCCGTCGGCCGTGGTGACCGTTTGCGTAGCCGCGAGCGGTGCGCCGGCGATGATGCCCGCGTTGGGAACGATGAACTCGGGGCCGCTGCTGGTGAACGAACTCTCGTTGCCGAACATGCCGTTGCCTGGGCCACGCGGCCCGCTGTTACGCTCACCCTCCGTGCCCACTGCGGGTATAGCGGTGACACCGGTTGTGGCAGTCGTCAGGGTCTCGGCGGCAGTCACAACGGCGGTGGTGGTCAGCGGTGCCTCTGCAGTTATGGTGGTGGTTGATGTAATCGCCGGCGCAACCATTGGCGTCGGCGAGGGGCCGGGCGCAATGCGCAGCAGTTCCTGAATTGCCTCAATGGTCGCCGTGTCGGTGACGCCGAAGGTGCCGCTGATGCCCAGCGACGAGGCGAGCAGATCGCGCAGCCCCGGCACAAACTCCACCAAATCGGCGACAGTCACCTGCGTAATGTCCTGCTCGGTGAGCGGCGACGTGTCAATGCCGAATTGCTCGAGCCAGGCCAGGTCCAGTGGAATGGAACCGACTGCGGAAAGGTCGCCCGTTTGCGAACTGGAGGTGAGCGCGATGATGGCCCCGGCAATGGCCGCCACGTTGCTTGCGTTCAGGCTGATGCCCGTGCCGGCGATGGCGCCGCCTGCCGCGCCCAGCGCGTTGGACGCGCCCTGGAAGATGGTCCCGACGCCGGGCGCGAGTGACTCGACTTCGAGCGCTCTGCCGTCAACGCTGGTGATGCCAAACGTTTGGTCGTAGTCATTGTCTACGGCGAAGATGAAGCCGATGGGCTCACCCTGACCGGTGTTGACGTTGCGAATGATGGTGGGGAAGAGGATTGAGCCGGCCACTCCGTCAATCAGTGGCTCCGCCTGCGCATCCGTCTTGAGTTGCGCCAGCCTGTCGGTGCCAATGCCGGGCAGGCCTCCTTGCAGCACGGTGAAGACGCTGGTCAGCCCACCTGCCATGAGCCCCTCAATCTCGCTCTGCGCCTCGCTTTGCGCTGTGGTCGCGTCGGCCTGGCCTGGACCAGCGCCCATGCTGGCAAACAGCGAGATGAGGGGTGGCGCGAGAATTTCGTCGATTGTGCCGTAGGCGGCCACAGCCTGGCGCTGCACCGAGTAGTTGAGCGTGTCACCCGTGGCGAAGGAGGCCACAATGATGATTGTGCTCAGCGTCAGGCCGATGATGATCAGCACCGACTGGCCGGGGCGGCGCGGAATATTGCGCAAGCCCATGCGAAAGAGCACCGGGTTGCGCCACGCGAGCAGCAGCAGGATGATGACGACAACGCTGACCATCCCCAGCAGGGCAAAGGCAATGTTGTTCCCAATTGAATTGATTGCTTGCATGATGAGCACCTCTACGTGCCGCGCGCCGCTTTGAACAGGGCGTGGCACTCTGGCTTTGGTTGCGATTCAAGTTGATAGTGCACCGCGCATGGCTGCTATGCTGCCTGCACCGGCTGCATGTCTGCAGGCTCGCCAGTCTCGGCGTGCTGCGCGGGCTGACCATCGGCCACGATCAGGCCGTCTTCCATGCGGATGATGCGGTCACACGCTGCGCCGATGATTGGATCGTGCGTGACAATCACCAGTGTCTGCTGGCGCTCCTGGTTCAGCGTGCGCATGAGTGCGAGCACGTCGGCCCCGGCCTTGCTGTCGAGGTTGCCTGTCGGCTCGTCGGCCCAGACAATGGCGGGGCTGTTGACAAGGGCGCGTGCAATCGTCACACGTTGGCGCTGACCGCCCGAAAGTTCGGCGGGGCGGTGCTGCACCCGGTCCGAGAGCGAGACATCGGCGAGCGCGGCCAGCGCGCGCACGCGAGCCTCACCGGGGCGCACGCCGCTCACCAGCAGCGGCAGCTCCACATTCTCCACAGCGGTGAGAACAGGCAACAGATTGAAGGTTTGGAAGACAAAACCCATGCGCTCGGCACGGTACGAGGTGCGCTTGCGGTCGTTCATCTTACGCAGGTTGGCGTCCTCAATGAAAACCTCGCCCTCATCAAACTCGTCAAGCCCCGAGAGGCAGTTGAGCAGCGTGGTCTTGCCGCAGCCCGAGGGACCCATGATGGCCACCATCTCGCCGCGCTCGACCTTTAGGTCAACGCCGCGCAGCGCGTGCACCTCTACGGTGCCCGTGCGGAAAGTCTTGTGAACGTTGTTGGCAACGATGATCTGATCACTCATATGTCGGTCTCTCCCCGAAATGGCCTTGAATCGCGGTGCGCCGTTGAGTCAACTCCAGAGTAGCCCTGAACTGCGCTGCGCACACCCAACTTAAGTTCCGTATTGGGTTTGGCATCGCCAGCATCAAGTGTGGTATAAGCCGCGCGACATGGCAAAGCAAGCATCGGGTGGCATGCGCCACCCGATGCGAAGCCCGCTGCGGTTGTTCGTCGCCGCGTCCGCGGCCTAGAAGACGACCGTAACCACGAGCGTGAATCCCGTCGAGCCGCTTACCGGAATGACTGTGATTGTATAGTCCTGATTCGAGGGCAAGTCCCCCGACCAACTGCCTGCCCCAATGCCTGACGACTTGAGCACCGTGCCGTCCGCACCGGAGACCGAGAAGGCGGCGATGCCGTCGGCGTAGAGCTGAATGCTCATCACCTGGCCGGCCAGTGCGCGCAGGACGTAGCTCTGCGGTGCGGTGCCGCTGACCGTGGCCGTCGTACCCCCTGCTGGGAAGACAATACGTTGCGGCGGGCCGGAAGGTTGCGGCGTGACCGTTGGCGCGTTGCCCTGCAACGGCGAGAAGGAAACATAGAGCGTGTATTGCACGCGCACGCCAAGCGGGTTGGCCACGGTAATCAGATAGTCCTGCGTGGCGGGCAACATACCCTGCCACGCGCGATCTTCGTTCTCCAGCCGCTTGAGAGGCTGGCCGTCGCGCACGCCCACAAGCGAGAAGTTGGCGATATTGTCAGGCGAGTCTATCGACACATACATGGTCTGACCGGCCAGGGCGCGCACGAGGTAGCCATCGCGCCCGTATGCGTCCACAATGTAGGTTGCGCTCACCGAAGTGCCACCGGCCGGGACGCTGAGGCGCACAGGCGCAGCAGGTGTGGTCGTGGCCGCTGGCAGCAACGGCGGCACTGTCACATTGAGCGCATACTCGAGAGCGGCGTCGGCAAAGATGGTAATGCGATAATCCTGGGTGGTGGGGACGGTGAAGACGAAGGGGCTGCCGCCTACTTCGCGCCGTTTGATAGGTGTGCCGTCCGCACCCACAATGGAATAGCTAAGGCTGCCAGTCGAGTAGAGTGCAGTCGTCATCTCCTGGCCGCGCAGGACGCGAATGTCATACGCCATGCTCTGCTCCGCGTCCAGTTTGCCACCGCGACTTGCCGAGGTCGCGCCCTTGGCGAATGAGATGCGCTCGGCTGCGGCCGTCGTGGGTGTGGCGCTTGGCACGGGCAGCGGTGTGGGCGACGGCTGCATGCCCAGCGGCGGCACGACCACGGTTAGCGAATACTGTGTGGGCACCGGCGCGACTATGCGGATGAGATAGTCCTGCGTCACGGGCACCACAAACGTCCAGTTGCGCGATTCATTCTCCATGCGCTTGTAGGGCTGGCCGTTGGCTGCGCCGGTGACCGAGAAGTTGGCCACATCGCCGCCGGAGATTAGGTCGACCGTGAGCATCTGCCCGGCGAGGACACGCAGCACATAGTTCACTGGTGTTGCGGGCGCAACGACGCCCAGACGACTGGCCGCGACTTCGCCGGTGAGGAAGCTGACGCGCTCGGGCGCGTCGGTGGCTGCGGTATCGGCCGTGGCTGCATCGGCGGCCGATACCGCGGGCGCGTCTGTGCGCGCCATCGCCGCGGCCGACACGACGGGTTCGACCGAACCGGGGTCATTGACAACCCAGCAGCGATCGGCAATGGCCAGCGGGCACAAGACCTCGAAGTACTCGCCATCGTCCGACCGCCCCAGGATGGCGATGGTCTGGTTGCGGCGCAGCAGGCCAACCGGCGCTGCGTCGGGGTCCGGCGTTGGGTAGACGTTGACAGTGCGCAGGATGTTGAGTTCGCCTGGCTCACCCGGCGCAGGGTCCGCAGCAAACTGCACAGCGGCCAACTCCTCGGGTGAGGTTTCGAGCGCCACCGCGGTGGGTGCGGCGTCGGCGGCTGTTGCGCTCACGTCGCCTGCCGCGCTGGTGGCGTTGGCAGCACGTGCGTCGGGCGTGCCGAAGCCACTCTCGGCAAACAACAGCGCCGTCCACTGCGCGGCGTCGAGCGTGTTGTCACCAATTCCCACCAGTGCTTCGCCCGTGCCGTCAACGCCCAGGCCGCGCACGTAGAGCACACTTTCCACAATTGCGGCGTTTCGCCAAAGCTGCGTGGGTGGAGTGCCGAACCACTCGCCAAGATTGGTGGTGCCGTCAATGTAGGGGTCGGCTGCCGGGTCGAGATAGGCGGCCTGGAGCATCGCCAATGCATCGTCAGCGGCGAACATGCGGCGTTCGCCCAGCCAGGTGACGACGCTGATGTCGGGCGCGGCCGTCGCGGCGAGCGCTGGATAGTCCTTGCTCAGCAGGGCATCGACCAGTGCTTGCGTCAACGTGTCTTGCGCTGTGGCGGCGCGCAGCGGCATGGGCGAGGCCGCCGCAGCGCGTTGGCTGACGGCGAGGGCGCCTATGACCAGGAGCATTGCAGCGAGGGCGGCCATCCACCATGTGCGCCCAGATGTCTTCAACATGGGAACTCCTTCTGCGACCGATAACGTGGTTAACGTGTACGAATGCCTATAGTGTAGTTGACGATGCAAACGAAGGGAATGTTTCGCGCGCAAGCGACACGCGTCAGAATGCGCCTGCGGCCCACTGCAGCAGCAGCCCCAGTGCGGCGCCGCCACCGACAAGCCAGGTTGAGTTGGGCGCACGCGGGCGCAGAAGCAGCACGGTGCAGGCACCGAAGAGCAGCAGCGCCGGCAGGTCGATGGCAATCCCACGCACGGTTACGTTCCATACAGGCACCGTCAGGTTGACCACTGCCGCGCGCAGCAACACAACGGTGGTGGCGGCAATTGCGCCCACGACCGCCGCGCTCACGCCATCAAAGAACGCGCCCAGTGGCTGCGACGTGCGCATACGCGCCACCCACGGGGCCATGAGCCAGACGATGATGAACGCGGGCAGGAAAATGGCAACCGTGCTCACCAACGCACCGGCCACCCCTGCCCACACATCTTGCGCGGGCCCCGCCATGATGACATAGCCGGCAAAGGCAGCCGTGGTGAAGACGGGGCCGGGCGTCATCTGCCCCACGGCAATCGCGTCCACAAGTTGAGTGGAGGTGAGCCAGCCAAGCCGTTGCACAAGGCCGCTGCTCAGATAGCTGGCGATGACATAGCCCGAACCCATTGAGGTGGCGCCCACGGTCAGGAAGAAGGCGAAGAGCCCTGCGAGCGAAGGTGTTGATGCCGCTGCGATCGCGCCCTGTGGGAGGAGCATCAGCAGCAGGGGCAGCAGTGTAGCCGACGCGGTGTGCGTGCGCGCCAGGTAGAGCAGCAGTCCAATCGCGCCCCCCAGCAGAATGACCCAGACGGTGCCAAGCCGGCCGCCGAGCGCAACCAGCGCGGCGGCCACCGCCAGCAGCGCCGTCGCCGGCGTGCGGCAGGCCGTGCGCGCCAGTTTGACGACCGCCACCAGCACAATCGCCACGATCACTGGCTGAATCCCGTAGAAGAGCGCACCCACCTGCGGCAGCGCGCCCGCCGCCACATAGGCCATGCTCAGCCCCAGCACCATGAGGAACGCAGGGGTAATGAAGCAGAGTCCCGCCACTGCCAGACCGCGCAGCCCCTGATGCAGATGGCCTATGTGGATCACCATCTCGGTGGAATTTGGCCCCGGCACCAGTTGCGTGGCGGCCAGCATGTCGAGAAAGTATTGGCGTTCCACCCAGCGGCGGCGTTCGACCAGGTCGTCCTGCATCATGGCAATGTGCGCGGCCGGCCCGCCGAACGCCACAAAGCCCAGGCGTGTGAAATAGCCGGCCAATTCGCGCAGGCTTGCGCGGACGGGGATAGCTGACGGCGGTAGTGTGGGCATTGTTGATTGGTTGACTGGTTGACTGGTTGACTGGTTGACCAGTTGACTGGTTGACTGGACACACGCCCGGCGAGGGCAGTCAACCAGTCAACCGGTCAACCAGTCAACCAGTCAACCAGTCAACTGGTCAACCAGTCGCTTCCGCCATCAACTCCTCCATCACCTGCGCCACACCGTCGGCGGTGTTGGCGGGGGCGATGCGCCGGGCAACGGCGAGTGCACCGGGAAATGCGTTGGCCACGGCGACGCCCAGCCCCGCTGCCTGCAGCAGATCCACGTCATTGATGTCATCGCCAAAGGCCACCACATTCTCGAGAGATTCACCCCAGCCTGCTAGCAGATGGCGCAGCGCCGTCACCTTGTCCGCGCCATCCGCCATGAGCTGGACGAAGGGGTAGCGCCCGGAGGGCATAAGGCGCACGCCTTCCGGCAGCGGCCCCAGCCCCGCGAGCAGCGCATCGAGGCGCTCGGAGAAGAGCAGCACCTTGGCGGTGGGCAGGTGCGCCACCTCACGCAGGTCCCCCACCCGGTGATGAGGGTTGACCCGCTCGCGACTGCGCGGCCGGTTGAGCCAAAGCATGTCGTCAATCTCGATACCCACCGTGGTGTCGGGGAAATCCGCCAGGATGCAATCGATGAGGTCGACCAGGGTTGCGGCGGGAATGAAGTGACGATAGATGACTTCGCCGTGCAGGCGAATTTCGGCGCCATTGTAGCAAATCCAGGGTACGCTGTGCAGGCGCGAGGGCAGCCGCTCGCCGACGCCGCGCGGTGGCCGGCCGGTGGCGACGACAAAACGGCGACCCGCATCCAGCCACGCGCCGATGGTTTGCTCGCTGCGCGGCGAGAGCGAGCCGTCGGGCTGCAGGAGTGTATCGTCCAGGTCGGAGGCGGCAATGGTGAAATGGCGGTGTGGCGCCGGAGGCGCTGTGAATGGCAAGATTGTGCGTTCTCCTGTCGGTTCGGGGCGCGATGGATGCATTGTACCCTTGCACAGCGCGAAGCGGTGATATGTGTGCAGAGCAAAAGGCCGGCGGGGCGTCGAGCGCTGCGGCCATAAGATGCGAGGCCCCCGGATTCGGAAGCCTCGCGGCAAGCAAGAGGGGCGACGCCATGGTTCACGCCGCCCCTACTCAGTCGATTGTGCAGATCAAGCCAATGCGACTACGCTTCGCGGCTGCGCACCAGCAGCACAGACGCCTCGGCGTAGCGGACAAGGCTGTTGGCTGCGCTGCCCACGAAGTGGCCCGCCGACGAGCGGCTGCCCACCACAATCAGGTCATGGCGGCCGCTGTGTGCGAGTTCAAGCGCGCCTTCGGGCATGGTGCCGCGGTGCAGGTGGAGCACACTGCGGTCAAAGCCCTCGGCAGCGAGGCGCTCAAGCCAGTCGCGAATCACTGTCGAGAGGCGTGTGCCCTGCGCCAGCGCCTGGTCGAGAGAAAGCTCCTGCCCGTGGCCGGCCGAAAGGTAGCCTGCCGCCGAGGGGGCAATGATGTGCGCGACGTAGAGGTTGGCCTTGAGCAACGAGGCGAACTGAGCGCCCACCGTCACGGCGTTGGCGTCATCCACATCGGCGCAAACCAATACGCGTTTAAAGGTGGTCCTGTGCTCCTTGACAACGAGGACGGATGTCTCTGTCTGCTGGACAAGGCGCTGCGCTGCCGGCCCAATTGCCGAATGGCCGCCTGCGCCCCGGTCGTGGAAGGGGCCGATGACCAGCATATCCTGCGGCTGTTTCTCCAGTTGCTGGAGGAGGACTTCATCGGTGAAGCCAACCAGCGGCACAAAGTTGGGGCGTGGCGAGCAGCCCTGCATGAGTGCGTTGGCGTCGCGCATGATCTTCTGCGCCTGTGCCGACGTCTGCTTGTCACTGGCGATGACATATGCGGTCAACTGTGTGCCAAGCGTGCAGGCGATCCCTGCGGCAACTTCCATGGCGTGCTGCGCCGATGGGCTGCCGTCGGTGGCGGCGGCGATGCGTATGCTGCCGCCTCGCCCCAGCGAGCGCGCGAGGCTTGCGCCTGCGGTCGGCCGATCGGCGTTCATCGCCTGCACTTCGGGGCGCATGAGCAGCACGGGTACACTCACGCTGCGCAGCACGCGCTCGGCCACGCTGCCCATCACGAGTCGGCCAAGGCCGCCGCGCCCGTGGGTGGCCATGGCCACCATATCCACATGCGTGTCGACCACATAATCCACAATGCATTGCGCGGGCTCACCATACTCCACCTGGCAGCGTACGCTGTAGCCTGCATCGCGCAGCCGCTGCACATCGGGCGCGAGTTCTTCGGCAAGTTGCGCGCGGAACTGCTCGCGCTCCTGGTCGAGTGCCGCGTAGGTGTTATCGAGCGCGCGGTTGTAGACCTCGTACGAACCTGTGAGAGGCATTCCACCCGCGAAGATGTCGGCAGGCGATGACTCGGAGGGCAGCACGGGCGGGAAAGCCGCGCGGAAGAGAATGAGATCTACGTCGTCAGGCTCGAAGAAGTTACGCACCACCTTTACGATCTGACGGCTGAAATCGGAGCCATCAAGCGGTATCAGGACATTGCGTTTTGGCATCTGTCGCCCCCGAGAACTCTTGCTTGGAAGATTTCTGGTCGTAAGCGCTGTCAGCCACATCAACGGATCTTCACACTCGTTGGGTCCGGCTGCCACGACTGGAGAACCTTCATGTAGTTGGCACGCATAAATGCGTCGGGCTGGGCCACGTTGCGTTGGCTCATGCTGCCGCGCATCTGCTCAACCGAGACATACTCATGCTCGTCCATCCACTGGCGCAAGCCGCCCACAATCTCGTTGATGCGGCCCGGGCCGTTGCGCAGCAGTTCAGACGTCATGCACGTAATCGCTGCGCCCGCCATCAGCCCCTTGAGAACGTCCTCGTGCGTGTGGACGCCACGCGTGATGGCAATATCGGCGTCCAGCCGGCCGTGAAGAATGGCGGTCCAGCGCAGCGGCAGGCGCATTTCATCGCTGCGGCTCAACTTCAAGTTGGGTACGACTTCAAGCGCCTCGAGGTCAATGTCGGGCTGATAGAAGCGGTTGAAGATGACAAGTGCGTCGGCGCCGGCCTCCACAAGACGGACAGCCATGTTGGCAAACGAACTGAAGAAGGGGCCCACCTTGACGGCCACCGGTATCTTCACCGTCGCGCGTACTTCGCGCACGATGTTGAGATATAGTTCTTCAACGTCGGCAGCAGTCATCGTCGGATCGGTAGAGATGTAGTAGATGTTGAGTTCAAGGGCATCTGCGCCGGCCTCTTCCATGCGGCGCGCATACTCGATCCAGCCGCCGGTGGAGACGCCGTTGAGGCTGGCGATGATTGGCACGCCCACCTCCGCCTTGGCGGTGCGGATGAGGTTCAGATACTGCTCCGGCCCCACGTTGTAGTTGTCGAGGTCGGGGAAGTAATCAAGCGCCTCGGCAAAGGTTTCGGTGCCGTAGGAGAGATAGTGGTCGAGCATGTGGCTTTCGCCCTCAATCTGCTCCTCAAAGAGAGAATGGAGAACGATGGCCGATGCGCCGCCTTCTTCAAGCGCGCGAATGCCGTCGAGCGTGTGCGAAAGCGGTGACGCCGAGGCCACGATGGGGTGCTTGAGCTTGAGGCCCATGTAGGTGGTGGACAGGTCCATGGTCGTGTTTCCTCCTGCCGAATATGTGCCGCTTGCGCAGCTTGGCGCCGCTCACGTAGTGCGAGCAGGGCGAGGCGGGCTGGTGTGGGAGAGGTGACTTCCCCTCCCACACCATTCTGTGTGCGTTCGTCGCTACTTGCCTGCTTCGGGCTTCTGGGCAAGCGCCTTGTACTGCGCAAAGCGCTCGTTCAAGGAAGCCTGCGCCTTCTCCAGCAGCACCTCGGCGTGGGCCGGGTCGCTTTGGGCCAGCATGCGGTAGCGGGTTTCGTTGTAGGCGAAGTCCTTGAGCGGAATCTTCGGCTCCTTTGAGTCAAGCTGGAAGGGGTTCTTGCCCTCCTCAACCAGACGCGGGTCGTAGCGGTAAAGCGGCCAGTAGCCGGACTGTGTGGCCAGCGCCTGCTGCTCGAGCCCCTTGGCCATGTTGATGCCGTGGGCAATGCAGTGCGAGTAGGCGATGATGAGCGACGGGCCGTCAAAGGACTCGGCCTCGAGGAAGGCCTTGACGGTGTGGGCGTCGTTTGCGCCCATGGCAATGTGCGCCACATAGACGTTGCCGTAGGAGGTGGCCATCAGGCCCAGGTCCTTCTTTGGCGTGGGCTTGCCTCCGGCGGCGAACTTGGCCACGGCTGCCAAAGGTGTCGCCTTGGAGGATTGACCGCCCGTGTTGCTATAGACCTCGGTGTCCAGCACAAGGATGTTGACATTGCGCCCGCTGGCGAGGACGTGGTCCAGGCCGCCGTAGCCGATGTCATAGGCCCAGCCGTCGCCACCCACAATCCAGACGACCTTCTTCACCAGTTTGTCGGCAAGACTCATCAGATCCTTGACGCCCGGCTGGTTGACACCCGCGAGCTTCTGCTTGAGCTGTGCCACGAGCTCGCGTTGTTGCGAAATCTGCACATCGGTATCCTGCGGGTTGGCGAGGAGTGCGTCCACCAGGTCCGCGCCCAGGTGGCTGCTCAGCCGCTGCACAAGCTCGGTGGCGTACTCCACCTGCTTATCGAGCGTGACACGCATGCCCAGGCCGAATTCGGCATTGTCCTCGAAGAGCGAGTTGGACCAGGCGGGGCCGCGCCCGTTGGCCTTGGTTGTCCATGGCGTGGTGGGCAGGTTGCCGCCATAGATGCTGGAGCAGCCCGTGGCGTTGGCAATCAGCGCGCGGTCGCCATAGAGCTGGCTGAGCAAGTGCAGGTAGGGCGTTTCGCCACAACCGGCGCAGGCCAGCGAGAATTCGAAGCTCGGCTCGAGCAACTGAATGTTCTTGACGTTGGTGTAGACCAGATCGTCTTCATCGGGCTGGCGCTCGGGCAGCGTGAGGAAGTACTCCCAGAAGGTGCGCCCCTGCTCACGCAGCGGCAATTGCGGCTCCATGTTGATGGCTTTTCGGCCCACAGCGCTCTTGTTCTTGGCCGGGCAGACTTCAACGCA
>CAYRVP010000053.1:0-25219 GCA_964427845.1 uncultured Caldilineaceae bacterium
TAGATCACGTCATCCATGCGGCTGCCCGTGTCCACAAGGCAGGTGGCCAGAATCGTGAGGCTGCCGCCTTCTTCGATGTTGCGGGCCGCGCCAAAGAAGTGCTTGGGCGGATAGAGCGCAGCCGGGTCCATACCACCGGAGAGCGTGCGCCCCGAAGGCGGCACGGTGAGGTTGTAGGCGCGCGCCAGGCGGGTAATGCTGTCGAGCAGAATGACCACATCCTTCTGGCTTTCCACCAGACGTTTGGCGCGCTCAAGCGCCATCTCGGCCACGCGCACGTGGTTCTGCACCGGCTCGTCAAAGGTGCTGGCGATGACCTCCGCCTCCACCGAGCGATCCATGTCGGTGACTTCCTCGGGGCGCTCACCAATCAGCACCACCATGAGGTGGAGATCCTTGTAGTTGGTGGAGATGCCGTTGGCCACGCGCTTGAGGATGGTCGTCTTGCCGGCCTTGGGCGGGCTGACGATGAGGCCACGCTGGCCGCGGCCAATCGGCGCCAGCAAGTCAATCATGCGTGTGGAGATAACGTTGGAGCGTGTCTCCAGCATCAACTGCACATTCGGGAAGATGGGCGTCTGCTTCTCGAAGATGGGTCGCCGCTTGGCGACTTCGGGGTCCAGCCCGTTGACGGCCTCCACCTTGAGCAAGCCGTGGTACTTTTCGGTGTCCTTGGGCGGGCGCACCTGGCCGACAACAAAGTCGCCTGTGCGCAGGCCAAAGCGACGGATCTGGCTCTGACTGACGTAGACGTCATCATTGCCGGGCAACAGGTGTTCGGAGCGCAGGAAGCCGATGCCGTCCTGCACGATCTCGAGAATGCCGCCGCCGAAGATGAAACCCTGCGCCTCGGCGCTGGCGCGCAGCAGACGCATGATCAAGTCGGTCTTTTTGAGGCGCGAGTAGGCGGTGATATCAGCGGCGCGCGCCAGTTCGCGCAACTCGTCCAGATTCAGCGCGTCCATTTGCGCAATACTGAGCGATGCCAGTTCGGCGTTGGTCAGTGTGTCTTCCATAGGATTACGACCCTTGCGTCCGTTTGGTCTCGATTTTGTCAGTAATGACCTTTTCACTAATGACACTGAGAAATGTGAATCAATCAATTGTGGGGGGTGGGGGCGCTTGGGTGCGCCCTACTGGGCAATTATGCAAGTAGGTGGAAATCGACGGTTGCGCTGTGGAATGTGCTACGCACGATATCATCGCCACCCCCGCAAAGGTGACGCCGGCGCACGGAGCTTTTGCCCTGGCTCGCGAAGGTCGCTGGGCACAAGGCTGTACAACTGGTTGCGCAAGAGAATTCGGAAAGGGTTAGCAAACGAGTTTCGGGTTGACGGGTGTGCGTTGGATGGCTCGTGGCGGAGCGTGCGTGGATCTGTTGCAGCCATCCAGAGCGGGCCGGGTCGGCGTCATGCGTGGAAAGCGGCAGGCACGCATTCGTGCCGCCATCACTGTGCTGCCTGCATAGCGGCGGCGCCAGCGCGGAGCCCATACCAAGCTGCATGTTATGTGGATGGCCTTGCCGAATGGATGCTGCGCTGCTGCAAGTGCATCACACTGCGAAGAACCGCCACCTTCACTGGCCGCGTGTCAACGCTCAGGGAGGCGGTGAGGGCACTTGTGCCTTCTCGTTGGCTCCAACCGGCTTTGCAATCAGGGTGTCTGATAGGAAGGGGATCGCTGCATCCAGCGCGGGCGCCCGACTGCTTTCATTATAGACACAAGGACTGTAGACGTCAACCGGCAATTTCACCAATAGCAGACCGGTTTCGTGCAGATTGCATACACTTTGTAGACGATCGCGTGACAATGCGGCAAGAGTGGTGAATTGCAGGTCTCAGCGCCCGCGCACCGCGCGCCGGGCCGGTTTGCGGTGTGAATGCATCACGTCAGCGGCTGGGCAAAGAGGGCGCGGGCCACTTGCGGCCCGCGCCCCGTCCAATCTTCCTAATACTCCCAGATGCCCGCCATGATCTTCAACTCTTCCATGTCAAGCAACGTAATGCGCCGGTAACCCAATTCCACCAGCCCCTGGCGCTTGAAATCACGCAGGATGGCGCTCACCGTCTCACGGTAAGTGCCCAGGTAGTCGGCCAGCGCCTGGTGGCTGATGCCCTTGATGACATCGCTGTCGTCGGTGTTCAGCTCCACCAGCAGGTCGGCCAGGCGCTCCGGCAGCTTCTTGTAGGCCACATCCTCCAGGCTGTTCTCCACCTGCACAAGGCGGCGGCCATAGGTCTGCAGAAGGCCCCAGCCGAGAATGGGGTACTGCATGGTGAGGTTGCGCGCTTCGCTTGCGGGGATGACCCAGAGCGTGCTGCTGTCGGCGGCCTCGGCAAAAACGTTTGGGTCGCTCGTGGCAGCAATCGCGCCTTCGCCAAAGATGGCGCCCGGCTCAAGCGTGGCAATCACCAGGCGGCGCCCTTCACTGTTGGCGCAGACCAGGTTAACGCGCCCGTTCATGAGCACAAACATCTTGGAGGCCATTTCGTCGGAGGTGGCCACGACGTCGCCGCGCTCGCTCTTGCGCGTGACAATGATCTTGTTGAAGCCGGGATCGTCGGCGCGCAGCGCCGTCAGCGCTTGCGTCAAGTTGTCCGTCAGCGTGGGAAAACTCTCATCGGCAGGGAACATGGAAATCTTGGAGAAGACGCTGCCCTGCTGGTCCCGGCCCGTATCACGGCTGTAGTCGCGGACACCCGCGCGGCTCATGGTTGTCATCAAAATGATTCCTCTCTGGCTCTCTCGTCGCCTGTGCGTATCTGCAGCCTGTGCGCGAATCTATTGGCCCACGGCTTGGTTCGTTATCGTCTCGGTCGCTTGCTTTGCTTAACAAACCCTATACATTCAGTAAACCATACTTTTACAGGTTTGTCCAGCGCGAAAGCTGAATGGTAGATTAGAGTATTCAGGAATTGCGCTTACGCATTGCGCTGGGCAGCGCGCCGGCGCCTGCATGCGGTGCGCGCGCGGTGCAGACTACTGAGTATGCTGCACTTCCGTTAATTCCACGTTACTGTCACATATGAACTTCGTTAGAGTTTAAAGGGTTCCCTCCAATGCATGACAAGAAAGGCTTTGACGCGCCTCCTCGCCACGCGGGCGCGTTGCTTGTACATGCGCGGGCGCCGGCTCATGGCCGGCGCCCGCGCATGTTTGCGCTTCTGGGGTGATGCGGGGGTTGCTTCAGAATTGGTGCGGCACAGCCCGTCGCCGGGGAGACCGACTTTAAGTCGTACAGCGCAGACGTCAGTTGGCTGCAGGCAGTGCGCCATCCTGATCTGCGACAATGCCCCATGCAGCCTGCCAGCGGGCGCGTTGGCGGCCGTTTGTGCCGGCGTTCTCTGCTGTGGTCTCGGGCAATGGGGCGCTGCTTGCCAGGGCATCAGCCAGAGACAGCGCGCTATCCATGTGCGCGGGTGAGAGCGCGGCCAGATGCACCGCCCCGCGCACACCGGCGTGCATCAATTCCGTGTTCTCTACAAAGGGCTCGCCTGCGGGGTCAAAAAAGGCACGCAGCCGCCCTTCGCTCACCTTCTTGAGCGCCTGAGAGAAGATGTCGACAACGGTGGGGCTGTTGGTTTGCGCGGCAAGTACGGCGGCACGGCTAAAGCAGTAATCCCCCGTGAGAATCGTCGAGCCGGCCAGCGAGCGGTCAAGCTCCGGCGAGGCAATCTCGGTGGTCCGAGTGGCAGTGCCATTGCGCGTGCCCTGTGCAGTCGCGGCGCTGAGGAGCAGATTGTGGATGTGCAAGGCGACGGCCAGCATTTCCAGCGCCGCAGCCAGCAGGATACGGCGTTCACGCAGCGCCGGCGCTTCATTGGGCAGCACGGCCGTGGCCAGCACAACCAGCGCGCGCAGGGGTGGCTCGGTGGCGCGCAGACTCACGCGCGCCAGGTCGCTAAGCGGCGCGTAGAGTTCGCTGAGCGCTTCCTCAAGCAGCGTGCAGACCGCGGCCACTTCGGCGGCGAGCGCTTCGGCCTCGTTTGCGGAGTCGGGCGCGTTCAGGCCGGATGCGTCTGCTGCGGCGCCTTGCAGCTCTGCTGATCCGCTCTCACTCATGGTTGATTGCGCCCCCGGCGTGGGCGCGCCCATTGCTCTGTGGGTCACTCAGCCGCGCGCGCAGCGTTTCGACAGCATCCTGCGCCGAGTCGCCCAGGTAGATACCCGGAACCTGTTCGCGCAATTCGGGATGGCGGGCGAAGATGCGGCCGCCGTAGCCGATGAGCGGACGGGGCGCCTCCACCACGGCCAGCTCCTCGGCCATGCGGCGCAACCCCGGCAGCGCCTCGGCGGTGCTGGCGCTGAGAAGCACCACCGCAGGACGGCGACGGCGCACCTCGCCCACAAAGTCGTCCACGGGCAAATTCTGTCCCAGGTAGTGGATGCGATGGCCGGCGCGGCGCAGATAAAGCGCCAGCAGTACGGCGCCGCCTTCGTGCAGTTCGCCGGGAGCGCATCCCACCCACAGCGTTGGGCCGCTGCCCAGGTTGGGCACTGTGCGCAGCAATGTGGTAAGCCGGTGGAGAAGGTAACTGGTTGCAAAGTGCTCCCGCGTGACCGAGAGCTCGTTACGGTGCCACCTTTCGCCAATTTCGATGAGTACGGGCGTCACCAGTTCCTCGCCCACCTGCTCGAGGGGATACATGGCAAAGGCTTCGGCCATGATGCTCTCGGCGCTCACCTCGTCATAGTTGATGAGCGCGTGTGTCAAGTCGGCGCGCAACGCACCAAAGCTGCGCACTTCGTTGCGGTCGGACGCAAGGCCGCGCTCCTCGAGCGCATGCGGACCCCCGGTTGGCAGAACGGCCTGCTCAAGCGGCGATTTCTCACTGTTCAGCGTATCCAGCCAGGCAACCGCCTGGCTGATTGCCATGCCCGCATCCACCTGTGACTTGAGCCAGCGAATGACGGCCACGTCGCGGTCGGAATAGAGGCGATAGCCGCTCTCCGAACGCTGCGGGCTGCACATGTGGTAACGCCGCTCCCAGGCGCGCAGCGTGCTTGGGCTGATTCCCGTGGCCTGCACGACTGCCTTGATATTGTAAAGCGGGGTGGTGGCGTAATCGCTCAGCCGGATGTTTGTATTCACAGGCCATGTTCTCGGGTGGTATTCGTGCACATAGTTGTACAGACCCTGTACGCTCTGTGGCTCATCCTAGCACAAGAGGCGCAATCAATCAACGCACTCTTGTGGGCATGGGGAGTGGGGGTGTGACGGCTTGCTTGCTGAAGCTTTGCTGCGGACGGGTGCAGTGTGCACTAGACCTACGCAGGCATTGGCCCGCCCGCTTGCGTCAGCAGCGCCAGGCCCAGTGTGAGGTTGGCAATGTCTTCACTTGCGGGAATGGGTGGCGCGCCGTTGGTTGCGACAGCCGACACAAACGCAGACACAGCGGCTGCCCACAAGTCGGCGGCGGGGGTTTCGCTTGCGGCCGAAAGCTGCTCGCCGTGGCGGTTGAAGAAGACCGCGCTGCTGCTGTGGCATTGCCAGGGATCCAGTGCAGCGGAGCCGGTGGCGCCGTAGACCTCAATGCGGGGCGGCACGTGGGAAATGAGGTAGGCGTCGAATATGCTGAAGACTGCGCCGGAGCGGGGCAGCGCCAGCAAGCCATGAAGCGCCTCGACGGCAGCCGCGTTGCCCTCCGTGCGCGCTGCACCGCGGCCGAAGGCCACCGGCCCGGCGGCCGCGCCCGCGGCACGGGGGCTCTCACCGGTGAGAAAACGGACGGCGTCCACGCTGCGCAGCGTGCGGTCGAGCGCAATGCCGCCCCACGCCGCCTCGACACGCCAGCCCTGCTGCGCAACGGGGAGCAGCGTGCTGTTGCGCACGGCCCCGCCCACAAGGTCGCCCAGAGCATGTTCCAGCAACCAGTGGCGCAACAAAAGCAACCCGGGATCGAAGCGCTGCTGATAGTTGAGGCCAAGGATGCGGCCATTGCGCTCGGCCAGGCGCTGCAGCCGCTGCGCTTCGCGCACGCTCAGCGCGAGCGGCGGCTCGCAAAGGACATTCATGCCCGCTTCCAGCGCCGCGGCCACATTCTCGGCGTGGTGGCGCGGATGGCTTGCCACGTAGACGCAGTGCACCTCCGGGCGCGCAAGAATGACCTCGAATTCAACCGAAGCGAAGGCGAGGGCGTGCTCTTGCGCAAAGTCGCGCGCCTGACGTGCATTGTGGCTGTAGATCGCGCTGGGCCAGGCGCGCACGGCGCCGTCGCCAGCGGGGGGCAGGCCGCGCAGGGCGGCCAGAAAGCGGGGGGCAGCGTTGCGGCTTGCGCCCAGCAGGGCCCAACCTTGCGATTGCTTGCCAATGGCATAGGGGGCGGCTGCGCGCGGGCTGGCGCGCGGGCTGGGGCGCGGGCTGGGGCGCGAGGAGTCAGCGCGTGCGTCCACGGGCTCGGCTACTCGCTGCCGACGGCGCGGGCGCGACGGGGCGCGTCGTCAAGTTCGTCGACGTCATCACCGGCAATGCGCTGGAAGATCGCTTCCAGGTCTTCGTCGGTGTAGAAGTGGACAACAAGGCGCCCCGCGCCGCTGGCGTTGCGGCTGAGCGAAACGCGCGTGCCCAGCACCGAGCGCAGCCGCTCCTCCATGAAGGCCACCTGCGCAGCCTCCTGCGCCGCCTTTGCGGGAGACGGCTCGGGCTCGGGTGCGGCGGCAGCGCGCGCAGCCGCGTCGGCAAGGAGCCGCTTGACGAGCAGCTCGGTCTGGCGCACGTTGAGAGCGCGCGCCTCGATCTGGGCCAGAGCCTCTTCAATCGTGGCGGGGCCGTCCAGGGCAAGCAGGGAACGCGCGTGGCCCGCAGTAATGCGTTCCTCCACCAGCGCCGTCTGGACGCGATCGGGCAGGTTGAGCAAGCGTACGGTGTTGGCCACGGCCGACCGGCTGCGGCCGACGCGGTCGGCCACCTCGGCCTGGGTCAGCCCAAATTCCCCAAGCAGGGTGGCATAGGCGTGCGCCTCTTCAAGCGGGTTGAGATCGGCGCGCTGCAGGTTTTCAATCAGCGCGAGCTCAACAAGTTGCTGCGGCGTGGTATCTCGCACAATCGCGGGCACGCTCTCGAGGCCGGCGCTTTGCGCCGCGCGCCAGCGGCGCTCGCCCGCCACAAGCCAGTAGAGGTCGGGTCGTTGCGGGTTGGTGGTGAGCACAAGCGGCTGGATGAGCCCATGCGCACGAATGGAAGCGGCCAGTTCGTCGAGTGCGACCTCATCGAAGCGGGTGCGCGGCTGGCGCGGGTTGGGCGCAATTGCCGCCAGCGCCACCTGGCGGACGCCCGGCGCGCCTGCCCCACCCGGCTCTGCGCCTCCCTGGGAGTCCGTCGCCGCAGCGGCCGT
Organism: uncultured Caldilineaceae bacterium; assembly: GCA_964427845.1. Taxonomy (GTDB): domain Bacteria; phylum Chloroflexota; class Anaerolineae; order Caldilineales; family Caldilineaceae; genus UBA5069. The sequence continues at coordinate 7,335 of CAYRVP010000053.1, forward strand.
GTCGGTGTTGAGGATGAGCGCGCCCAATCCCCGGCCCAGGCCGGTGCGCCGTTTGGGGGAGTCAGTCATTGTGGTTTACCCGCATGTCCAGCCTATACATGATCACTCTGTTGTGGGTCAAGCCGAAGAGTTGTCCTACGCGTGGTTTGGCGGCGCGGGCTGGCGCGATACGCCGTCCAGGCGCTGCAAAAATTCGGCCGCAAGCGCCTGGTAGGCCAGCGCACCCGAACTCCCCGGCGCGTAGCTCAGGATGCTTTGCCCATAGCTGGGCGCTTCGCTCAAGCGCACATTGCGCGGGATGATCGTCTTGAAGCTTTCCCGTGGGAAGAAATTGCGCACCTCCTGCACAACCTGTTGTCCCAGGTTGGTGCGGCTGTCGTACATGGTGAGCACAACGCCGAGCACGTGCAGTTTGTCGTTGAGCACGTCGCGCACTTGCTGCACGGTGCGCAAGAGTTGGCTGAGTCCCTCAAGCGCTAGGTACTCGCACTGCACGGGGATGATAAGGCCGTGGGTGGCTGCGGTCAGCCCGTTGACGGTTAGCAGGCCCAGGCTGGGCGGGTCGTCGATGAGGATAAAATCATAGCGGTCAGCCACCTGGGCCAGGGCGCGCGCCAGCAATCGCTCGCGCGCCATAATCTGCGTCATCTCCACTTCGGCGCCGGCCAGGTCGGGCGCAGCGGGCAGCAGGTCGAGGCCGGGGCGCTCGGTGGCGCAGATGGCCTCCTCGGTGGGCCGCCCATTGACCAGCACATCATACATATTGGGTGATGCGTTGCGTGGGTTGACGCCCAAACTGGTGGTGGCATTGGCCTGTGCGTCCAGGTCCACAATCAGCACATGGCGGCCCGCAGCGGCGGCATACGCGCCCAGGTTGACGACGGTGGTGGTCTTGGCGACGCCGCCTTTCTGGTTGGCAACGGCCACAATGCGCGCGCGCTGGGTGGCGGGGCTTGCGTCGCCGATGAGGGCTGTTCGCGTGCCCTCGGAAATAGGTGTCTTCATGGCGTGGAGAGCACCAATTCGTTGGGCAGTGTCACCGGCTCAAAGGGATATTTGTCCATGTAGGCGAGCACCGTCTCGCGCATGGGCACGCCCAGGATGCCCAGATGCTCCACGCCGTAGGATGCGGTGACGTTGGCGAAGCGGGCGGACTCGATGGGGTCGCCGGTTTCCTGTAGGCGAATGCAGAAGGCGGTGGCGAAGATGTCGCCCGCACCTGTGGGGTCCACCTCGCTGGCGGGGCGGGGGGCAATGCGCGTAATCGATATGCGCCCATCCGCTTCCTTCTGATAGATGGTGCTGCCGTCGCGGTATTCTGTCATCACAACCAGCGACACGTGCTCGAAGAAGGGGATCAGCCGGTTGAGGTCATGGTCAATGTCTTCCATGGAGGCGACGAGCACATCGACATAGGGGAGAATTTGCGCGTAGTTGTCCCATGCTTTAGGGAAGACGCGCCCGTTCTTGTCCCAGCGGCGCATCCAGCCCTGTGGTACGGCGGCAACGAGCGTATCGTCGCCAAAGAGAGGTGCAATGTCGGGGCCAATTTCGTTGACGAGCGGCCCCAGCAGCACAATGCGCGCGTTGTGGCAGTGGGGCGGCACGTCGGCGGCGGCAATGGGGTCGGCGGGGGTGTAGCAGTGTTGCACGCGCCCGCCCGGCATGTAGACATTGGCAAAGGTGGTGGTCACATCGCTGGGGAGCACAATGCGCTCGACCTCGGCGGGAAGTTCGTCCAGGTCGGCGTGCGATTGAGCGCGCGTGATGATGGTAGGGTGGCGGCGCATGCGCAGCGCCGTGATGGCAGCAAAGCTGACGGTGCCCCCCAGGCGGTAGCCCTGCGCGGGTGTGTCGCCGACCATGTCGCGCGTCACGTGGCCCACAAGCAGCATGTCGGGTGCATTCTCGGCTGGGTTGTCGGGCGAATTGTGCATGAGCAAGAGCGGCTGTTTCCTGTGGCAGGTAGGCTGTTGGCCCCGCGATTCTAGCATCGCGCGGATCGGCGGTCAATTGGCGGCGCGCCCGTCGGGCGGCGTTTTGGCGGCGAAAAAGAAGCCCCGCGCCCTTTCAGGCAGCGAGGCTTGCTTTGGGGCGAGACGCGTAATGCGACGGTGTTTACAGCTTGGGAAAGATTGTGACCTTGCGCCGCTCACCTTCACCGGTCGATTCGGTAAAGACCGTTTCGCTGTCGCGCAGCGCCAGATGGACAATGCGCCTTTCGTTGGGCGGCATCGGCTCAAGCGCAAACGAGCGCTGCGTCTCCGTAACCTGGTCGGCCATGCGTTCCGCCAGCCGCGTAAGGTGTTCTACGCGCTTGGCGCGAAACTCTTCAACGTCCACGATAATATTCAGCCAGCGGTGCATCTTTTTATTGACCATGAGGCGCAGGAGATACTGGAGATTCTCGAGCGTTTCGCCGCGGCGGCCAATCAGCGCGCTCAGGTCGCGGCCGTGGGCGCTCAGGAGCAGGTGGCGGTCGTCGGTGATTGCATCGGCGTCACGCCAATGTGTCTCCACGCGCGCGTCGAAGCCCATGAGGGTAATGATCTTCAGGAGCATGTCGCCTGCGAGCGCGGCCACCTGCTCGTCGCGCTCGGGACCGGGTGGAAGCGCGTCGATCTCATCGGCGGTGACCTCGGCGGCCGGTGCTGTGGCCGGCGCTGTGGCCGGCTTGAAGCCTGGGCTCTTGTCTGCAACTGATACGGGTGCTGCCGGCGTCGCCGCTGCAGCGGGCTTTTCGGGTGCGGGCCTGGGGGCGGGCGCGGGGCTGGCAGGCTGCGCCGCCGCTGTTGCCGGGGCGGCCGGGGCGGCAGATGCGGCGCCCTGGGTTACGCGACGAATGCGCACCACAGCCGATTCGCTGCCAATGCCAAAGAGGCCGCGGCTGCCGCGGTGGACAACCTCAACTGTGGCTTCATCGGCGCGCAGCCCCAGGAGGCGCAAGCCTTCGGCCGTCGCCTCCTCCACCGTCTTGCCGCTGAACTCATTCGCGCCCGGCGCGGATGTGGGGTTTGTGCTCATCACTTGCTCCCCTTACGTTTGGCGCTGCCGCTGCTGCTCCCTTTGGATGCCGTGGACTTCACCGTGGTCGGCTTAGCAACTGCGGGTACGCTTTTGGGTGTCGTTGCCACTGCTGTGGCGCCGTTTGATTTCACTTCGGCCTTGCCGTCAATCACTTTGGGCGTCGCGTACATGTCGGTGTTGCGCATCATGTACCACTGCTGCCCCATCTGCAGGATGTTGCTCGTCACCCAGTAGAGCGTGAGGCCGGCAGGCACCTGCAGCGTGAAGAAGCCGAACATGAAAGTCATCATCAATGTGATCTGCTGCGTGGTCTTGCCCTGCGCATCATTCCCTACGGGGGTGGGCGTCATCCACTTCTGCATGGCGAACTGCGTCACCATCAGCAAGACGGGCAGAATCAAGTAGGCGACCAAAAAGAGGTAGTTGCCGGCAGAGAAATTCTGGGTAATCCAGCTCATTCCCTGTGTGTTCGAGGGGAACGAGAGGTCGGGAATCCAGAAGAAGCGTGCGCCTTTCAGATTGGGGCCAATCGCGACCAGCGCCGCGTAGAGGCCGAAGAGAATCGGCATCTGGATGACCAACGGCAGACAACCACTGAGGGGGTTGACGCCCGCCTCGTTATAGAGCTTCATCTGCTCTTGCGCCAGACGATTTTTGTCGTTGGCGTACTTCTTCTGAATCTCCTGCATGCGCGGCTGGATGGCTCGCTGCGCCTGCATACCCTTGAGCTGTGTATAGGTGAGCGGGAAGGTTACGACCTTGATGAGGATTGTGAAGAGAATGATCGTAAAACCCCAACTGTAGGGGAAATTGCTATTTTCGAGGACGCCGTTCAGCCAGATAAGTGTTTTGGCCAGGGGCCAGACGACGAGCGACTGCCACAGCCCTGCAGGGGGGGTGGTGGTCACATCGGTGCCTTCCATGGAGACGCCACAGCCGCTGAGCAGCAGAGCAGCCAATATCAGCAGCAGGATGAGAATGACGCGGGATTTGCTTGCGGACCGTTTCACGGACGAAGTGCTCCTTTAGGCGCAGGTGCAGCCACCCCTGCGTGGGGCCCGAGCGCACGCTCTTGCTGGCCAAGGGCGGGTGTATTCGGGGGCCACAACGGTTGCGGCCGGCATGCGAATCAAACGATTCATCGTTCGCGAGGCGGTTGCGGCGCACACGCGGGGGAAGCAGGCTAGGGAACGGGGTCGAAGCCACCCTTAGCCCAGGGGTGGCAGCGTGCAATGCGGCGCATGCCCATCCACAGCCCGCGCAACGGGCCATAACGCGCAACGGCCTCGTAGGTATAGTGCGAGCAGGTTGGGTAGTAGCGACAATTGCTGCCCAGGATCGGCGAGATGAAGCGCTGGTAAAAGGCAATCAGCGCGAGCAGCAGCCGCTGGAACATTTCCTGAATCATCTTGGCAGCCAATCTGCAGGAGCTCTCTCCACGACTGCGCGCGCGGCAACCAGAATACGCGGCAGCCAGCGCGCCGCACCATTGTACAGGCAATGCAATGGGGCCGGAAACGCGTGCGACTATAATGCACCCGTGGGCGGCGCAACGGGGGCGCGCTCGGCCTCTATGAGCAAATGCGCCCGCCCAAGCAGGCGGGCGCAGGTCGCGTCCATCGTCCAGTAGTCGGCCTTGCGAATGGGGCGGCGTGCAATCAGCACAATATCCCACCCCGGCTTGATGCTCTCCCTGCGCAGACGCATGGATTCGCGCAGCCGCCGCTTGATCAGATTGCGCTCCACCGCGCCGCCGACGCGTGTACTCACGGAGAAGCCAAAGCGGCTGTAGGCCAGGCCATTGGGCAGCGCCGCCAGCACCAGCAAATCGCTGCTGTAACCTTTGGCCTTGCGCCGTATCTCCTGAAAACGCGCGTTGCGGCGAATGCTGTAACGGCGCTTCACAGGCGAGCGCTAGGCCATCTTGCGTGTGGTGAGGCTGACGGAGAGCGCCGCCCGCCCACGCGTCCGACGTCGGCGCAGGACATTGCGGCCCGTGGGCGTGGCCATGCGTGAGCGAAAACCGTGTGTGCGCAGCCGTTTGCGAACCTTGGGCTGCCATGTGCGCTTGGTTGCCATCTCTCTTCTCCTTCAGAACCGGCGTCTTGATCCGGATAATGCGTAGCTTCGGCTCTGTCTTGCTTTGCGCGCCCCGCCCGGGGTGGCGAGCGGCGCGGTGCTTGGCCCAGAGGGCCATTGCACCTTGCGACAGACAAAGGAATATGTTAGCGGTGAGTGGGCTGATCTGTCAAATGGCCGGGGCTGGGCAGGTTCGTTACACTTCGGAGGTGAACTCCATTTGTCCGCCGCAGGCGTGGCTCACGGCGCCGGCGCCGTAAATACGCATACCGCGTCGGCACGCGGCCCTGCACATAGCCGCTTCAGGTCAGGCTGGCGTCGAGCCAACATGCAGGCGCAGCCACAGGGGAAAGCAAGCGCGCAGCCACACGACTGCAAAAGGGATTGGCAAGCGCTTTTCATTGCTGGTACAATTCGCATAATGACAGCTTGTGCTGTGTGCTTGCCGCCAACCGAATCGTTCACCGTCGCCTGCAACACACGCACCCGGAGGACGCATGGCTGAGGAGCTACTGCCCAGCAGCGCCGCCCCTGAAGAGGAGCCGGCCTCCCTGTATGAGGCAGCCGCTGAACCCCCGGCGGACTTTGCCTCTGCAAACGGCAATGGCCCTTCTCAACAGGCGTATGAGGTTGAGATTGACTCGCGCCATGAGGCAAAACATGATGCTGCCGGCGACCTTGCGTCCGCGGCCATGACTGCGCGCCCACTGTCGGCCGAAGTTGCGCCTAGCGCTGGGCAAGCGACTGCGTCTCCGATTGGCTCGCCCCACGACGCCGGAGAGTCGCCCGACATGCTGCGCTGGCGCGCAGAGATGCTGCTCGACGAAATGATGGTGGGCGCGGTCGACGCCTCGGCGGGTGACCAGGGCGCGTTCTTCCGCCAGGCGCCGGCGCTGACACGCGCCGAGTGGATTGTCGACGAAGCTCCACGTACGCCTGCCGATGCGCCCCCTGCGCCCGCAAGACCGCCGGCGGCCAACAGCAACAACGTACACGATATGCCTGCGCATGGCGTGCGCCGGCGTGCGCCTACCCCGTTGCCAGCCAAGGGCGCACAGGGGGCATCGCGCAGCAACGGCACCGCGACCCCGAACGGCACAGCCACCGCCAATGGCACACCGCCCCCAAACGCTGCCCACAACGCGCACCCTGGTAACAACGCCGGCCAATCTGTGGGCATTGTGGGCGCCGACTATATTAACGGTGCGGTGGCACGCGCAGAGCCGCCCGCAACCAATGGCTTTGTACTTTCCAACGGCGTGCGTGGCGGCGGTGAAGCGTCTGCGCAGCCAGGGGCGCAGGGCGCACAAGCAGAAGAGCCTATGCGCGCCCCCGTCCAGCGCCCGGAAAACAGCGCACAGGACGAGCCGCCGATTCCACCCGCGCCCTTCCGTCCGCCACCCAGCGTGGTGGCGCGCAACGCCGCGCGGCCCGATGCACCCTCACAGCCATCGCAGCCGGTGCGCAACGCGCCTGCGCAATCAGGCGCGCACCCGATTGCCTCGACGGATCCGTACAGCCCTGAGGCGCTCGCTCCGGTTGACTTCGCACCCGATGGCTCGCAATCTGCCTCTGCAGAGGCAGCGCCCATAGCGCCCAAAGCGCCCAAAACGCCCAATCGACCCGCGGGGCGCACCGCGCTTGTTGAGAGCTATGCGGCTGCGCCGCAGACTCCGCCCGTGGCGGCGCCCGTGCGCGAAGCTTCGCGCAAGCTCACCGCCGTGGAGCAACGCTACCCGAACAGCAACCGTTCGCAGAATGCGGCACGAGCGACCGGCAGCCACGCCGATCTCTACAACGTGGATGACGATGTACCCGAACTGGGCCCCGTGCGGCGCAATCCGTCGGTCATCAACCGCGGCACGGTGACGGGGTCGATGGAAGTGGGCAGCCGCAACTCGCGCTATGCTGCGCTGTTGCCCCGCAGCACGCCGTGGGACCTGCACGAGATGGAGCGGGAAATTGCCGCCCTCTCCGATGAGATGGTGCGTGTCCTGCCGCCCGGCCATGAATCCGCCCGGCGCGCGCGCCACCTGCTGGACAAAGCGCAAAGCATCTTCGTGGCTGAACCGCAGCGTTCGGCCGAAGTGGATTACTACCTCGCGCAAGTACGTGCGATTGTGGATCGCTCGCGCCAGACGCTGCAGTGGGCGGGGCTCTACCGCAAGCGCCTTGTGATGTACCTCATGGCCTGGGCCATACTCTCAGCCATCGTTGTGGCGGCGACGCTCATTTTTGGCAGCGCACTGGGCGCGCGTGCAGCCAGCGCTTTTGGCTGGGCCGCCGAGGGCTGGGCTGCCAACAACGTGGGCCCGGCTCTGCTGGCGATCTATGGCGGCGCGCTGGGCGGTGCGCTGGGTGGGCTGGCGAACCTGCAGCGCTATCTGGCCCATGGCGTGGGCTTTATCGACCGCAAGTTCAGCCTGCGCGGCCTCATCCTGCCGGTCATGGGCATGGTGGCCGGTGCGCTGATCTTCGGCATGGTAGCGGGCTTCTTCCGCCTATTCGGCATCCCGCTCAACAATTCGTGGCTGCTGGAACTGCTGCCCGCGCTGCTTGCCTTTGGCCTGGGCTTCGCCCAGGAGTCGATTTACGGGACGCGCGAGTAGCGCGCCTTGCGGGACGCGCGAGTAGCGCGCCGTGCAGGTCGCGCGGAGAGCGCGCCTTGCGGGTCGCGCGAGTCGCGCGGCGACCTTTCACCTCAGCCCAACCGGGATGCTTCACCCGGCCTGGTTCATCCCGAGCGCCTACCCATGGAATTTGTCGAAGTCGTCGTCAACGTGCCGGTGCGCGGCCCACTCGCGCGCACGCGCACGGACGCACCCTTTGCGCCGGGCCCCGGCGCACATCTTGACGATGACGACCTGGCGCAGGACGATGCAGACGCTCCGCCCCCTCCCCCGCCGGAACCGCCTGATCCCCCCTTCCAGACATTCACCTATCATCTGCCGCGTGAATTGGAGGGGTCCATAGAGACCGGTCATCTCGTGTGGGCGCCCTTTCGCGGCCGCACCATTCAGGCCATCGTGGTCGCCTTGCGCGACAGCGCGCCACTCAAGGATGGCGCACCGGTGCGCACGCGCCCGTTGTTGCGGCTGGCGCGCGCCGAGCCTGTGCTCACCGCCGGGCAAATGCGTCTGGCAGCGTGGATAGCCGATACCTATGTGGCGCCCATTGCCGAGGCCGTGCGCCTGCTGCTGCCGCCGGGCTTGCTGCAAAGCGCGCCCGAACGGCTGGGCGCGCACGTCAAACGCGTGCCGCAAATTGAGCTTGTGGCGGCGGCCGCGGCGGTTGATGCCGCGTTGGCTGCAGCCGCCCGCGCCACGCCCGAGGCGCGCATTCTGGCATGGTTCATTGCACACCCCGGTGCAACAGCCGAGGAAGTGGCGCTCAGGCAGGAGTGCGCACTCAGCACACTGCTGCCGCTGGCAAGGCTGGTGGCTGCGGGCGCACTGGCAGGTGGTGGAGACCAGGGGTATCGCGCAACGGGCACCGTTGAGGCACTGACAATGGCGCTGGACGAAGCGCAGGGCACGGCGCGCTACCGCCCCCCACTGGCGATTCTGGCTGAAGCGGAGCGCCCCCTCTGGCGTGACGAACTCTACGAACGATGGGGCGACGCGCGGCCGGGCAACGCCGCGGCCTTGCTGCGCGAACTCGAGTTATGGGGGCTCGTGACAGTCACCGAGCGCGTGCGCTTCCGCGACCCGTTGGAGGGGCGCGACTACCGCCGCACGCACGCGCCGCTGCTCACGGGCGAACAGGCCGCGGCGTGGGCGCTCATTCAGGCCGAGGGCTTTGGCGCGACGGCAGAGGGTGCGGATCGCGCCGCGCCGCGCCGCTTCCTCCTGCATGGCGTTACGGGCAGCGGCAAGACCGAAATCTACTTGCGCGCCATCGAGGAGACGCTGGCCAACGGCAGGCAGGCGATTGTGCTGGTCCCCGAGATTGCACTGGCCCCGCAAACTGTGGCGCGCTTTGCCGGGCGCTTTCCGGGTCGCGTCACGGTCATCCATTCGGCGCTGAATGGCGGCGAGCGCTATGACGTCTGGCGGGCCTTGCGCGCCGGCGAGTTTGACATTGTTGTCGGCCCGCGCAGCGCACTCTTTGCGCCCATGCCCAACCTGGGGCTGATTGTGATTGACGAGGAGCACGAATCCTCGTATAAGCAGGACGCTGAAGAGTGGGGTAGCCGCGCCGTCTTCTACGATGCGCGCTCAGTGGCGCGGCGGCTGGCCGAAATGAGCGGCAGCGTGCTGATCATGGGCAGCGCCACCCCCAGCCTTGAGGCCTACGCCGAGGCGCTGGCCGGCGGCGCGACGCTGATCAGCCTGCCCCAGCGCGTGGTGGGCCATGGACCCGGTCCGGTCGCCGGCGTTGCTGCCGAGGTGACGTCTTATGGTGGCATGCCGCCCGTAGAACTGGTGGATATGCGTCAGGAACTGCGCGCAGGCAACCGCAGCATCTTCAGCCGCAGCCTGCAGAATGAACTGCACGCTACGCTGGATGCAGGCGAACAGGCCATCCTCTTCCTCAATCGGCGTGGCAGCAGCACCTTTGTCATGTGCCGCGACTGCGGCTACGTGGCGCAATGCCCCACCTGCGAAGCGCCATTGATCTATCATGAAGGGGTCAAGCAACTCGTTTGCCATCGCTGCAACCAACGCACGCCCATTCCCGAGCGCTGCCCCACATGCCAGAGCGCGCGCATTCGCTACTTTGGGAGCGGCACCGAGCAGATTGAGCGGCGTGTCCATGAGGTTGCGCCCGGCGCACGGCTGCTGCGCTGGGACGCCGACACCACGGGCGCGCGCGGCAGCCATGAGGCGATACTGCAGCGCTTTGCCGCGCACGAGGCCGATGTGCTGGTGGGCACACAGATGATTGCCAAGGGGCTTGACCTGCCTTTGGTCACGCTTGTCGGCGTGATTTCCGCCGACGTGGGGCTGCATCTGCCCGACTTCCGCGCCGGCGAGCGCTCCTTCCAATTGCTGACACAGGTGGCGGGGCGCGCCGGGCGCAGCCGCCGCGGCGGGCGCGTGGTTATTCAGACCTACACGCCTGAGCATTACGCAATTCAGGCCGCGGTGCTGCACGATTATCACGCCTTCTACCGGAAGGAGATTGCCTTCCGGCGCGAACAAGGCTACCCGCCCCTGCGGCGCATGGCGCGCCTTGTCTTCTGGGAGAAGAATCCCCAGAAGGCGCGCACGGAGCCCAAGCGGCTGGCGGTGGAACTCAAGGCCGAACTCAAGGCCCTCGCGCTGGAGGACGAAACGCGCGTCTTTGGCCCTGCGCCTGCCTTCTTTGCGCGCAGCCGCGGTTACTATCGCTGGCAGATTCTCCTGCTGGCGCATGACCCGGCCGCGATTGTGCGCCGGCTTGATTTTCCCCACGGCTGGCGCGTGGACATCGACCCGGTGACGACACTGTAGATTGCGAAACGAGCATTTTGATGATGGAGAGCGAATCCAGCCTGCCAGCCAGCGCACCCCCAACCGAACCGCGCTGGCTCACGCTCAAGCAAGCGAGCGACTTTCTGGGCATCCATTTCACAACCCTGCGCGCCTGGGCTGATCGGGGTGAGGTGCCGACATTCCGCACGCCAGGCGGCCATCGCCGCTTCTCCGCCGACGACTTGCGTCGCTTCCTGGAGGAGCGCAGCGCCCACAGCACGCCTCCCAACGCCGCCGCCGTAATAGAGACTGCGCTGGTGCGCGTGCGTGCATCGCTCGAAAGCACGGCGGCGCAGAGGCCCGGTTGGCGTGAGGGCTTTGGCGGTGAAGACAACGACGCGCGTCGCCAGCGCGGCCGCCAACTCTTTGGATTGGCGCTGGCCTATGTACTTAAGCCGGCGCAGCGCGAGCGCACCCTTGCCGAGGGGCAACGCCTGGGCTGGGAATATGGGCGCGAGGCGGCGCTCAGCGGCGTGAACCTGGCCGAAACCGGGCGCGCCGTCCAGTTCTTCCGCGGGCAATTGCTGCACGCCGTGCATAGCAATGAGTCGGGTGCACCCGACGCCGACGACATGCGCGTGGCACAGTGGATAGACCATTTTCTGGACGAGGTTCTCTACACTGTGCTTGAAGGCTATGAATCTGCCGTGAAACCGGATGCACCCATATTGCCTTAAGCCTGCTTTTTGCTGTACGACTTGCCTACGCTGATGAGAGGCGACCAATCGTCAGGTTAGCGTATGAGAAGGTGATTGAAGCAGAGAAGCGCCTCATTTCAGGAGTAGGCGCCTGCGCGGCAGGGGCATTCGCGCTCTGTGAATCAGGAATTCTTGCCTCTTGCAAGTCTGTGCGTGAAATGGGCAGTTGCGCGCTGCCTCGAGGAGTGTTATACTGCCCTCAGCCCAAATGACCCGGAAAACCGGCCGCACAGCTTGCAGCGCCCAGGCGTTGTTCTCCCGCCGCTGCCATCGCTGCAAGGTGCCTAATTTCGTCAGCCGGCGTTGAGGTTGTACCGCACACGGCGATTTCTTGACTTGCGTGGCTGCGGTATGATTGACGAACGTGCTATAATGCAGTCGCACAGCACAAGTCGCACAGCATGAACGAACAGAACCGCACCTTGCAATAGAGCCGCACCTTGGGGCCGCGAGTTTGTGGAGACTGTGAACGGGTGTTATTGCGTCCGCAGCGTCACGAACACCCTCGCCCCCTTGCATGGCCTTTTCAACGCTCGATACTGTCCGCTTTGCAGGTGACGTAAATATCTGCAAGTCGGGCTTTTAGCGAGGCAATTTCGTAATGCAGGCACTCATCGTCTGCATTCCGATTGCTGTACTAAAGATTCCCAGTCACCTAATTCAATCTTTACCCAAAGGGAGGTATCTATGCAGTTTCGTAGACTCGGGCTGGTACTGGTGGCTCTCCTGATCGTTCTCGCAAGCCTGGCTGGTTGTGTGGCGGCAGGCGACATGAGTTGGCCGGATCGTGAGATCACGACCGACGTAGACACAGCACTGGTTGCGCAGGACATGGGCATGGCCGGCTTGATGATGGGTTCCGTCACATGGTCCGAAGCCGAATTCTCCAGCTTCGTGACCTACCTCACAAAGCAGAACGCCGGTGGTGCATTGCCTCTGGACGAGATCAAGGTCTGGTTTGAGCCGGGCAATGAGGTCTTCATTGAACTCACCCCGACCGCAGGCGGCATGTTGACCGCCCCCGTGCGCCTGGCCGGCACGTTGGCAGTTGTTGACAACATGGTGCAGGTCAATGTCAGCGAAGCCGCCGTCGGTGGCGCTGCTGTCATGGGCCCGCTCCTGGACGTTGTCAATGGCGCCGTCAACCGCGCGCTGGGTGACCCGAGCCTGGGTGTTGCCGTGGACGTGGCGACCGACGCTGGTTCGATCACGGTTGGTCTCGGTAGCTAGTTGTTGTAGCACGCTTGCAGTGTTTGACATGGCCCGGCGGCAATTGCCGCCGGGCCGTTTCTTTTGCCATGACACGCACCACAAAGCCGGAGTCATCGCCTCATGCTCGATTTGGCCCAAGTCACTACCCCCACGCTGCTGCTCGACGAAGTGCGCGCCCGCACCAACATTGCGCGCATGGCGGCACGCGCGCGGCGGCAGGGCATCCGCTTTCGGCCCCACTTCAAAACGCACCAGTCAGCCGCCATGGGCGCCTGGTTTCGGGCTGAAGGCGTCGGCGCGATAACCGTCTCCTCCGTGCGCATGGCACGCTACTTTGCCGACGCCGGCTGGAACGACATCACAATTGCGTTTCCGGTAAACGTGCGTCAATTGCCGGAAATGGCCGGTCTTGCCGCGCGAGTGCGCCTGGGGCTGCTGGTCGATTCGGTGGAGGCCGTTGAGGCAATTGCCGGCGCGATTGTGCAGTCGGTGGAACTGTGGCTTGAGGTGGACACGGGCTATCATCGCAGCGGCATTGAGGTCGCCGACGTGCAGGCCTGTGCAGAGTTGTTGCGTGCGGCCGCTGCGTATCCTGCGCTGCACGTACGCGGCTTGCTCACGCATACGGGGCACAGTTACGCACTCCAGGGGAGCGCCGCACTTTGCGCGCTGCACGCCGAGACGATGGGCGCGCTGACAGCACTGCGCGCCGCCCTCGTTACAGCCGGCTTTTCGGGGCTGGAACTGAGCATCGGCGACACACCAATTTGCAGCGTGGTGGACGACCTGGGCACTGTCGACGAAATGCGCCCCGGCAACTTCATCTTCTACGACTGGACGCAGCACACAATTGGCGCATGTAGCGAAGCGGAGATCGCCGTGGCTGTCGCCTGCCCGGTGGTGGCCATCTACCCAGCGCGCAACGAGGTGATTCTCTATGGGGGTGCGGTGCACCTTTCCAAGGATTTTGTGCGCGGCGTCGATGGTGCGCCCGACTTTGGTCACGCGGCGGCGCTGGGCGCAGATGGCTGGGGTGCAGCCTGGCCGGGCGTGCACCTGCGCTCGCTCTCGCAGGAGCACGGCATTTTGCATGCCGCCGACGCGCACGCCTTTGCCGCACATCTGGCGTCTTTGCGCGTGGGCGACCTGGTGGCGGTGCTGCCAATCCATTCCTGCCTCACCGCCGATTTGCTCAAGCAGTACGTCACGCTGGAGGGCGAACCCATCGCGATGATGGTGTGATTGCTGTGTCAAATGCCGTTGTTCGCCGTCGTAGATTCGTTTTGGCGTGCAAAGATTTGACCGTGCCCGAGTGGCTGTGCTACACTCACTGTTCGTGGGCGCATACGCCTGTCCACCATTTTTGTATGCTCGAGAAGATACCGGCGCGGCGCGCCGGTTTTCATACGCATTTGCACGAGAGCAGTACATCAGCAACGTGATGCGCGTCCCGAAAGGGATATCAGCCATCACCTGGAGCGCAACGGAGGAATCGTTTGCCCACCATAAATCAGCTGGTCCGCAAGGGCCGCAAGAGCGAGCCGAGCAAAGAGAAGGCCCCTGCGCTTCGGTGGAACAAGAACTCAATCACAGGGCGGTCGACGCGTGTCCCCACGGGCAACCCGCAGAAGCGCGGCGTCTGCACGCAGGTGCGCACCACCACTCCCAAGAAGCCGAACTCGGCGCTGCGCAAGGTGGCCCGCGTGCGTCTGACCAACGGCATTGAAGTGACAGCCTACATTCCCGGCGAGGGACACAACCTGCAGGAGCACAGCGTGGTGCTGGTGCGCGGCGGTCGTGTCAAGGACTTGCCTGGTGTGCGCTATCACATTGTGCGCGGTGCGCTGGACAGCCAGGGCGTTGACAAGCGCAAGCGTGCCCGCAGCAAGTATGGCACCAAGCGCCCCAAGCCGGGCCAGGTAGTTGCCACAAAGGGCAAGCGCTAAAGAGGCTGCGCTGGGTAGCCGGCGCTGCACGAACTGATATCACACGCAGAGACACGTTGCGTTGCACGTCAAGAGAGTGAACATTCATGCGCAGAAATCGGGCTGAAACACGGCCGGTGACGCCGGATCCCCGCTACAACAGCGAGGTGGTCGCCAAGTTTGTCAACAATGTCATGGAGCGCGGCAAGAAGAGCCTCGCCGCCGGCATCGTCTACGATGCGTTTGACCAGGTGGAGGAGCGCACCAAGCGCCCACCGCTGGAGGTCTTCGAAGAAGCCCTCAAGAACGCAACGCCGCTGGTAGAGGTCAAGCCCCGCCGAGTGGGTGGTGCAACCTACCAGATTCCGGTGGAAATTGGCGCCAGCCGGCGCATGGCGCTGGCAATGCGCTGGATGATTGAGAACGCGCGCAAGCACAGTGGCCGGGACATGGCGCAGCGCCTGGCGGGCGAAATTATGGACGCCGCCCGCAACGAAGGCAATACCGTCAAGAAGCGCGAAGAGACACACAAGATGGCCGAGGCCAACCAGGCCTTCGCCCACTTCCGCTACTAAGATCGCCACTCGGGCGTATCGGACGATGCCAGAGGCCGGAATGCGTACCGCCGCAATCGCGGCGGCCGCAATGCCGATGGCTGTCTGTTTCGATCACGACTGCGGCGTCTGAGCCAAACCGCTCCCTGCTCACGCTGCCCGCCCTGTACAGCCATTTTGCCCGTTGCTGCGCTCTTGCGGCGCACGTGGGCGCACGATGGTTGCCGGGCTCTGGGCGCAGCAAGGACTACGCGGCAAGGATCAGCCGCCGCATTGTTTTGCCCGCCGCCCGCCGGCTCTCTGCAGCGGCCAGGCGGGCGCATGTACGCAGATAGATTGCACGGCCGCACGGTCTTCGTAGCGGCATGTGAAGTGCGAATCAGCAACCGGGGCTAGTTGGCCAGGTCCCTACGGAACAGGGCAAGGAACGGAGCAGGGTAGGGATATGAGCATCGACTTCCCGATGGACAAGACGCGCAATATCGGCATTATTGCGCATATTGACGCAGGCAAAACGACGACATCCGAGCGCATCCTCTTCTACTCGGGGCGCATCCATCGCATGGGTGAAGTGCACGAGGGCACCGCGGTGACCGACTGGATGGTGCAGGAGCGCGAGCGCGGCATTACGATTACGGCGGCAGCCATCACCACCACGTGGAAGGACAGCGCCACCGGCGAAGAGGTGCAGATCAACATCATCGACACGCCGGGGCATATTGACTTCACGGCCGAAGTGCAGCGCAGCATGCGCGTGCTCGACGGCGGTGTAGTTGTCTTTGATGCGGTCGCAGGTGTGGAGCCCCAGTCCGAAACCGTGTGGCGGCAGGCTGATCGTTACAAGGTGCCGCGCATTTGTTTCGTCAACAAAATGGACCGCGTGGGCGCCGACTTCCAGCGCACCGTCGACATGATTATCGATCGGCTGGGCGCCAACCCGCTCCCCATCCAGTTGCCGCTGGGCCGCGAGGAGAACTTCCGCGGCGTGATTGACCTCTTCGAGATGAACGCGCAGGTCTACAGCGATGAGCTGGGCGCCAAGCCCACGATCGAGGCGATTCCCGCCGAGTTCCTCGAGGCGGCAAAAGCGGCGCGCGAGACGATGGTCGAACGCATTGCCGAAACCGATGAAGATCTCACGCTCAAGTTTCTTGAAGGTGAAGAGATCACCAACGCCGAACTTGCACCCGCGCTGCGGCGCGCCGTCATCCACAACAAGCTTGTGCCGATTATGGCGGGCAGCGCGCTGCGCAACAAGGGCGTACAGCCTCTGCTGGATGCTGTCGTGCGCTTCCTGCCCAGCCCGGTCGATGTGGAGCCCATGATGGGCGTCAATCCCAACACGGGTCTGGAAGAAGTGCGTGCGGCTGACCCGAGTGCGCCCTTTTCGGCGTTGGTTTTCAAGATCATGACTGACCCGTTTATCGGCCGCCTGGCCTTTATCCGCATCTACTCGGGCACGCTCGCGGCGGGCAGCATGGTCTACAACCCCAACCGCCAGAAGCGCGAGCGCATTGGCCGTCTGGTGCAGATGTATGCCGACAAGCGCGAGGAGATCAAGGTGTGCGAGGCGGGCGACATCGCCGCCGTGGTTGGCCTCAAGGATACGCTCACTGGTGAGACGCTGTGCGACCCCGACCGTGAGATCATTCTCGAGACGATTGAGTTTCCCGAGCCGGTCATCAAGGTAGCCGTCGAACCCAAGTCCAAGGCCGACCAGGACAAGCTCACCGAGGCGCTCATCAAGCTGGCCGAAGAGGACCCCACCTTCCGCGTGCAGTATGACGACCAGACCGGGCAGACAGTCATTTCGGGCATGGGTGAGTTGCACCTGGACATTATTGTGGATCGCGTCAAGCGCGAATTCCGCGTACAGTGCAATGTGGGTCGCCCGCAGGTGGCCTATCGCGAGACGATTACGCGCCACGTGCGCGTGGAAGGACGCTTCGTGCGCCAGTCGGGCGGTCGCGGCCAGTATGGCCACGTGTGGCTGGAGCTTGAGCCCAACGAAGCGGGCAAGGGCTTTGAGTTTCAGGACAAGATCGTCGGCGGCGTGGTGCCCAAGGAGTTCATCCCCGCCGTGGGCAAGGGTGTGGCCGAAGCGCTGAGCAGCGGTGTGCTGGCCGGCTATCCGGTTGTCGATATCAAGGTGGCGCTGGTGGATGGCTCCTACCATGATGTGGACTCGAGCGAAATGGCTTTCAAGATCGCAGGCAGCATGGCCTTCAAGGAAGGCTGTCAGAAGGCCGGCCCGATTCTGCTTGAGCCGATTATGAAGGTGGAGTCCACCGTGCCCGAAGAGTATGTGGGCGATGTGGTGGGCGACATCTCCAGCCGCCGCGGCACAATTGAGGGCATGGACACGCGCCCCGGCAATGCGCAGGCGATTCGGTCGCACGTGCCCCTGAGTGAAATGTTCGGCTATGCGACGGACCTGCGCTCCAAGACCAGCGGCCGCGGCAACTTCACCATGGAGTTTGACAAGTACGCACCGGTGAGCCAGTCAATTGCCGAGAAGGTGCTCAAGGGGCTGGCATAGCAACCGGCCTTTGTGCGCGGAGTGCTGTGCAATTCGGGTGGCACCGGATTTGTCAGCCGAAGTGACCTCCTGTATACTGTTGCGGTTGCGTGCACGATTCGTGCGCAGTGTCGTCAATGCGGCAATCAATGCAGCGTGCGCAACCAGCAAATCAGCTTTAGGCTGCACCGCCGAAACACCTGGCGGTGCAGTTGTGCCGAATGGCACGAGCGCTACGGCGCAATAGGATGTGCGCAAGCCTCTGGGCCACTGCGCACGTGCGGACAACCCGAGCATTGGCTCGGTACCTCTCATAAGGAGACGGGTCATGGGCAAGGCAGTATTCGAGCGAAACAAAACACACGTCAATATCGGCACGATTGGCCACATTGACCATGGCAAGACGTCGCTGACGG
>CAYRVP010000054.1:0-25190 GCA_964427845.1 uncultured Caldilineaceae bacterium
AAACTCGCTCGTTCCTACCACCGCCAACCAACCTGACAACTCGTGCGTGCACCCTTGGTCAATTCAATTTTGGCACGGCAAATTGCCTCTTTGCACCGCGTCCGAGTCATGCTAAGTTCGTTGCCCCGTTACTGCAGCGCACCCTGTGACAAGTCGCAATCAGTTGGGCTGTGACTCAACGATCTCCCCCCTTATTCGCAAGGAGACCGAGATGAATGATGGCGAGATCACACAGAGGCCGCCTGCTTGGGCAGGCGGCCTCTGTGTGCGCATTTGCGCTCATTCCTTTGGCCGGGACAGTGCGACAGGCGTCTGGGTGATCATGCCGACCGCCCCCGCCGGATGATTGTGCAGCACCTGCTCCCAGGAGTGCGCCCGCAGCACCATGAGCGCATAGGCCAGTGCATCGCCCCACGCCCCCACGGCCAGCGTGCTGCCCATGGCAATGACCTCGCCCGGGTCTGCGCCAGCCGGGTTGGTAAGGATGACGCTGATGTCGGCCATCTGTGCGAGCGCCGATGCAGGTGCAGTCGTGAGCGAAACCGGCACGACGCCGGCTTCCTGCAGACGGCCGCCCAGGTCATTGAGTTCGCTCGAAGCACCACCGCGCGAAATTGCGATCAGCATGTCCCCCGCTGTGGCCGCGCCCATGGAGCCGTGCAGCGCATCCATGGCGGGCATGAAGAGCGCGGGCGTGGCGCGCACCGTGAGCAAATGCGCTCACGCGCCATTTCAAGCAGTGAATCTGCGTTGGTATCAACCCGTGAACTCCCCCTGTTGGCGTAGTTGATGCCTCGGATAAGCCCGCCGGCATTCAGCACCCTTGGCTGCCACCAGGCCTCGATGCCACGTTGGCGCGGCCCTGCGCTTGTGCTAGAATAGCCACAGGAGCGGGATCAACCGTTCCCGTATCCCCAGCATAACCCTGGTTTTTGGCTAGCAAAACCGTTTGGCATGGGCCGTTGTGCTTTTGCCTGGTGGCTCCTCGCAGGTTAGTGGCGCGCCGCGCCGCATGCATCCGGTTCGCGCTCGACATCATGTTGACACAGCTGTTTCGCAGGCCCGACAAATTGCTCTCGTAACCATCCAGATCCAAGGAGACTCCCAATGCTGACGCGCTTCACACAGGTGAGACGGTTGACGGTCATCCTGCCCCTCATGCTCTTTGCACTGCTGGCGCTGGCGGGCTGCGGCCCACGCGCCGGCGGCGGCGACGTTGCGCGCGCGGCCGGCGCGTCCGATGTGGTGGTGGATCTGCCTGCCATCTATGTCGACTTCAATGCGGACGGCGTGGGCACCATCGGCGGTATGACTGTGAGTCAGGCCGGCATGCTGATTGGCCAGTCGCTCCCCGACCTGAGCCTGGGCGTCGCAACCGTTGAGGCCATGGAGCAGTACAACATCCAGCACGTTCAGCTTGTCAATACCGACAAGGGGCTGGATATTCTTGTCAACGGCCTGCGTGTACCCTCGTTGGGCTGGAACCCCGAAGTGCTGGCCAATTTGCAGGAGCAACTGGGCCTGCTCGGTGCGGACCTGGGCAGCGTGGGCAAGTTGCTGCCGCTGGCGGGCAACTTCAATACAGGCATCGTGCTGCGCTTCCCGCTGGCCGCAGGTGAGGCCTCGCTCCCGCTGGTTGATCCAATGGCCGGCGAGATTGCCCAACGCACGCAGCAGGCCACACAGGCCTTTGCCGCCGGCGTGGGCGATCTCCCCACCATCAAGTTCTCGGTTGACTACCAGCCCGACGGCACATGGACGGTGCAAGGCAAGGACGCCGCCGCCTGGGAGGAGACGCTCCCGATTGGCTGGGATGGCTTTGACCTTCCCGCCGAACTGGTGCAGAGCGCGGGCGCCGCCGGCCTCAAGACAATAGGCATTTCCACGAATGAGGAAGGCATCAACTTCAGCCTCAATGGCAAGGCGCTGCCCACCATAACCTGGGGCAGCGGTGAGGTCTCCAACCTGATCCAACTCCTCAAGAATTCGGGCGTGATGGACCAGTTGACGGGCGGCAACCCCCAGGTTGCGGGCATTCTGGATTTGGCGGAGCAGTTGCTGCCCACCATCCAGGCCGCCGACTTTGGCATGACCATCAACTTCCCGCAGTAAGGCTGGTTGAAGCAGCAAGATTCATGGGGGCGGCGGTCTGCAAACCGCCGCCCTTTGTTTTCCCGAGTGCGCAAGAGCGGCGTCACAGCCCGGCGCTGCGTCCAGCAAGGCGGCGCGACGCGGTGGTAAAATGGCAATCAACCATGCGCCACTTCATGCGGGGCCACAATCCACGCGCCGGCCGCAGCTCTCTGCGGCCGGCCGCGCTGCTCGTCGCGCTTGCCCTGCTTGGCTGGCAAGCCCCCATGGTGCGTGCGCAAGCACCCACGCCGACGCCCGTTGCCACCGTCTCCACCTTCCTGCCGGTGCAGCCGCTGCCTCCGCCCGCAGCCTCCATCTATTTGCCGGTGATTTCGGGCGCCAGCGGCGCAACCCCCACGCCTGTGCGCACCGCGCAGCAGGTCTACGGCCTTCTCGGTACGCTTGAACAAGGTGGCGACCAGTTGCGCACGCCCGCGGGTAGTCGCTACATCCTGGTAGCCGCCACGCCTGCGCTCGCGCGCCAGGTGGCAGCCCTGGCCGCCGCAGCGCCCGCCACAGTCAGGGTGTGGGGCACGCTCTACACGGCGGGCGGGCCAACGCCTCTGCCCGGCAGTGATCCATTCGCCTACATCATCGTCACCTCGATTGTGGCGGCCGAAGCCGCACCCGTCCCCTCGGGGCCGCCCACAGCCACGCCTGCCCCGTTGATGGTCATCGCGCGCTTTGACGCCGTCAATTTGTTCACAGGGCCCGGCAATGGCTATGCACGTGCCGGGCAAATTACTGCGGGCATGCGCTGCCCCGTGAGCGGGCGCAACGCCGCTGCCACCTGGATACGCCTTGAATGTCCGGGCGCAACCGGCTGGATTGAGCCCCGTTTTGTCAACGTCGTGGGGCAGGTTGCCGACGCGCCTGTGGTGCTGGCAGCGCAGCCCACGCCATCGCCCACGGCCACGCCTACGCCGATTCCATCGCCCACGGCGCAGCCCTATACCTTTCGCGGCTGGCGCACGCTTTATTTCACCAATGCGCAATTGCGCGGCGCACCTGCGTTTGTGGATGACCTGGCGGAGATCGGCGCCAACTGGGGCGCCGGCACGCCTCGTGCCGGGATGCCCGCCGACTACTTTTCCATTGCCTGGGAGCGGCGCGTGGATTTTGCGCCCGGCTTCTACTTCTTCAGCGCAGAGGCCGACGACGGTATTCGCTTCCTGCTCGACGGCGTGAACTTGCTCGACCAATGGAACAATGCCGGCACGCAAAGCTTCCGCCTGGGCGTGCCCCTGAGCGGTGCGCATGACCTGCGCGTTGAGTACAACGAAGTGGCGGGTGCGGCGCGTCTGCGCTTTGCGTGGCAGGCGGCACAACCCATGCGCTGGCAGGCCGCCTATGCCGGGCTGCCGAACATACCCACAGGTGCGATGGCGCGCATGGAGCCCGACAGCGGCGCCTATCGCCTTGACTACAACTGGGGCATCGGCTCGCCTACAGGTGCGCCCGCGGCCAACTGGACGGCGCGCTGGGTGGGGACCTTCCGCTTTGACGACGGCAACTACATCTTCCAGGCGCAGGGGCAGGACGGCATACGCGTGACGCTGGACAGCACGGTGGTGATTGACAAGTGGAGCGACGGCTATGGCGAAATGCGCAACCGCTTTATCGGCGTGGGCGGCGGCGATCATACGGTGACTGTGGACTACTACGACCGCCTGGGAGATGCCGCGGTGCGCGTCTGGTGGTACCGCGACACGACGACTGGGCTACCGCAGTAAGAAGCAGAGAGCGACGCACGGGCGCAGAGAACGGTAAGCCGTGCCCGTGTACGGCAAGTCGCATTCCTCTGCGTCATTCTGTGCCTGTATGCCTCTGTGTCGCTCTCCTGTTGTTTCAGGCGCTGAACTGCGCGCGTGCTACAATGGCCTCCTATGGCATCCCGACGCGCGCGCCAGACATTGGTGCGCATCTCCTCAAATCGTAAACGCCTTTGAACCGCAAATCTCTGCTCTGGGTGCTGGCTGCGGCCGCAGCTGCCCATCTGCTTATCCTCCTCCCGCCAGATCTGGTTGTCCAGGCTGCGGCCATGCTGCTGCTGGCCGGTTTGCTGCCTGGCCTGCTGCTGGTTGAGGCCGTGGTGGCGCGCAGCGACGCGCCGCCCAGCCTCTGGGAGCGCGCGCTCTACAGCGTGGCCGCGGGATATGGCGTCATGGTCGTCATCATGCTTGGCCTCAGTTATCTACCGGGCAACCTGTACCAGTGGCAGACACTGCTAGCCTTCGACCTCCTCCTGCTCGTGCTGCTGACCATCGCCTGGCTGCGCGCAAAGACGCCGGCGCCCGCCACGCCCCGCGAGTGGGCCGGGATGGACAAACGCTGGCTGCTTGCCGGCGCACTCGTGCTGCTGGTCACGGGCAGCACTGTGCGCTTCACCAATCTGGGCTACACCGACTTCCAGGGGGATGAGGCGCGCGCCGCGCTGCGCGCCGCGGCCGTCATCCAGGGCTACGACGATGTGCTCATGCTCCACAAGAAGGGGCCCACGGAGATTCTGCTGCCTACGGCGCTCTACAGCGCAACGGGCACATTGAACGAGGCGACGGCGCGCCTGCCTTTTGCCCTGGCGAGCGTGGTGGCGCTCTTTGCTGTGTGGCTGCTGGGCTGGCGCATTTACTCGCCGCTGGCGGGCTGGCTGGCCGCCGTCTTCGTCATGCTCGACGGCTACTTTATCGGCTTTGCGCGCATTGTGCAGTACCAGAGCATCGTCCTGCTCATGTCCATCTGCGCGCTGCTGGTGATCGTGCGCCTGGTGCAGAAGCCGCGTGCACTCGCGCCGTGGCTGAGCATGGCTGCACTCTTTATTGCCACGGGCATCCTTTCACACTATGAGGGCGTGCTCGTGGCAATCCCCGCCGCATATCTCCTGGCCGTGCTCGCATGGCGCGAGCGGGCGCGGTGGCGCGCGGTTGCCGGCGCGACGGTCATTGCCGCAGGCGTGGGCGCGCTGCTGCTGGGCGTGTTCTATGTTCCCTATGTACTCAACCCCCATTTTGGCGCGACCTATACCTACCTCACCGACCGCCGCATCGGCAACTCCTTCCCCTACAATAATCTTGCGGATGTCTTCATCCGCACGACGCTCTACAGCACAACCTACGCCGTGCTGCTTCTGATTGGGCTCACCGTCGCGGGTATGGTGGGCGTCTTCGTACGCGGCTGGCATCGCGCGGTTGCGCTGATTCTGTCGCTGGCGGCCGTGGCGCTTGCCGCCCTCAGTCTGTGGAACCCAAGTTGGGCCACCCTCGGCGCGTCGGCCGACGGCTCGGGCGGCACGGACTGGGTCGTTGTCCCCATAACGCTGCTGCTGGGGCTGGTGATCCTTAGCCCGCGCCAGCGCGCCGAGCGGCGCGCCGTGTGGCTCTGGTTCGGCGTGACCATGGTGCTCGCGCTCTTCCTCACCGAAAAGCCGCGCACCCACGTCTACACCTTCTTCATGCCGTGGATGCTGCTCTCGGGTGATGTGGCCGCGCGCGGTTGGCTCTGCCTTCAAGACCGCATGGGCGCACGCCCGGCGCGCATCCTTGGTGCAGGTGCGGCGGGCGCGCTGATTCTTTTCCTCAGCTTCTATTCCTTCCGCATGTTCGCGAGCCGCGACGAGGTGCTCTTCAATTACGACACGCAGCGCCCCGCAGGTTACTGGACCGTGTACGACGAGCCCGATGACAAGGCCATCTTCGGCTTCCCGCTGGACAATGGCTGGAAGGTCGTGGGTGAACTCTACCGCACGGGTGTCATCAGCGGCCCCTTTGACAGCAGCGAAAAGGAAGCGTGGGTGCCCGCATGGTACGGGCGCGGCGTTGAGCGCTGCAGCCGCGACGCACAGTGGTTCTTCGAGATCCGCAACCTGGAGCCGTGGAGCAACCGTGACCAGCGCAACATGGAAGGCTATCTGCGCGCGGGCTTCGAGAAGTGGGGACGTGTGCAAGTAGGCGGCGTTGACAAGATGATTATCTACCAGCGCACCGGTATCAATCTGGACAACCCCACCGCGACGCCCAGGGAGAGCCTCCCCATCTTTGCCCAGGAGGCGTACGCCGCGTCCTTTGATGCCAACGCCGGCCCGCTGATCCCGCTTACCTATCCGGCCGTAGACCCCAAGACGATGACACCAATCGGGGCCAACTTTGACAACAAGATCGTGCTCGAGGGTTACAATATCGAAGCGCCCGAGACCCTGCGCCCCGGCGACCGCTTCCGCCTCACCCTTTACTGGCGCGCGCAACAACCCATCGAGGAGAGTTACAAGGTCTTCAACCAGGTCTACTTTGGCGACAGCCCCATGATTGCGCAACGCGACGGTTACCCTGTGTGCGAGGATCGCCACACCGACCAGTGGGACCCCGGCGAACTAATTACCGACAGCTATGTAGTGCCCGTAGCCGCCGACGCACCCGACGGCCTCTATCCCCTTTTTACGGGCCTCTACATCGAGGAGACGGGGGATCGTCTCTCCGTGCTGGACGCAAGCGGCGCGCCGGTGGATTCGCAGGTGCACGTCACCGACATCCGCATTGGCGACGCACCGGAATAGCACAAATGCAAAACCTCGACGCAAGAGCGCAAAGGCGCAAAGGCTCGCAAAGAAAAGCAAAAACAAGAACTACCTTGCTTGCTTCTGCTATTCTTTGCGAACCTTTGCGCCATTGCGCCTTTGCGTCGGGGTTTTCTTACACGCGGGCGGCGGTGTAGGAACCCATGCGCATCCATTCACCCCGCCTGCGGACTGCCCTGATCCTGCTGCTGCTCTTCCTGGCTGCGTGGCTGCCGCGCGTGCTCGCGCTGGACACCTTCGTGAGCACCGACGAGCGCAAGTGGCTGGCTCGCTCGGGCAACTTCCTCCAGGCCATCAGCCACGGCGATTTGGCGGACACCTTCCAGCGCGAGCATCCGGGCGTCACCGTAATGGCGGCGGGTTCGCTCGGTTTCCTCCAGAAGATGCCCGACTATGCGGCGCGCGCCCCCGGCCAGTTCACCTGGGAGGCGGAGCATATTGAGGCGTGGCTGGCCGAGAACAGCACCATCTCGCCGCTGGAGATGATGACCGCCGGGCGCTGGTGGATTGTGCTGGGCGTGGCGCTCACGATTGCACTGGGCTTTCTGCCGTTGCGCCGCCTCTTTGGCACGGGGGCCGCCATTCTTGCCACCCTCTTTGTCGCGTGGGATCCCTTCGCGATTGGCTTTTCGCGCCAACTCCACCCCGACGGCTTCGTGGCTGGCTTCACCTATCTGGCGCTGCTGCTCTATTTGTCATGGCTCTATGCGGGGCGACGGCGCGGCGATCTGCTTGCGTCGGGCTTCGTCATGGGGTTGGCGTGGCTTACCAAGACGCCCGCCATCTTCCTTGTTCCCACAGGCGCGCTGCTGATTGCGCTTGAACTCATCCGCACCCGCCACGCCGAGGGCGGCAACCAATGGCGGCGCATCGCGGGCGGCTATGTGCTGTGGGGCGTGATTGCCACGCTCACCTTTGTCATCCTCTGGCCCTCCATGTGGGTGCATCCTGTGAGCACCCTTACGCGCATGGCCGTTGAAATGAGCGACTACGTAGAGCGCCACACCAACATCAACTACTTCATGGGGCAGCCCGTGGCCGACCCGGGCCATTTCTTCTATCCGGTGGCATGGCTCTACCGCACGACGCCGGGGGTGATTGTGGGGCTGGCGGCCGCAGTCATCGTGGGCTGGCGCAGGCGGCAGATTTTCGCATCACCCATGGTGCGCCGCGCCGCCTCAGCGCTGCTGCTCTTCGCGCTGGTCTTTGTGCTGGCCATGTCGGTGGGTGCGAAGAAGTTCGACCGTTACATTCTGCCCGCGTTCCTCGCGCTGGATGTGGTGGCGGCGTTGGGCTGGTGGGCAATTGGGCAGCGCGTCGCGGCGTGGCGAGGCGCAACCGGCAGGCGAGCCACACAGTGGACGGCCGGCGTGGCCGTGGCGGGGCTGCTGACCCTGCACGCCCTCTTTGCGGCCATCCACTTTCCCTACTACCTCACCTACTTCAACCCGCTCACGGGCGGCAGCGCCAACGCTCCCAGCGTCCTTTTCATCGGCTGGGGCGAAGGGCTGAACGAAGCGGCGCAGTGGCTCAACCAGCAGTCCGACGCCGCGGATCTGCGCACCGCCGCCTGGTACAACGACGGCCCCTTTTCGTACTACTTCAAGGGCCAGGCCACAAATCTGGGCAGCGGTTCGGTGATGGCGTGGCTCGACACCGACTATGCCGTCACATATGTCAACCAGTGGCAGCGGCAAATACCCTCACTTGAGGCCGTAGCCTGGTTTGACGCACAGACGCCCGTGCATACGGTCACGTTCCGCGGTCTGGAGCTGGCGCGCATCTATGACCTGCGCGGTGCGCCGCTGCCCGCCTTTGTCGACATTCCCAAGGAGAACGCCGCCGACTTTGGCGAGCAGATTCGGCTGCTGGCCTATACCGTGGAGCCAATCCGGGTACAGCCCGGCGCTGCGAGCCAGGCGACGCTCTATGAGCAGGCGCGCGCCCCCATGGAACTGAACTACAACGTGCTCCTGCGCGCGGTGGGCGCGGACGGCGTCGAGATTTGGCGCAACGAAGGCTGGCCGTGGGGCGCGCCCACAGCCGAATGGCCCGTGCGTGAGGTGCGCCCCGACGGCCACACGGTGAGGATACCGGCAGACACGCCGCCGGAGCTCTACAAGCTGCTGCTCAGCTTCTATGACCCGATCACGCTGGAAACGCTGCCTGCCGTATCGCTTGCAGGCGCGCCGCTGGGCGATGCGCTCGCCGTGGCCATGCTCCAGGTTGGCGATGCACCTGCGCGCGCAGGCACGCGCTGGGAATTTGGCGGCGTGCTGGCGCTGGATGGCGTTGCGCTGGAGATTCAGCCGCTTGCGGGCGAGCCGCTGCACATCAAGATCAACTGGGAGAGTCTGGCACGCACGGCCACACCCTACACGCTCTTCACGCATGTGATTGGGCCGGATGGCGCGCAGGTGGCGGGCAACGACAGCCCGCCGCTGGGCGGTTTCGCGGCCACCAACCTGATCCTTCCCGGTCAGCGCTTTGGCGATACGGTCACAGTGACACTCCCCGCCGCTGCGCCCGCCGGCGATTACATGGTGCAGATGGGCCTCTATGACCCGGACACGGGCACTCGCCTGCCCCTCACAAGCCCGGACGCCGTGGGTGACGCGGCCACCGTGCTCGAGTTCACCCTGCCATGAGTGCGGCCCCTGCGACGCAGCCACGCACGCGCACAGCGCTCGCCGCCACCCTCCTCGGCCTGGCGCTGCTGCTGGCGCTGGCCGCGTGGCTGCGCTGGGATGTGCTGCGCAGCCTTAGCCTTTACGTGGACGAATTCACGACGCTCTGGGCGGCGCGCCAGGTGCAGGCGCACGGCGTGCCGATCATGCCCAGCGGCGTGCTCTACACGCGTGGTCTGCTCGCCTCCTATCTCCAGGCGGGCGTAGGCGCGCTCTTTGGCGACGGCTACAGCGTGGGTCGGCTGCCGAGCCTGATCTTTGGGCTGGCAACGATTCTGCTCATCTGGCAGGTGGGGCGGCGCGGCTGGCGCTGTCGTGTGGGCTGGCTGGCTGCGCTGGGGCTCGCGCTGCTGCCCGAGGCGATCCTGTGGAGCGCACGCGCCCGTTTCTACACGCAGGTGCAGTTCTTCACACTGCTTGCGCTGTGGGCGGCATGGGAGACAATACGCGCGTATGCAACGCCCCCTGGCAGCGCGCCGCGCCATGCCTGGCGCACGCCGCTGCTCTTTGCGCTGAGCTACGTGCTGGCGCTCTACTCGCAGGAGCAAGCGTTGCTCCTCTACCCCTCGATTCTGCTTGCCATGCTCATCTGGCTGGGGTGGCGGCGGCTGCTGAAGCCCCCGCTGCTGGTGGCCCACACGCTTTGCGTGGCAGCCATGGGCGCACGCTACGCCATTGAGATTTGGGGGCAGCCGGGTTACTTCGAGACGATTCAGGCCACTCGCCCCTATGTGGGATGGGTGCTCGACGTGACGGGCGCCTGGCGCACCTACGCGCCCCAACTCGTCGCCCCCGACCGCCTGCCCTGGACGCTGGCCGGGCTGGTTGCGCTGGGTGCGGCGCTTGTCATAGCCACGCGAACCCGCAGCCTGCGCGCCCTGCCTTACTTCCATCAAAGTACGCTATTCTACGCCCTGCAGATGCTCTTTGCACTGGGCGTGCTCTTCCTCTTTGTGGGCACTAGCTGGCGCGACCCGCGCTATCTCTTCCTTGTGCAGCCGCTCTGGCTGCTGCTGGGTGCGGCGGGGATTGTGTGGCTGGTGGCGCAATTGCCTGGGCGCGCGCAAACGCCCACCTACGTCGCGGCCGCGCTGGGCATTGTCGTGCTGATGGCGCAGCCCGCGCGTGCCGTCGCCACACAGCAGGTGGAAGGGTACGACCGCGTCCTCGAGACCGTGCGCGCGCTGCGCCAACCGGGCGACGCCGTGCTCTCGCCCCAGCCCCCCGCATGCGCGCTGGTGCTGGGCGCTTGCGACGGCTATGCGATTGAGAAGGGCTATGAGGAGTATGTCATCCGCCGCGCGGGCGGGCCGCTGGTGGACCGCTGGACGGGCGCACCACTGATCGACAGCGCCGCCGCGCTTGAGTCCGTCATCCGCAGCCACTCGCGCACCTGGTTCGTGGGCGACGCGTTCCGACTTGCCACGCGCTACAGCGGCGAGACGCTGCACACGCTGCTCACGCAGTTCGACGTGGTTGAACAGGCGCAAGGCGTTGTGGCCCTGCGCGCCGACGGTTGGCAGGAGACGAGCCCCTGGTGGGAGACGCAAGGGCTGTCGCCCACGCTGCGCTTCGGGCCGCTGGAACTGGTGGGATGGAGCCACAACCGGGACTTTGGCCCCGACAAGCCCCTCACCATCCAGCTTGAGTGGGTGGGCGCTGCGCCCATTGACGCGCAGATCAATACTTCGGTTAGGATTGTCAACGCCGCCGGCGAGATCATCGCGCAGGACGACGGCCCGCCCGCTGCCGGCGTCATCCCCACCACGCTCTTTTTCGAGACACCCCTGCCCGACACAAAGGTGCTGACAATCCCCGCGGGGCTGGCCAATGAGCGCTACCGCATTGACGTGGCCGCCTACACCGCCGCCGATGGCGCGCCCCTGGAAGGTGCACCCGCCACGCAGCCGCTCGACTGGTTCGCATACTTCACCACCCAGGGACCGCCGGCTGAGGGCGACCTGGGCGGCTGGAGCAACGGCACTCGCCTACACGATGTCTCCGGCCTGCCCACTACGCTAACGCCTGGCGCGCGCTTGACTCTGCAACTGACGTGGGCCGCGGCAGGCCCCACCGACGCGCCGCTCACAGCCTTCGTCCAACTCCTCGGCCCCAACGGCCTGCCCGTGGCGCAGGACGACCACCAGCCCGAGGGCGGCTTCTACCCCACTACGGGCTGGCACGCAGGTGAGCCGACCGCCGACACCTTTACCCTCACGCTGCCCGCAGCGCTGCCTCCGGGCCCCTACGCCCTCGTCACCGGTTGGTACGATGCAGCGGGCGCACGCGTGCCCGTGGCGGGCGGGGGAGATGTGCTGCAAATTGGAGAGTGGGAACGGCCATAATTGATGACTGATGATTGAAGATTGGCGCTGCAGGATGAGATGCGGCGCCAATCATCAGTCATCAATCATCAATTATGGCCTTTGCCACCCCTCAATCCCCGCATCCAGCGCCCAGGGGCCTGGGTTGATGCCTCGCCATTCGGCCCCGATGCCCACATAATCGACCACGCCATTGAGCGGCAGCAACGCCGCCGCGTCAACAACCTGCCGCTGAATCTGCCGGTAGAGGTCACCGCGCGCCTGCAGGTCACATGCGGGCACTGTGCGCGCGGCGTCAAAGAGCGTATCCACAACCGGATTCTGGTAGCTGGTCACATTTACGCCCGTTCCCGGAAGGTCTGCGCGCGAATCAAACCAGGGACCTGCGGCAGGCTCCGGCCCTACCTGCTCCCAGCCTAGCAGCGCAAGGTCGTAGCGCTGCGCCAAAATGGCAGCGGAGGCTGCGTCAAAGGGAAGCGCCTGCAGCGTGACGGAAAAGCCCAGTGCGTTGAGAGCGTCGCGCATTGCCTCGGCCAGCCGCACGCGCAACGGGTTGTCGCTGTTGGTAATCAGGGTGAGAGCAAGCGGCGCGCCGCCGCGCGTGCGCATGGGGCTACCCACTGTCACGAGCCAGCCCGCCTCATCGAGCAGGGCACGCGCGGCGGCCGCGTCGTAGGGGACGGCGGGCAGATCAGCGGCGTAGGCCCACGGAACGGTGGGCAGCACCCACGAGTCGATGGGCGCAGCGTTGCCGCCATAGCTTTCGCGCAGCAGGCGCGCCGTGTCCATGCCCTGGACAATCGCCTGGCGCACGCGCAGGTCACCCAGGATAGGATGAGGCGTCTGCGGCTGAAGCGAGCCCGCCTCGCTGCGGCCGGACTGGGGCGCAGCGGGGTCGGCCAGGTTGATGGCGAGCATGGAGTAGCTGTCGCGCAGGAAGTTGACTATGCGCGCGCCTGCAAACATGGCTGCTTGCGACGGCAGATCATCGGCCAGATCCACGTCGCCATCCAGCAGGACGCTCATGCGCACGGTGGAACTGGGGATGACACGCAGTATGTAGTTCTCGATGACAGGCGCGCCCTTGTAGTAGCTGGGGTTGCGCGTCAAGGTGATGGTTTCGCGCGCGGCGCGCGCGGCAAAGAGGAAGGGCCCCGCGCCCACAGTGGGCTCTTCGTTCCAGCCGTTCGTGGTGATGTCACTCATGTCAGCGGCGAAGAGGTGGCTGGGCAGAATGGGCAGCATGAGCGTCTGCAGAAAGGCGCAGTCAGGCCGGTTGAGCGTGAAGACGAGCGTGTCGTCGCCAATTGGCGTGATCGCGCGCAGATTGTCCACGAGCGCGCGCAGCGGGCTGTTGACGGTTGGCGACGCCAGCGCGGCGTAGGTGAAGCCAACGTCGCTCCCCGTCACCGGCGCGCCGTCGCTCCATTGCACGTCGCTGCGCAGCGTCACGGTGAGCGCTGCGCCGTCGGGCGACCAGACCCAGCCTGTTGCGAGGCCTGTTGGTGCAGGCGCGCCCGTCTGTGCGTCGCGCTCGATGAGGCGCGGCAGCAGCAGCCCCTGCACGGTGCGCGATGAGTCATCAGCGGCAAGCACGGGATTGAAGGAGTCAATGTCGTTCGCCAGCGCCTGGGTGAAGCGCAGGGGCGCATCTGCGTCAACGGGCGCAGTCGCCGCCTCGGCAACTGGCGTGATGGGGACGGGCAGCGGCGCGCTCGTCGCTTCCGGCGCGGGCGTGCGCTGGAAAGGGTTGGCGCTGCACGCCAGCGTAGGCAACATGAGCAGACAGATGATGCGCAGCAGGGCCGTGCGCAGGCGGTACGTCATGGGCAGGGTCTCTTGTGGACGACAACCAATTCATGTACGCAGTAACGGCGGCAACAACGGAAACAACAGGAAGAAAGGCAGTTCATGTTGTTTCCACTGTTCCCGCCGTTTCTGCGTTCAGAAATTGTGTTTGCGTCTACTTCTTGTTCTTGAGCATGGGGTCGAGCGCGTCGCAACGATGGTCAGCCGGTCGCGGCTGAGTGCCGTGCGTGCCATGCTCCAGTAGGTCTGCGGCTTGCGTTTGAGAATATCGGCGGCGCCGGCGCCGCGCACCAGTTCGCCTGCTGTGGTTTGTTGAACAGCCATGAATGCTCGCTTCGCCTACGAAAGCCGCACGCGCGGGTCAACCAGCGCATAGAAGATGTCGGTGAGCAGGTAGCCGATGATGGTGAGCGCGGCAAAGAAGAGGCCGGAGCCGAGCACCATGGGGTAATCCTGCTGATAGACGGCGTTAATCGTCAGGCGACCCATGCCGGGCCACGCGAAGATGGTCTCGGTGACGACCGCGCCTGCGAGCACGCCTACGATCGCCGGCCCCAGCACCGTCATCAGCGGGATGAGGGCGTTGCGCAGCGCATGCAGAAACCAGACCTTGTTGGGGGCGAGCCCCTTGGCCTTGGCGGTGCGAATGTAGTCCGTGTGGATGACCTCAAGCGTCTCCGTGCGCATGATGCGGCTGAAGAAGGCAATTGGCCCGAAGGAGAGCACGAGAACGGGCAGAATCATGTGCTCTATGCGATCCCACAGGTCAAAGTGCATGTTCAGCGAAACGGTCTGCCGCCCGCCCGAAGGCAGCCAGCCCAGCCACACGGCAAAGACGAGGATGAGCATGAGCGCCATCCAGTACACGGGCGCCGAGCGGAAGACCACCGAGAAGAAGCGCACCAGATTGTCCACCCAGGTGCCGCGATAGACGGCGCTGATGACGCCCAACGGTACGCCAATCAGCAGCGAGACGATGAGGCTGGCGATGCCCAGTTGCAGCGTCGCAGGCATACGCTCCACCATGCGCTGCCACACGGGCTGCTTGGTGTCAATGCTCGTGCCCAGGTCACCGCGGATGATGCCGCCGCCGCTGTCGCACACGGTGACGCCAACCGCGCTCACATAACCGCAGCGGTTGCTGGGCGTGGTCATGCTCGCCACCTGGTCACCACCGCGGAGTGACAAACCTGTAAACCATGAGACGTACTGCAGCGGCAGGGGTTGGTCCAGCCCCAACTGGCGGCGCACGATGTCTTTGGTTTCGGCGGTCATGCGCGGGTCGTCAAAAGTGCGCAGCGTAATCGGGTCGCCGGGAGCGGCGCTCACCAGCAGGAAGGTGATGATGCTGACGCCGATGAGTGTGGGGATGGCCTGGAGCAAGCGCCTGACGATGTAACGGAGCATAGGCATTCAAGAGCAGCGCAGCCGGGAAAGGTTCCCGACAACAGGACGGTTCCGATCCACCGTGGCAATCTGGTTGGGCTGCACACGCAGGATGTCGCTCTCCTTGCTCTGGAGCATGGCCAGGCGGGTGCCGGCATCGAGCGCCACGCGGTAGTTCATGCCGTCCATGTTGGGGGCACCGAGGTAATAATTCTCGTTGCGCACGATGATCAGGTTGTCGTCGCGCTGCCAGCTCTGGAAGTTGAAGGGGCCAGAGCCGACCGTGGGGGCGAAGTTCTCGGGGCTTTCCTGAATGTCGCTGAAGTCGGCGGCAAAGATGTGCGCCGGCATGAGCGGGTTGCCCAGATCGTAGAGCGCATCGCAGCGCAGGGTGTTGTAGGTCACGACAACGGTCTTGTCGTCGGGCGCGGCAATCGACTCGATGCTGTCCCACAGATACTTGCGGGGCGACTCGACGAGGTCGCTGTTGATGGCGTTGTAGGTATAGACAAAGTCCTGGGCTGTAATGGGGGCGCCATCATTCCAGATGAAGCCATCCTTGAGCGTGAAAGTGTAGACAAGGCCGTCGTCGGAGGTCGCCCAAGTGTCACAGAGCGCATCGTCGCAGGTAATTGCGCCTGTCTCAAGTTCGCCGCCGAGCAGCCCCACATCGTAGAGCAGCTAGCTCACGTCGCTCGAGGCGGTGTTGTCGGAGAGAATCGGATTCAGGTTGCCCGCATCCGAGGAAGTGGTGCGCGTCCACACGTCACCCTGTTGCGCTATGCCCGTAGCGGCGGCGGCGACGGATGCTGCAGGCGCTGCCCCTTCGCCGGCGGGTGCGGCTGCCGGAGGCGCAATCGGCACAGGCTGTACGCAGGCGGTGAGAAGCATCGCAAGCACCACCCACAGCGCGAGCGTCTGCAATGTCGTTCGAGACATAGGATGTTCTTAATGAGTCGAGAGCGGTGTAGTCCTGGAATTTTGGATGTATGGAAGTACTGAATTACCAAAATACCATTGAGTCACTATGTTCGGAACAACAAAAGCGAACCAGAACCGGCTGTGGTTCCAGTTCGCGAGGGCGAAAGCCACGCGTGCAGCCCAATTGGGTACGGCCTGCAGTCGACAAAATGCTAACATGCGGCAGGCATAACCCTAGGCCGGAACGGCAGCGGCAGGGTTCGTGTGCCCGTGCATGGCGGGCGTTGCGCCACCCACCCGCTCCACCAGATGACAGGCCGCCCAGTGATCGAGCCGCTTCTCTTCGAAGACAGGCTCTTCCACCTTGCAGCGGTCAATTGCCAGCGGGCAGCGGGGGTGGAAGCGGCAACCGGAGGGTGGGTTCACCGGGGATGGGATTTCGCCCGTAAGGACAATGCGGTCGCGCTTGCGGCGCGGGTCGGCTACGGGAATGGCGGAGAGCAGCGCCTGCGTATAGGGGTGCAGGGGTGTGCGGAAGAGCTTTTCGCGCGAACTCATCTCCACCATCTTGCCCAGGTACATCACGCCCACGCGGTCGCTGATGTGCTCGACCACGCTCAGGTCGTGGGCAACAAAGAGATAGGTGATGCCGAATTCCTTCTGCAGGCTCTTGAGCAGGTTGAGGATCTGCGCCTGGATCGACACATCGAGCGCCGAGACCGGTTCATCGCAGATGATGAACTTGGGCTGGAGCGCGAGCGCACGCGCAATGCCGATGCGCTGGCGCTGGCCGCCTGAAAACTCGTGCGGGTAGCGGTGCGCGTGGTAGGGGTTGAGCCCCACCTTGTCGAGCATCTCCTGCACAATCCTGTTGCGCTCGGTGCTGTCGCGCATGCCCTGAATGAGCAGACCCTCGGCGATGATGTCGCCCACGGGCATGCGTGGATCCAGCGACGCATAGGGGTCCTGGAAGACAATTTGCATCTGGCGGCGTAACGCCGTGAGGTCCTTGCCCTTCTTGGCGAAGACCTCCTCGCCGTCGAAGAAGACCGAACCCGCGGTCGCCTTCTGCAAACGCAGAATGGTGCGGGAGATGGTTGTCTTGCCGCAGCCCGATTCGCCCACGAGGCCAAAGGTCTCGCCTTCGCGCACAGTGAACGAGACGCCGTCCACCGCCTTGACGTTGGCAACGACGCGCTGGAAGACGCCGGCGCGAATGGGAAAGTAGGTTTTTAGATTGTCAACCACCAGCAGATCTCTGCTGGCAACATTCATCTGTACGGACATGCTGAGCCTGTTCTGCAATAAAGTATAAGTGACTGTGACTCGTAGCGGCGGCTTCAGCCGCCGTAGGCACGGAAAGCGCCGCGTCCTCAAGAACGGCGGCTGAAGCCGCCGCTACAAGATCTGCGCGCAATGCGAGTAGTCGCTAGACCACGCCGCCAACGTCTTGCGCAGTGGTCAGTATTGGCTCGACGAAGACCTCGTCACCCTCAAAGCGCCAGTCCACGCGCTCCACACCCTCCCACATGGGGGCCGTCGCAGGGTCGCGCATAAAGCAGCGCACGCTGTGCTTGGGCTTCACTTCAGTCAGAGCGGGGTCGTTCTGCGTGCAGAACTCTTTGGCATAGGGGCAGCGGGGCGAGAACTTGCAGCCCTGCGGCAGCCGGATCAGGTTGGGCACCGAGCCGGGAATGACAGCCAGATGGTCGCGCACCTCGCCCAGCACGGGGATGGCAGCGAGCAGCCCCTCGGTGTAGGGGTGCAGTTGTTCGTCAAAGAGCGTGTAGACGTCGGCATACTCTACAACCTGCCCGGCATACATCACAGCAACCTTGTCACACATTTCGGCAATCACGCCCATATCGTGCGTAATCAGCAGAATCGATGTGCCCGTCTCCTTGCGCAGGTTGCGCATGAGGTCGAGAATCTGTGCCTGAATCGTCACGTCGAGCGCGGTCGTCGGTTCGTCCGCTATCAGCAATGCGGGGCGGCATGCAAGCGCCATGGCAATCATGACGCGCTGCGCCTGGCCACCGGAGATTTCGTGCGGAAATGCCTGCGCGCGGCTGTCGGCGTCGGCAATGCCCACGATGCGCAGCAGGTCAACTGCCTGCTTGTGCGCCTCGGCCTGCGAGAGCTTCTGGTGCGTTTGCAGTGTCTCCGCAATCTGGTCACCAATGCGGAAGACAGGGTTAAGGCAGGAGGTGGGCTGCTGGAAGATCATGGAGAGGCGGTTGCCGCGCAACTCCACCATGTCCGCCTCGGGCACCTTCGTCAGGTCCACGCCGTCGAAGAAGACTTCGCCGTCGACGATCTTGCCCGAGGCTGCCAGCAGGCGCATGATGCTCAGTGAGGTCACGCTCTTGCCCGAGCCGGACTCACCCACCAGCCCCATGACTTCGCCGGGCAAAATGGAAAAGTCCACGCCGTTGATGGCCTGCACAATGCCATCCTCGGTGTAGAAATAGGTGCGCAGCCCCTTGATTTCGAGCAGGGGCGCTTGCCCGTTTGTGGACGCAATCGAGGTGTGCACAGCCGGTTTGGTCTTTTCGGAAGCCGCCGCAATGGGCGCGGTCAGGGTTGGTTCAGTCATCATTGTCAATCCGCAATCAGCAAAGTGCCGGGGAAGGTTAGCGCTTGAGCCGCGGGTCCAATGCATCCCGCAGACCATCGCCAATAAAGTTGAAGCAGAGCGAGACGATCACCAGCGGAATGCCGGGGATCAAAGGCAGCCACGGGTTGGTGAACATGTAGCTGCGCGACTGCGCCAGCATGTTGCCCCAGGTGGGCGTGGGGTCCTGGATGCCGACGCCCAGGAAGGAGAGCGCCGACTCGAGGATGATGATGCCGCCCAGCGCCAGGCTGGCGTTGACCAGGATCGGCGCAATGCCGTTGGGGATGATGTGGCGGAAGATGATGCGCGCTTCTGACGCGCCCTGTGCGCGCAACGCCTCGATAAACTCGCGCGAGCGCAGCGAAAGCGCCATGCCGCGCATGAGACGCGCCGCCCCCAGCCAACTGAAGACGACCAGAATCATGATCATGACGACCACCTGGCGCGTTTCGCGTGCCGGTGTCAGCAGCACCGCGCCAATGATCCTGTTCAGGAACTCGGGCGGGCGCAGGATGTCGTCGCCCTTGAGCAGAATCGCCGACACAATCAGCAGAATGGGCAGCAACGGAATCGCAAGCATGAACTCGATGATGCGCGAAATCACCGCGTCGGTGAGGCCGCCGAAGTAGCCGGCAGCGGCGCCAATCATCACGCCCATGGTTTCGGAGATGGCCACGACGAAAATCGCAATCGTGAGCGATATGCGCCCGGCGTAGAGCAGGCGGGTGAAGAGGTCGCGCCCCAGGTGATCAATGCCCAGCAGATGGCGGCCAGCGTCGGTCACAACACCAGGCGGCGCGGGGCGCACAGGGGCCGTTACGTCAATGGTGTCACGCGCATAGGGCGTGATGTAGGGCGCGAGGAAGGACATGAGCAAGATGATGGAGAGCACAACCAGCGAAATCATGGCCATGCGGTGGCGGCGGAAGCGGCGCGCAACCACCGACCATTGCCCCTGGGCTTCGCCTTCCTCTTGATCCTGTTTTTTCTTGAGTGAGACTGCGGCGGCTGTTGAAGCCATATTCAGCATACTCCTGCAAAGCGGCCGGTGCGGCTACACAGACAGACAGGTCGAGCCGGTTACGAGTAGCGGATGCGCGGATCCACTACCGTGTAGAGAATATCACCCAGCAGGGTGGCAAACACAGTCAGGATGGCCGTGATGAATATGAAGGCCAGCGCAACCGGCCAGTCGCTGCGGTTGAGCGCATCGACGTAGAGACTGCCGATCCCCGGCCACGCGAAGACTGTCTCGGTGATGGTGGCGCCGGCAAAGAGGCTGGGGATTTGCAGCACGAGAATGGTGACGAAGGGGATGAGCGCATTGCGCAGCGCGTGCTTGACGATGACTGCTCGCTCGACCAATCCCTTGGCGCGCGCGGTGCGCACATAGTCCTGGCGCAGCACCTCGAGCATGGAGGAGCGCACGAAGCGGCTCCACTGCGCCGTGTTGAAGAAGGTCAGCACAAAGAGGGGCATGAGGATATGCAGGAAGCGATCAGCCGCCGTTTTGGGCTGAATCTGCGGCAGCCAGGAGGCAATCTCGTAGGGCCGAATGGCCGTACGCAGGCCGGGTGGCAGGCGCACCAGCCAGGGCGCTTGATCCGATATAAGCACCGGCATAATCGAGAAGAGCAGAATCATGATCAGCCCGAAGAAGAAAGTGGGCATGGCTGATCCGACAAACGAGATTGTAGTGGCCAGATAGTCGAACTTGGAGTACTGGCGCACGGCACTGAAGATGCCGATGGGGATGCCGATCAGAAGCGAAAGCAGCAGCGCGGAGACCATCAGTTCAAGCGTGGGGCCAATACGCGAGCGGAAGAGGTCCATCGCCGGGCGGCCAATGCTCACCACGCTGGAGAGGCCAAAGTCTCCCCGCAGTACGCCCTTGCTGCTCTTGATGGGCGGGTGCAGCTTGGGCATTTCTTCCAGATATACCAAGTCCTTGCAGCCGCCGGTCTCCGAATCCGGCAGGTAGCAGCCAACAGGCACGGAAGCGAAGTACGTATTGCCCGCAATCGTGATGGGGCCGCTGGGGAAACCCGTCAGCCAGCGCGAAAAACGCACAGGCCAGTACAAATCAAGTTCATATTGCGCCCGAATACGGGCGATGTCGGTGTCCTTCAAGCGCTGCTGCGACTGGCGCAGCCCTGTAAGTGGGCCGCCGGGCGCGATGCTGAAGAGAAAATAGGTGGCGACGGCAACCGCCAGCACCACGAAGACCATCTGAATCACGCGGCGAATGATATATCCGGTCATAAAAACCTCAGCCCCGGGTCCGTTCCGCAATGGAAGGACGAAATGGCACACAGCGCCGCTCTGGCCTCCGCTGCGCTCCGGGGAAGGGTGGCGCGCTGGGGATCATGCGGCGAAGATTGATCGATACACTCAAAAAACGGGCGGGGTCATCAATGCACCACACGCCCGCCTTCAGGGAGCACCGGCCCCTCTGCCGGGGCAGAGGGGCCGACAGAGAGCAGTCGCACTGCAACACATTTGTGCAGTGCGACTGCCCCCAGGAGACTATTTCTCCTTGATGAACAGGTTCATGTCGATGTGCTCCCAGGTCGCGCTGGGGATGATCTCGAAGTTGAGCGAGCCGGCTTCACCAGCCTGCTTCACCAGCTCGACTTCGGCGCCACCACCCAGTGTGGCCTTCTCGACGTAGTCAACATCACCCGAGAGAAGCTGGGCGACGAGCTGCGTCGTGTCCTGCACAAAGACGATGACGATGCGCTTGATCGCCGGCTCGCCCTTGAAGTAGTAGGGGTTCGCCTCAAGCGTCATGCTCTGGCCCTTGACCCATTCGGTGATGACCCACGGCCCAATGCTCAGCGGCTTCTCGGCAATTTCGGGGAGCGTGCTCCACTCATTGGCGGGCACGTCGGCCAGGTTGCGGCCATCGGCCAGCACCTGGTGGCTCGGGTAGGAGGCCGAGGAGGGGCTGATGGTGAAGGGTGCAATGTAGTAGGTCGGGTCCTGCACGCCGGGCAGGTAGGTGATGGTGTAGGAGATGCTGCCGTCAGTGGCGTAGTCGATATTCTGGAACGTATCACAGGTCGTGAAGGTCGTGGCGCCCGATTCGGGGTCACAGTTGATGTCGATTGCCAGCTTGAAGTCATCGACGCTGGCGTCCACACCATCGCTCCACTTGTGGGCGGGCCAGTCGTATGTGACGACGAGCTGCGGCAGTTCGAGCGCGCTCGTGCCGTCCCAGGCCATCGGTGAGCCGTCAACCATGACTTCGACGCCTTCGGCCAGTTCGACCGGCTCACCGGCTACGTTATAGACCATATCGCCGGCCACAACGGGGACCATTGTGTTGGTGGCCTTGCCGCTCTCGATTGTGCTCAGGCCGTCCTGCAGATTGGCCTGGTAGTCGTAATCGTACTGGGTGTTGTAGAGTGTGCGGCCGAGCTGCGAAGCCTGGCGCTGCACAGCGGAGCTCTCGACCAGGTCAAACATCGAGGCGGGCTCCTGCGAGAAGCCGATGATCAGCGTGTCGCTGCCGTCGACCAGCGTCCAGTCAAAGGCGCTGGCGGTGGCGTATTCGGTCTCGCTGGTGACGACACCTTCCAGGTTCAGGCTCCAGGCCTCGGCCTCGGCGCGCTGGAAGAGCGGGAACGAAACCATCTCTTCGCCAAAAATCGTCTGGAAGCTGTCGTACGCAACCTTGCGATCTTCGCGCTCCAGGGTGTTGGTTGCCAGCACGATCAGGTTGCTTGCCTCCTGATTGCACCAGCCCATGTAGTTCTGACCTTCCCAGTTGTTGCCGGGGCTCGGAATCTGGTCACAGGCGTAGAGGGTGCGGCCGGCGGGCTCGGTCTGGCCGACCCATGCGTAGGCGCCCAGTTCGAAGTCGCGCTGTTGCAGTCCGGTTGTATCACCAAACCACCAGGAAGCAGGGACGTGCTGGCGGATGAGGAGGATGCCACAATCTGCCAGCTGCTGCTCAACCACGGCGGCCCATGTCTGGCGGAACTGGGCGGTGGTGGTGGTCATGCTCAGTTCGAAGCGATAGCCGTCACCGTCATCGTCCACGAAGCCGGCTGTGTCGAGCAGTTCGTTGGCCTTGGCCACGTCATACTCGTAATCCGGATAGGGACCCTGGTAAACCCAGTGGGTCTTGGGCCACGGGGCGTCCATGCGCAGCGTCGGCTTGATCGTATCGTCCACGTAGGGGTAGACGGCGGCGATCAGAGCGTCGCGATCGATGCAGTGGGCGATGGCCTGGCGCACTTCGGGCACGCTCAGCTGGGGATGCGGGCGGCTGACGTCATCAACCGCGCCGGGGGCGGCAGCTTCACCGGCGGGCGCAGCGGGCACTGCCGCGGCGCAGGCCGAGAAAGCCATGGCGGCGATAACCAACAGCGCCAACAGGATAAATGTACGGTTCTTCATACCTTGATCTCCTTTGATGCATGGGTGATGCTATGGCTGATGCAACAAGTTGAAACAGGTGCTTCAGTGGGCAAACAGAGTTGGGTTGCCAACAGACTTCTCAGGTGTACGCGGGCATCAAATCGGTGTGACCAAACCAGCAACTGCATGGACAACAAGCGGCGCACTGTGAAACGAAGCCTGCCGCTGATACCACGAGGAAAGCGCGTGCAATTTCAGGCTGGCGCCTGGGCCAATCCGGTTGCCTGCGTTGCACGCGATCTGCACGTCTCATTATCATGTTTTGAGGAGGAAACGCTCATTGCAGTCAGAGTGTAGCGACATTGCGCGTCTTTCGCAAAACAATCCGCACCTTGTGGACGATTTGCAGACGTCTTTTGTTCACCGGCGCAATGCCCGTGACGCACTTACTCGACAGCGGCCATACTCTCCGCGCCGCCTGCAGCAAGCGCTTCCACGGGCGCGCCCATGGCCGCAGCGTGCAAGGCGTGCTTCTCCTGCGCCGAGAGGGGCGTCTTGCCCGGCACATCTTCATAAAGCCAGCAGGCGGCAAAGTGGCCGCTGCCGTAATCCTTGAAGGGAGGCTCTTCCGTGCGGCAGACATCCATCACACGCGGGCAGCGTGTGCAGAAGTGGCAGCCCTGCGGCGGGTTGGCAGGGCTGGGCACGTCACCCTCGAGAATAATGCGCTTGCGCTTGAGCTCAATCGCCGGGTCGGGGATGGGAACGGCGGAGAGCAGCGCCTGCGTATAGGGGTGCAGCGGGTTGGCATAGAGATCGTCGCGGTCGGCCAGCTCCACCATCTTGCCCAGATACATGACGGCAATGCGGTTGGAGATGTGGCGCACAACCGAGAGATCATGCGCGATGAAGAGGTAGGTCAGCCCCAGTTCTTCCTGCAAGTCCTCGAGCAGGTTGATGACTTGCGCCTGAATCGAAACGTCAAGCGCCGAGATGGGCTCATCGCAAACGATGAATGCCGGGTTCACGGCCAGCGCGCGCGCCACGCCGATGCGCTGGCGCTGACCGCCTGAAAACTCGTGCGGGTAGCGGTTGACGAAGTAGGGGTTAAGCCCCACGATCTTGAGCAGTTCCTGCACGCGCTCCTGGCGTTCGGTGCGGTTGGCGCCAATGTTGTGCACCTCGAGCGGCTCGCCGATGATGCTGCCCACCGTCATGCGCGGGTTGAGCGAAGCGTATGGATCCTGAAAAATCATCTGCATGCGTCGGTGCATCTTGCGCAGATCTTCGCCCTTGGTCGCCACCAGGTCGGTGCCCTCAAAGATGACCTCGCCCGATGTGGGGCGGTAGAGTTGGAGAATGGCGCGGCCCGTCGTGCTCTTGCCGCAGCCCGATTCGCCCACAAGGCCCAGCGTCTCGCCCTTGTACATATCAAAGGAGATGCCGTCGACCGCCTTGATGGCGCCCACCTGGCGCTGGAAGATGATTCCCTTGGTGATGGGAAAGTGCATCTTCAGCTTGTCCACATGCAGCAGCACACCTTCGCTGCCGTTGACCGAGGTTGCGCTGGATTGGACTCGGCGGGCGGCAACCGGCGCGCCTTCAACAGGCGGCGTATTCGTTACAGCGCTCATCGGCCCTCTACGCCGCTTTGCGCGGACGTCTCCCTATCGTGTTCGATTATGGTCACTTCAATCTCAAGGCCACCTGCGCCGGGGTCAATCGTCTGCTGGATCTCCCCCTCTACCTGCTCGAGTGTATGGGCGGGCACGCTCTGCTCGTCGCGCAGCGCCCGCTCGGGCGCCACCACAGGCAACTCCCACACTTTGACGCCGCGCTGCGCAGGCCAGCAGGCCGACTTGTGATTGGGCGCCACCAATTCGAGCCTGGGGTTCTCCTGCCAGCATTTCTCCTCGACATAGGCGCAGCGCGGGGCGAAGGGGCATTGCGTGGGCGCGTCAAGCAAATCGGGGGGCAAGCCCTCAATGGGGATGAGCCGCTTCTGCCGCCCCAGGTCCAGGCGGGGAATGGAGCGCAACAGCCCCAGCGTATAGGGGTGGCGCGGGTCGGAATAGATCATTTCCACCGGCGACTCTTCAACGATATAGCCGGAGTACATCACAATCACGCGCTCGGCCATGCCCGCGACAACACCCAGATCATGAGTGATCCAGATGATCGCCATGCCCAGCTCATTTTTGAGGCGGTTGACGAGGTCGATAATCTGCGCCTGAATCGTCACATCAAGCGCCGTGGTGGGTTCGTCGGCAATCAGCAGTTGCGGATTGCAGGAGAGCGCCATGGCGATCAGCACGCGCTGGCGCATGCCGCCGGAGAACTGGTGCGGGTAGTCGTCGAGGCGCACATCGGCGCCGGGGATG
>CAYRVP010000055.1:0-25082 GCA_964427845.1 uncultured Caldilineaceae bacterium
GGGTGGGCGGCCTGCGTGAACTCGGCTTCCCCGGCGGCCCGGCGATTCAAGAGGCTGCCGCACTGGGTGACCCGCACCGCTTTACCCTGCCGCGCGCGCTGCGCCATGACGCCGCGCACCGCTACGACTTCTCCTTCTCGGGCCTCAAGACGGCGGTGCTCAACCTCACGCGCAAACTTGCGGCCGGGGGCGAATCGGTGCCGAACGCCGCCCGTGACATCGCTGCCTCGTTTCAGGCGGCAGTGGCGGATGTGTTGGTGGAGAAGCTGGCGCTGGCGGCGCAGGAGCATGACGCGGCGCAGGTGTGCATCTGTGGCGGCGTCAGCGCCAACACTGCGCTGCGTTATGGCGCGCAGGCGCGCTTCGTTGAATTGGGCATCCCCCTGGTGATTCCGCCCCTCTTCCTCTGCACCGATAACGCCGCCATGATCGGCGCGGCGGCTTACTTCAATGCCCGGGCCGGCATCCCCGCCACCGACGGCCTCGCGCTCGACGTGATTCCCTCGCTCAGTCTGGCGTAGAGGCTTCTGCGCAAACTTTCATGCCGCTGGTCGGCATAACGCACGATGTAGACCCGGCTCGGGGTTTGTAGCGGAAGGCCTCCCGGCCTTCGTTTGGCGCGCGCCAGATGAAGGCCGGGAGGCCTTCCGCTACGAGTCAGTGCGGTGTTTTGCGGGCGCCGGTCTATCAGGAAGCGGAAGAGGAGACGCGCGAGTTCTTGTCGGTGCTGCTGAGTGCCGCTGCGGCACGCTCGCCGGTTTCGCCCTCGGGCGCGGTGGCGGGTGCGGCTTCGGCAACGGCCGGTGCGGCCTTGTGCGCCTCGGCGGCCAACTGCTCACCCGTGGCACTGAAGCGATAGGACTTGGCGCGCCGCTTTGAAAAGGCCGGATTGCGCTGGAATGGCGGGTAGTCCAGCAACTTGGCGTGCACGTAGCTCCCCACCACGCGCCCGGTGGCCAGTGTGGGCGCTGCCAGGAACGCGCCCAGCACACCAAATGCACTGAAGCCCACGGCCACGCCCACAATCACTACCACAGGGTGGAGGTTGACGCTGTCGCCAATGATGCGCGGCACCAGGATGTTGCCTTCGGCCTGCTGAATGAGGAAGTAGATCGCCATCACGATCAGCGCGAAGGAGGCATTGCTCACGCCATATTGCGCAAGCACCGTGCTGCCCTGGAGCAGCGCGATAATCACCGCCGGAATGG
Source organism: uncultured Caldilineaceae bacterium (assembly GCA_964427845.1). Lineage (GTDB taxonomy): Bacteria > Chloroflexota > Anaerolineae > Caldilineales > Caldilineaceae > UBA5069. The sequence goes on from CAYRVP010000055.1 coordinate 1,209, forward strand.
TGGCAATGATGGGCCCGATGTTGGGAATCACCTCGAGCATGCCCGATATGATGCCCAGCAACAGCGCACCCGGCATCCCCACCAGCGTCATCACGCTCCACGTCAGCGTGCCGATCACCAGGCTGAGGATAATTTGGCCGCGGAAGAAGGATGACCAAATATAGCCAATGCGGCGGAAAACCTCCTGCAGTTCGGGCTGATAGGAGAGCGGGAAGAGGCTCTCCACATAGCGCCGAATGGAGGGGAAATCCTTGGTGAGGTAGAGGCTGATAAAGAAAATGACAAGCGCGGTAATCACGCCTGAGAAGATGCGCCCCACCACCGCGACGCTCAGCGCCGCCGTGCTGCTGACGATGCCCGTTGCCGTTGTAATGGCCTGCTGCAGGTAGCTCAGCACCTCCGCCAGCGTGGGCACAAAGGTCACCTGCTGAAAGCCAGTGCGGAACTGATCAGCCACGGCGCCTGTGGGAATGCTGATGCCGACAAAAGTGACTTCGTCGGGCATCTCGTTCAAGGTCCGCGTGAGCCAGTTCAGAAGACTGCCGGCAGCGCTCGTCACGTCAAATGCAGCCACCTGTGACCCCTGCTGCACCAGCACAGGCACCAGGAAGACCGGCAGCAGTATCAACAGAAATAGCACGATGGCGAAGACAAGCAGCGTGGCAACCGTGCGCGGGATGCGGATACGGGTCAGCAGGTCGACGACCGGGATGAGCAGGTAGCTGACAATGCCCGCCATAATTACCCAGGGGACGACCTTGCGCGAAACCCACAAGAGGATGAGCAGCCCCACCACCATCATGATCAGCACGCTGCGCTTGGTGGCGCTGTCCCACCCCTGGGACGCGGGAATGCCGGGCGGCAATGCACCCCCCGGCTGGCCCAGTGGATATGACGCCTGATCAGCGCTTGTACTGTCGTCCGTGCGGTTGTCAGCCATGCAAGCTCGCTGCTGCTCTACCCTGGCGCTGTGTGGCGTGTGCGCCGCCTATTGTAACCCCACCGCTGCGCAACCGTCGCGCGCAACACCTGGTACAGTCCGCAGCCCGTGCAGGCCACCCCCGAGCCGCGACCTACACGCGCCGGTTGAGCTTGCTCTGCGCCTTGCGCGCTCGGTGCAGGGCAATGCCCTCGTGCGCGGCAAATTGCTCAAAGAGGCCGTAGAAGTGCTCGCGGTCCGCTTGCGTGACCACCGCTGCACTGTCGGCGGTCTCAATTGCATAGGGGTAGCCCGTGCCCACAATGCACTCGGCGCGCACAATGTTGACCACATTCTCAACCATACTCTCCGCGGCAGCACCGGTGGCATCGCCCAGCATCCAGCGCGGGAATTCAACACGCGACGGCGGGCGCTCCATGGAGAGGCGCACATAGGTGAAGGCTACATCCGCATAGAATGCGCCGCGCCCATCGCGGCTGAGGGCGTCGTCGCGCGCACAAATGAAAGCCGGGCTGCGATCGCCCCAATGGGGCAGCAGCCGGTTGAGCAGCGCCGCATCCGTGGTGGAGCGCGCACCGGGTGCGCCGCTGTAAAGGTCAATCAGATTGACGAGGTCGCGGCTGAAGGTGGTGTCCACGAAAGCGACCAGTGGCACGCGCAGCGTGCGCGAACAGTCCAGCAGCGCCGTCACGCCGGCCACATAGGGACGGGCGCGCGCAGGCAGCATCTGCCCAGCAAAGCTGATGACAAATGAGCCGTCAAAGAAGCAGACGGGCGGAGAGGCCGCGGGGATACGCTCACCGTCGACCTGGCCATTTGTGGAGGGCCGCACGCCGCCATGCTCGCTCATCAGCGCAACCAGCGTCTCGCACTCAAGCGCGAAGCGGCGCTGGTTGATGTACCAGGCGGCAAAGTTGCCGTCGCCCCGCCCGCCGCCATCACCGGCATTCTCCGCCTCGGCCTCCTCCAATTCGTCGGGTGTGATGATCTCGAAGGCGACATCCTTGACGTAGGCGGCGCCGCGGGCGTGGAAGTTGACATACCAACCCACCTGCACGGCCCCTACGGGCAGCGAATACTCCTTGCTGGGGGCAATCTGGCTGCCGTCCACGGCAATCGTGGGGCGACCTTCGAGCACGCCCAGCGCCCACTTGCGCGCGGCATCGTGCGACTCCCACGTGGGTGCAAAGGCAATGCGCAGCCGGTTGGCGCTGTCCAGTTCGGCAGTGGGGCGCGCGCCGGGCCAGTTGAGGTTGCGCGCCTGCAGGAACGAATCGATTTCGGCGGCGCTCCGGCCCAGAAAGCCGGCGAGCCGCTCATCAACCAGGCGCGCCTGCTCGTTCTGGCGCGCCAGATAGCGCTGGAAGGCCCCGCGCTTGCTCTCCAGGGCGCGGATGATCTTTGTGCGATGAATCATGGCGCGATTTTACCACAGAAAGGGGTGGATTGTACCCACTCAATTGGAACACCTGTTCTGAACAGAAGCAGCCACGGCGCAGACTGTCCCGGCGCAGTCGGCACGCCGCAGGATGACAACCGGGCGCGTGGTTTGTAGCGGAAGGCCTCTCGGCCTTCACGTTGCGCGCACCACACAGAGGGCCGGAAGGCCCTCCGCTATGAAGCAGCGCGACGTCTTCGGGGTAGAGCGAGTGGGCAGAGAGGCAACCCCACATGCGCAGGACTTGATTTCACTTCATGCCTCTCCCATCGCTTCTACTTGATCCGCATTCAGGAAACTGCCTTTGCGCATAGCGAGTGGTCGCGCGGGCACGCCCACCACCACCGTGGCCGGCGCCACTGCCTTGTCCACAAGCGCCCCCGCCCCCACACTGCACCACGCCCCCAAGTGACGGCGCGACATCACATTCGCGCCCAACCCCACCAGCACCCCTTCACCCACTGCAATCTCGCCGCCCAGGTGTGCACCCGGCCCAATGTGCACGTGATCGGCCACCACCGTATGGTGCCCCAGCAGCGCCAGCGCGTTGACCACGACGTTGTCCCCCACATGCACGTCCGTGCCCACAACCGCCTGCGCACAGACCACCGTGCCCCTGCCCAGGGTGGCCCCCGCCGAGATGACCGCCGTTGGGTGCACAGCGGTGACGATCGTTTCGCCCGCGCCGCACAGTTCCACAAAGAGGGCGCGGCGCAGGGCATTGTCACCCACGCCCACAATCACGCCATCGTGCTCAATCCGAGGCAGGTCGGCGCGGCCGCCCAGCACAGGCAACCCCAGGCGCACGCTGCCCTGCGCACTCGCGTCATCGTCCACATACCCGATTGGCGCAATGGGGCTGCCGGCTGCCTGCATAGCCAGTAGCGCATTCGCCACCACCTGCCCGTGCCCACCAGCGCCAAGAATCAAGACCCGCATGTATCGCTCCCTGCAGTGGGGGCTAATTGATCCCCAATGTCTCGTGCACGGCGGCCAGGGCGTGGTCGAGGATTTCCAGCGCTTGATCCACCTGCTCGACCGAGGCGGTGAGGGGTGGCGCAATGCGGATGACGTTGCCGTAGAGGCCGCCCTTGCCGATGAGCAGGCCACGCGCGCGCGTCTCCTCAAAGAGTTGCGCCACCGCCTGCGGGGCCGGCTCCTTGCTCGCCCGGTCGCCCACAAACTCCATACCCTGCATCAGCCCCTTGCCGCGCACGTCGCCAATCAGCGGATATCTGTTCCAGAGCGCTTCCATCCCCTCGCGCAGGCGCGCGCCGATCACCGCCACTTGTGCGGGGGGCGCCTCTTGCTCAAGCGCCTCGATTGTGGCCAGCGACGCCGCCGTGGAGACGGGGTTGCCGCCAAAGGTGCTCAGCGTCAGCCCCTTGCCCACAAGCGACTGCGCAATTTCACTGGTGGTGATCGTGTTACCCATGGGCAGTCCGTTGGCAATCCCCTTGGCCATCGTCATGATGTCGGGTGTCACGTCCCAGTGTGAGATGCCGAACCAGTGCGCACCGGTGCGACCAAAGCCGGTTTGCACTTCGTCACAGATGAAGAGACCGCCGTAGTGACGCGCAATTTCGGCTACAATCTCAAAGTACCCATCGGGCGGGGTAATGAAGCCGCCCACGCCCTGAATCGGCTCGGCCATGAAGGCGGCGATTTTCCCGGAGGTGGTCGTGCGGATGACATCCTCCACGTCCTGCGCGCAGGCTATGCCGCATGAGGGAAAGGTCAACTTGAGTGGGCAGCGGTAGCAGTAGGGGTTGATGGCGTGTTTGATGTCGGCGCTGAAGGACTTGCCCATTTTCCAGGTGGCGTGCGCCGTTACGCTCATGGCGAGTGAGGTGCGGCCGCTGTAGGCGTGGCGCAGCGCCACAATTTCGCGGTTGTCGGTGAAGGTTTGTGCGGCCACAATCGCCGTCTCGTTGGCCTCGCTGCCCGAGTTGGTGAAGAAGGACATTTGCAGCGCGCCCGGCGTGATCTGCGCTATCTTCTCGGCCAGCGCCACATGGTTGGCATTGGGGTAGAGCGTGGACGAATGAATGAGTTTGCCCACCTGCGCGCGCACCGCCTCGACCACGTGCGCATTGTTGTGACCCACGCTGGTGGTGAGGATGCCGCCGAAGAAATCGAGATAGCGGTTGCCCTCCACATCCCACACGTAGAGCCCTTCGCCGTGGTCAAGCGGCAGGGGATCGGTGTAGTAAAGGATATGGTTGGGCCAAAGGTAGGCGCGCTGCTTGTCGAGGATTTCCTGGCGATCCATGAGGCCTCCACGTGCGACATTGCGAATCGGGTGAAGTGCATACAAGGGCACATGACAGGGGTATGTGCCAATTATAGCCGCGCCGGGGTTGGGCGCGAAGCGAGGCTTCCAGAGTAGGAAGCCTCGCTTTTTTTGTGATAACGAAGGGGCCGGCTGTGCAGCCGAGCCCTTAATGTCTCGCGTGTGGCTGCCTAGCGCATGGCCGCTGCGTAGTTCGCGCCCACCTTGGACCAGTCCACCACATTCCACCATGCATCCAGGTAGTCGGGGCGGCGGTTCTGGTACTTGAGGTAGTAGGCATGCTCCCAGACGTCAACGCCCAAAATCGGCGTGTCGCCCTGCATCAGCGGGCTGTCCTGATTGGGCAGGCTGTAGAGGTCAAGCGACCCGTCGGCCTTGACCACAAGCCATGCCCAACCGCTGCCGAAGCGTGTGACGCCGGCCTGCTTGAGTTTGGCTTTGAACTCGTCAAACGAGCCAAACTTCTGGTTGATTGCGTCGGCCAGCGCGCCGCTGGGTGCGCCGCCCGCGTTCGGGCCCATAATCGTCCAGAAGAGAGAGTGGTTGGCGTGGCCACCGCCGTTGTTGCGCACGGCGGTGCGGATGTTTTCCGGCACCTCGTTGATGCGGCGGCAGAGATCTTCAACACTCACATTTTCCCACTCTGTGCCCGCAATCGCGTTGTTGACGTTGGTCACATAGGCCTGGTGGTGCTTGTCGTGGTGAATCTGCATCGTCTGCGCGTCAATGTTCGGCTCGAGGGCGTCCTCGGGATAAGGCAGGTTGGGCAGTGAAAAGGCCATCTTCTCCTCCATTCGCTCTGTTGGCTGGATGCCAAATGAATATCTTCGTCGATAGCTGTTCTTCGGTTCGTGCACGCGCTGCAGCACACAGCGCAGGTGGAGACGCCATTGCCTTGCACACTGGAGACACGCTTCCACATCCTTTAGTGTACAGGTGTACATGGCGCGGCGCAGTGGCGAAGTATACAAATGGCGGTCGCAAGCCAAACGCTATGCAGCGCGCCCATGTTCCGCCGGCGCGGGCGGGCGCGCAGTCAGTTGTATAAAAACCAGGCGGCGATCCACAATCGTCACCTCCCAACCCGCATTGCGCAGCGTGTGCACCGTGGGGCGGTCGAGGTGGCAATTCGACGCAAGCCGGCTCCACATGGGGGTGATGAAGTGGAAGAAGCCGCCAACCAGAGGATTTTCGGGCCGCACATGCTCGACCATGTGCAGCGTGCCGCCGGGGCGCAAAACGCGCGCGATCTCGGCCAGGGCGGTCGCAGGCGAATCCACCGAGCAGAAGACAAGGCTCGAGACGACGTTGTCGAAAGAGCTGTCGTCATAAGGCAGCGCTTCGGCCGGTGCGGTATCGATGGTCACCGGGACGCGCGCCTCGGCAATCCTGCTGCGGGCGCGTTCGACTGCGCCGGCATTCGGTTCGACTGCCCAGACGTGGCGGGCGCGGCGATACAAGGGCAGGTTTGTGCCGCTGCCCACGCCCACCTCGAGCACGTCACCCTCGAGATCGCGTACCAGCCGTTCGCGCCAGCCGGATGCAGGCTCGGCATGCTGGTCCCGCGGCGTCGCAGAGTGCATGTCAGCCATTGTAACCCTCGGCTACCAGACGCACTGGCGCTGCCGGGCGCTTGACCCCTGCCGCCGGGGCGGGCAGGAGAGTAAGCAGCGCAATCTGCGGGCGCGCGTGCCAGCGCAGGGGGATGCCCTCACCCAGCCCGCGCGAAATGTAGACGTGGGTGCGCCCGCGCCTGAAGTAGCCCGACACCTCGTGGCGCGGCAAATACTGCGATTGCGTGTGCGCCGGACCCCACAGCGGCAGCACCAGTTGGCCACCGTGCGTGTGGCCCGCCAGCATCACATCCACATCCGCCATGCGCGGATCCACCAGAATGTCGGGATTGTGGCTCAGCAGCAGCACGGGGCTGTGCGCCGAGGCCGCGGCCGCACGGTCGAGCGCGCTATCCAGGTGGGGTGACGCCTCGCACACGTCCTCTACGCCCGCGAGATAGAGGTCCAGGTCATTCTGTGGGTCAAAGAGGTGAACGCCCCGGTTGTGGAGAATCGTCATGCCGGTGGATTCAAGAGTCTGCAAGAGGCCGCAACTGTCGTTGTGGCCCGTGCGACGGCCGTCGAGAGGTGTATTGCGCACATATTTGACAAACCAGGGCAGGCGCAACAGGCGTGTCCACGCAGGTCGCCCATGCGCTATCTCGCCGATCACAAAGGATTTCCACATGCGTGGCAGCGCCGCCTGCATGGCATAGTGGGTGTAATCGTGATTGCCCAGCACACCATAGGCGCCCAGGCGCGGCGCAGGCACTGCCGCCAGCAGGTCCAGCGCATTCTGCAGGCCTCCATCCGTGTGGATGAAGTCGCCGGTGTGGATGAGCAGATCATACTCGATGCCTGCCGTGAGCCGGCGGATACGTTCGATCTTCTCACGCTCGCGCGCCTGCCCGCCCTTGAAGTGCGAATCGGAGAGATGCAGGATGCGCAGCCCCGCGGCGGGGATGCGCCCCTGGGCATTGGCCACGCGGATGGTGCGCTGCTCAAGCTCGATGCGCAGCGGCTCCACCGCGTAGGCGTAGGTGAGCGCGGCGGCGCCCGCGGCGGCGGATGCGGCCGCCAGCGCCGCCCCGCGCCATAGCCACGGTGTAAGCGCATTGCCGGGCGATTTGATTTCATCTGCGCCGCGTGGGCGCACAGCGGGAGATTTCGTAAGCATAGCAAGCGATCGTAATGGACGCCGGCCATACGGGCAAAAACCACCTGCGCTCGCGCGCTGCGTTATTGCCGACAAAGCATCATATTCCGCGTGCGGCTGCGTCCGCATTTGTGATATAATATCCGCACATTTGTTCTTTATCCCGGTGCAGGAATGGTGACCATGGCCAAGACCCGCTCGCAGTTTGTTTGTTCGGCCTGCGGCAGTGTGCAGATGAAGTGGGTGGGCAAATGCCCCGACTGCGGCGAATGGAACTCGCTCCAGGAAGAGACGGTGGCGCCGCCCAGCGCCGCGCGCCCCACGATGATGCCCGTGGCCGGTGGCATGACTGCGCGGCCCGTTACGCTGGCCGAGATCGCTGTGGACGGTCTTCCTCGTATTAGCCTGGCCAACCATGAACTCGACCGCGTGCTGGGCGGCGGCATCGTCCCCGGCTCGTGCGTCCTCGTCGGGGGCGACCCTGGCATCGGCAAGAGCACGCTGCTCCTGCAAATGGCGGCGGAAGTGGCCGCAAGCGAAGGGCCCGTGATGTATGTAAGCGCCGAGGAGAGCGCCCACCAGATTGGGCGGCGCGCACAGCGGCTCGGTATCCAGAGCGCGCGCATGCACGTCCTCGCCGAGGTGATGGTGGAGCCGATTCTGGAGCAGATTGACAGCCTGCGCCCCGCGCTTGTGATTGTGGACTCGATCCAGGCCATCTATTCGGCCAACAGCAGCTCGGCGGCGGGCACCGTGAGCCAGGTGCGCGATTGCGCCGCGGCGCTGCTGCGGCTGGCCAAGATCACCAATGTGCCGGTTTTCCTCGTGGGCCACGTGACCAAGGAAGGCTCAATCGCCGGGCCGCGCGTGCTCGAGCACATGGTGGATGTCGTGTTGCAACTGGAGGGCGAGCGTTTCCACGCCTACCGCCTGCTCCGTTCCATAAAGAACCGCTTCGGCAGCACAAATGAAGTGGGCGTCTTCGAGATGGGCGAAGCCGGGATGATCGAGGTGCCCAACCCTTCGGAACTCTTCCTTGCCGAGCGCTTGCCCAACGCCTCGGGCAGTGCGATTGCAGTCTCCATGGAGGGGACGCGCCCACTGCTTGTGGAGGTGCAGGCGCTCTGCAGCGGCACCTCTTTCAGCATGCCCCGCCGCACCACCAATGGCATCGACATGAACCGGCTGCTGCTGCTTGCGGCGGTGCTCTCCAAGCGTGTGGGTATGGACCTGAGCGACCAGGACATCTTCATCAATGTCATCGGTGGGATGCAGATTGACGAGCCGGCGGCGGACCTGCCCGTGGCGGTGGCCATCGCCAGCAGCTACCGTAACCGCCCCGTGGCGGTGGACCTCGCGATTATGGGCGAGGTAGGACTGAGCGGCGAATTGCGCAGCGTGGCCCACCTGGCGCGCCGCCTGGGCGAGGCCGCCAAGCTCGGCTTCACGCGTGCCATTGTGCCGCGCAGCGCGCTGGGTCGGCGCACTGGCGACGCACTCCCCGCCGGCATCGAAGTGCTCGGTGCACGCACGCTGCATGAGGCGCTGGAAATGGCCCTGATGCGGGGTGATTAGGTGAAGGGACCATTGGTAATTGGTGACTGGTAATTGGCGTCGCGCCATTACCAGTCACCAATTACCATATGGTCCCTTCGTCCAATCACACCTTCATCAGCGCGAACGCAACTGGACTTTCGCCACGGCTGCGCTATACTTGACCTCAATCCGGTTTCATTGAACAACGTGGCCATGACACAACGACTCGATAACCAGCCCGCGCGCACACCGACCACGCCATCGCCGGCTGAGTCGCCCATCGCCTATCCTGCAGACGCGTATGCGCCACCTGCGCGCGACGCCCAGGGCTATCGTCCGCGAGGCAGCTATGTCTATGGCCCCAGCGCCGACGCGCCCCACCTGGATCGCGTGGACCGCGTGGGGATGCTCCTGCGCGAGGTGCTGCAAATTACGCTGCCCGCGATTGTGCTGGCCATCATCGTCCACCTCTTCCTGGCGCAGGCCACGGTCGTCTATGGCCAAAGCATGGAGCCGAACCTCTCGTCGCAGCAGCGGCTGATTGTGGACAAGTTCAGCCTGCGCTTTCGTGCGCCCGAACGCAGCGATATTGTGGTGATTGACCTGCCCGTCATGGACGACATGCTGGTAAAGCGCGTGGTCGGCCTCCCCGGCGAGGTCGTTGAGGTGCGCGATGGCGCTGTGCTTGTCGACGGTGCCCCCCTGCCTGAGCCCTTTGACCATGACCTCGGCCATACCTCCATGGCCCCCGTGACGCTTGGCCCGCTCCAGTATTTTGTCATGGGCGACAACCGCGATAACAGCAACGACAGCCGTGCCTTTGGCCCGGTGCGCCGCGAGTACATTGTGGGCCGCGTCTGGCTGCGCTACTGGCCGCTCAACGAGTTCCGCCTCTTCTGAAACAGCGCAGACGGGCGCAAAGAACGGCTACAGCAGGAACTCAGAGTAGGGCGGAGGCAACAAGGATAAGCGCAGTCTCGCCGCACTTATCCTTGTTGCCTCCGCTCTTGTCTGCTTTCCTGCGGTCGCCGTTCTTGGCGTTTCATGGTCCATTTTGCACGGTTGCGCAGTGCGCCTGGAGAAACCGGCGCGCCTCTTCTGCGTATTGTTCGTCTATACAAAGTAGACGCATGCGCCAAGCCCCACATTGAGCCTGCCACCGAGAAACGAGGTCGAGCGCCCTTTCATGGCATCTCCACGCTGGAGCAACATCACCAAGATCATTGTCGTAAGCGCGTTGGCGCTGGTGGCGATTCTGCTGCTGGTGACAGTGCGCGAAATGATCGCGCCCACCATCGTCGCCTTCCTGCTCACCTTCGTGCTCAGCTACCCCGTCAACTGGGTGCAGCAGCGCACAGGTTGGGGACGCACCACCTCGGTTGTGGCCGTCTATTTCATAATGCTCCTCTCGCTGACGCTGGGCGTGCTGCTGATTGTGCCCCGCTTTGATGCCATCATGGTCGCGCTGGAGCGTACCATGGCGGACCTGGGCAGCGGGCTGCAGGCGCGCATGACGGGCGACGTGCTGACCGTCGGACCACTCAAATTCACCACCTCGGATATTTTCGGCCAGGCGGGTACGGCGCTGCAGGGGGTGCTGGGCGCAGTTTCAGCCAACCCCATGACGATTGCGCGCGGCCTCACCTCAACCATCGTCAGCGCCGTCTATGTCTTTGTGCTCAACTTCTGGCTCCTTAAGGATTTGAACAAGCTGCAGCGTTTCCTGCTCGACCTTGTGCCCAGCGACTATCAGGAGGAAATGCGGCGGCTGGGTGTGGAACTGGGGGCCGTTTGGCAGGCCTTTCTGCGCGGCCAGTTGACCGTGGGCGTGGTGATTGGCTTGCTGACGTGGGTTATCCTGCTCATGTTGGGCATGCCCAACGCCGGCGGCCTGGCGCTGCTCGCCGGCCTCATGGAATTCCTGCCTTCGATTGGCCCTGCCATCAGCGGCACCGTGGGCACAGTGCTGGCCTACTTCCAGGGCTCCAACTGGATGCCGGTGGGCAACCTCTTCTTCGCAGTGATTGTGGGCATAGTCTACGGCATCATCGGCCAGCTGGAGGGCGTCTATTTTATTCCGCGGCTGGTGGGCGGGCGCGTCAAACTGCACCCTGCCGTCACCTTTGTGGGCATCATCACGGGCGCGCTCACCTTTGGCGTGCTGGGCATCCTGCTGGCCGCGCCGGTGATCGGCAGCGCGCGCGTGCTCCTGCTGTACATTGCCGCCAAAATGGCGGATCGCGAACCCTTTGCCACCGACCGGGGTGCACAGTCAATCTTGCGCATTCCCGGCGTTGTGGCCGGGCGCAAGATTGAGGCCGTGTTGCTGGAGTTGGACGGCACGGTGGCCGCTCCCGACACGCACGCAATTGACTGGGCAGCCGAGCGCTTCCGCTGGATGGACAGAGCGATCCCGCCCACGCTGCGCCGCGACATGGCGCGCCGGCTGCTCACCAGCTTTGAGGCCCCCATCAATCTGCTGCTCAACCAGCTTTACCGCTGGCACTGGAACGAGACCATCGCGCGCTGGGGCCCCACGCTGGACAGGCTGCGCGGCTACCCGCCCGCCGACGCCATGCAGTTGCTGCCCGATGTGCGCGACGCGATTGCGCGCTTCTCCACCGTTTACAAACTGGGGCTGATCTCCGCACGGCCGCGCGCCGAGGTGATGGCTTTCCTGCAACGCGCCCGCCTAGACAGCGGCATCTTTGATGCTGTGGTGGCACGCGAGGATGTAAAGAATATCCTGCCCCAGGTGGACCCGCTGCTCAAGGGTGTGGCGCTGCTGGGCGTGCGGCCCGACCAGGTGCTGGTGGTCAGTGACAGCGACGTGGGCCTGCGCGCCGCACGCGCCGCCGAAATGGCCACCGCGGGCGTGCACACCGGCCTGGCGCTGCCCGACAACGTGCGCGACGCCGACCTTGTGGTGGCCGACGCGGCCCTCCTCGCTGCATACCTCTGAGTCAAGCGGCGTACACAGTTGTCACATATCGCGCACAGATCAATGCGGATGGGAGTCCGTTTTTATCTGTGCGCAATCTGCGACATCTGTGTACGCCGCTTGTTCCGCAAGATTCGGGTGGCACGCGCCGGACAGAAATGCGACAATGGCTCCATACGCACAGTTTGTTCAAGGAGCCGCTCATGTATGCCATGACAAATAGCCACGCTGACATTGAACCCGCAAGCGCACGGGTCGCCGACGGCGCGCAGGACGAAAGCCAGGCCGTGCGCGACTATGCCCGCATTGCCGCCGCCATTCGCTATCTGGAGGCGCACCGCGACAGCCAGCCCAGCCTCGACACAGTGGCCGCCCACCTGCACCTGAGCCCCTGGCACTTCCAGCGCGTCTTCGCACGCTGGGCCGGCATCAGCCCCAAGCGCTTTCTGCAATACCTGACGGTCGAGTACGCGCGCGACCTCCTGGCACAATCGACCAACGTGCTCGACGCCAGTCTGGAGAGCGGCCTCTCGGGCCCGGGCCGCTTGCATGACCTCTTTGTGCAGGTGGAGGCTGTAACGCCGGGCGAATACCGCAGTGGCGGACAGGGCCTAACCATGCGCTACGGCGTCCACGAGAGCCCTTTTGGCCGCTGCCTGCTGGCCGTGACGGAGCGCGGCATCTGCGGATTGTCATTCATCGACGAGGAAGCAGGCGCAGCCGAGGAGGCGCTGCGTGCACTGCGTACGCGCTGGCCTGCTGCCACGCTGCTGCGCGACGAGCCGGCCACCGCAGCAGTCATGGCGCGCATCTTTCCGGCCGCGCCCCTGGTCGATCCCAAGCCCGTGCATCTGCTGCTCAAGGGAACAAACTTCCAACTCAAGGTCTGGGAAGCGCTGCTGCGCGTGCCGGCCGGCAGTGTGACAACCTACGAAAGCGTTGCGCTCTCCATTCAGCAGCCAACGGCGGCGCGTGCTGTAGGCAGTGCTGTGGGGGCAAACGCGATTGCCTACCTCATTCCTTGCCACCGTGTCATTCGCAAGAGCGGCGTTGTCGATGGCTACCGCTGGGGCACCGTACGCAAGAAGGCGATTCTAGGCTGGGAGGCGGCGCAGGTGTAAACGAAAGACGATGCAGAGGCGCAAAGACGCAAAGGTTCGCAAATAAAAACAAGAGCAAGAACTGCAAGACCTTCACGTCTTGTCGTTCTTGCTCTTGCTTTTATTTGCGAACCTTTGCGTCTTTGTGCCTCTCTGCGTCGTCTTTCCTACGGGCTGCCGCAGTCGAGCGCGCGTTCCGCCTGCACCGTCGCGCCCATCAGTGCAGTCATGCTGGCCGTCAGTGCGCCGGATGCGGCCCCCAGGTTGGCGTCGGCGGGGAGTGACCTGATGAGCAGTCCAAAGGCATCATAGGCCAGTATGAACTGCGTTACAGGGTCCAGCCCCATGGTCACGGCCAGCATGCGCATGGGGTTCACGAAGGGGTCAACCCTCTGCTTGAAGGCAAGCACGTCGGCCACGGACGTGTCCGGCGAGAAGCTGCCTGCCTGTCCAAAGGCCCTGTTCATGCCCTGCAGGCTCTCGCAGGCAACCTTGTTCGCGCCCGCGGCAAGGGGCGCAGCATTGTCCATTGCGCTGGCTGCACTGGCCGCAGCCTTGGTGGCGATAGCCGCTGCCCCCGTCCTTGCCTTGTTCGCCGCATCAACGGCACCCGCGGCAGCGCGGTTTGCCCTCTCGGTCGCGCGGGTGGGCAGGGTCATGCAGCCGCTGAGCAAGGTGGTGACCAGCAAAACCGGCAGCAGCCAAAACTGCATGGTGCGAATCATCATACTCTCCTCGGGTGTCAAGAGGTCCGGGCGCAGCGCCTGCGCCGCGCGACGAGGGCAATTGTAGGCGGGGCCCGCGATTTCGTCCAACGCCCCACTCACGGCGCCCGGCACCCACTTCGTTGTACGGTTGATTGTGCGGCGCGGTCTCGATTGGGACGCGGATTGACTCGCTGCCGTTGCGTTGAATCGGACGCAGCGCATTCACACAGAGGGTCGCGTTATGTCACTTTATCCTCGGTTACGGAGGTTATCCCCAATCTTATCCTCCAAACGCAAGGAAATTCCTGTAAAGCGACCGGGCTGACTCCGATTATCGCACCAGTCACCGTGCGCGCTGAACAAGCGCGCTGCCTGATCTCAGTCGATGCGTAGCGTGAGCACGGGCATCTCAATGCCGGTGGGTGCAAAGCCAAAGCTGGTGTAGAGCTTTTGCGAGGGGGAATTTGAGGCCTGCGTATTGAGCGCGACCGCTGTGTAGCCGTCATCCTGTGCAAAGTGCACAGCCTCGGCCAACAGGTGGCGGCCAACGCCCAGCCGCTGGAAACGGGGATGGACACCCAGCCGTGCCAGGTGCGCTTCGCGCCGCTGACCCTTCAGCAGCGCCGCATAGCCCGCCATTTCGCCGTCGATGTCGGCAATCATGAGCCGCCCGCGCACCTGCATCTCAACGATTTCCGACGCGCCGAAGTGCCATATCGGGTCGAAGATCTCGGCATCCATTTCGGCAAGCAATTGGGCATCGTTCAGGGCTGCCGGGCGCAGGCGCGCCGGGCCTGCATTCGGAGGAGCCACAAACGGTTGTCCGGGTGGCAGGTCCAGGCGGTAGTAGACGACCGTATCGGCCAGTGTGAAGCCGGCGCGCAGCAGCCCCGTTTGCAGCCACGACTCGGTGGCGTAGGTGGAGAGCGTGAGCGGGCGCAGCGCCGCGGGAAGATGATCGCGCACCCCTTGCACAAGCGCAGGGATGCCGTCTTCAAGCCAGGGGCCGTGGCGCATAGCCAGCGCACACACCTGTGCACGCGTCGGTGCGGTGGCGGGCAGCGTGGCGGGGCGCGCCTCGGGGTCCACCATAAGCACGCCCCAAATGGCCTCGCGCTCGGCAGCCAGGAGCGTCACCCCCCTGGCAATGATGGCGGCCATATCTTCGTCGGCCATGCCACAATATGCATAGCGCCCCATGTGCACGAGCCGCTGGATGGTGCGCAACTGGGCGACCGACGCGACGGAGAGTTGGCTCATTGGCAGAAGGGGCCGAACGTGCCCCGGCTCAGGCGACGTTGGGGGCGCTCAGCGTCTTGCGCTGGCCATAAACGCGCTGGTAGTACTCCTTGAACTCGCCGCTGCGGATTGGCTCCCACCACCACGGGTTGGCCACGTACCAGCGCACCGTGGCGCGGATGGCCTGCTCGTGCGTGTAGGCCGGTTGCCAGCCCAGTGCCAGCAATTTGTCCACATTCATGCAGTAGCGGCGGTCGTGCCCGGCGCGGTCTTCCACGTGGCGGATGAGGCTGGCGGGCTTGCCCAATTCATCCAGCAGAATCTCCACCATGCGCAGATTGGTCATCTCCCGCCCTGTGCCCACGTTGTAGACCTCGCCAATCGCCCCGTGGCGCAGCACGGCGTCGATGCCCGCACAGTGATCCAGCACATACTGGTAGTCGCGTTGCTGTTGGCCGTCGCCATACACGGGCAGCGCCATGTCGTTGAGCGCGTTGGTGACAAAGAGGGGCACCACCTTCTCGGGGTACTGGAAGGGGCCAATGTTGTTGGCGCCGCGGCTGATTGTAACCGGCAGCCCGTAGGTAATGTGGTAGGCGTTGACCAGATGGTCGGCCCCGGCCTTGCTGGCGGCATAGGGGCTGCGTGGGGCCATACAGTCGCTTTCGAGGCTGCGGTGGTCACCGTGAATGTGGCCATAGACCTCGTCGGTGCTCACCTGGTGGTAGCGCATACCGCCGCGCTGCTGCGCCGCCTCCAGCAGCACATAAGTGCCGTAGACGTCCGTGCGCATGAAGGCGTCGGGGTCGAGGATGCTGCGGTCGACATGGGTTTCGGCGGCGAAGTTGACGATCGTGTCGACATTGTGCTGATCGAGCGCATTGCCTACGGCGTCGGCGTCGCAGATGTCGCCCTGCACAAATTGATAGCGCCCGGCGAAGCGCTCGGCCACATCCTGCAGGTTCTCCATGCGCCCGGCATACGTGAGTTTGTCGTAGACGACGATGGTGTCGTCGGGGTGCTGTTCAAGTTCATAGCGCACGAAGTTGCAGCCGATGAAGCCGGCGCCGCCAGTCACAAGTAGTGTTGCCATTGGGTCTCTCTCCGCAAACAGAATGGTTGCAATGAGTTCAAGGGGGCAAGGTTCGAGAGTCTTATTGGGACCGCAAACAACACATGAAGACAGATTAAAACGGAAACAACAGGGATTACGACGGATGTACGCGCTTATCAGTGCCGTTTCCGTTGTGATCTGTGTTCATGATTTATTTGAGTCCCCTATTAGGGGTTGGCATGAGAAGCGCCCAGTCAGCTGCGGCGGTCTGGCTTGGATAGCGCCAACAGCAACTTCACCTCCGCCTGTGCCGGGTGTTGCGATCGCGGTGGCGGCGCAGGCGCCGCAGCCTTCCCGGCTGGCGTGCCACGGGCAGCGGAAAGTCGCTGGTCAACGTGAGTGTGGGCAGTGGTGCATTCGGCGGCAGAAAAGAGGGCGCGCCGGCGCCCGCCACGCTCCAACGCGCCCGCTCCTCGGCGGCCCCGTTTGCGGCCAGGTAGCCGATGTCACCGGCCAGCAGCCGCCGCGTCTGCTGAAGTTGCTCCACAGCCCCGCGCCACGCCTGATCCATGGCCGCAAGCGCCGCTTCGTAGAGCTCCAGCGCTTCGATATCGCCGCTGCGTAGACGGCCCAGCGCCGGGGCGTATTGCGTTGCCCAACTGCGCACCGCGCGCTGGTAGCCGGGCAGCAGCAAATCCACGTGAAAGGTCACATGCACCAGGCGCACGCGCTCCACCACCTGCACAAGCAGCGCCGCCTGGGAGGCCGTGAGGTCAAAATAGGCGGCGGCGTCAAATGTCTGCCACTGGCCGTAGGCCGTGTTGAGGCGGTGCAGGCGGTCGGCAACGTGGCGCACCACATGGGCGGCGGCCTCGGGCAGCCGTTCAGGCGCGCCCGTTACCTGGAAAGCAGGCACAAGCGACTGCAGATCGGCGAGGGCGGCCACGGCAGCGGCGGCATGGGCAAAGGGCTGCTGCTCGGGTGGTGTGCGCAGCGTCCATGCCAGCGCGGGGAGCGAGGGTGGCAGCAGCGGAATCGCCGCATCAGCCATGCGTGCTACGCGCCATAGCCGGCGAGCATGGCGTCGCGGTCGGCGTTGAGCAGCACGGCCCCCAGAATATTGGCCTGCACCTTCTCCAGCACCGCCTTGGCGCGCTGGGCGTGCTCGCGTTTTGTGCTGCCCGCGCTAAGCAGCAACACCACGCCATCCACCTTGTTGGCCCAAAGTGCGGCGTCGGTGACGGTGAGTACGGGCGGTGCATCCACGAGCACATAGGTGGCCTTGCTGCTCAAGTCGGCCAGCGTTTCCTCAAGGCGGCGTGCGCTGAGCAACGCCACCGGGTTGGCAGGGGCCGGACCGGCGGGCAGCAGCATCAGCCCTTCGACCTCGGTCTTGACGAGGGGTGCGTCGCCCCCCTCCACCAGCCAGGTGGCGAGGCCGCGCGCGTTGCTTACGCCGAAGAGTTCGTGCTGCATGGGGCGGCGCAGGTCGCCATCCACCAGTATCACGCGGTCGCCTGCCTGCGCCATGACGACGGCCAGGTTGGCCACGGCGCTGCTCTTGTCGGCGGTGGCGTCGGCGCTCGTCAGCAGGATCGTGCGCAGCGTCTTGTTCAGCCCCGAGAACTCGAGGTTGGTGCGCAGCGACTGATAGGCCTCAGCGGCGGGGCTGCGCGGCTCTTCGAGTGTAATCAAATTTGTCATGATCTCATTCTCCGTACTTGGGAGAGCTTGTCGAAGCGGCCAACGGCACCTCACCCCCGGCCCCTCTCCATGCGGAGAGGGGAGTGCAATGGCGGCGCTTTGCTCCCCTCTCCGCATGGAGAGGGGCCGGGGGTGAGGTGCCGTTGGCGCACACTGCCGAGACAATTCGTCAGTGTTCATAAGCCGCCGCTACGTCTGTTCGGGCTGTCACGGCACGCGTACTGTGCCAACCTGCACTACATCTCCCGGCTGCACGCTGCTGCCCGTAGCGGTCAGGTTCCGGCCCGCCTGCCAGTCGTAGACTCCCGCGATGACTGTGTAGTCGCCTGCGGGCAGCGCCGCGGGCAAAGGGAGTGCATAGCTGCCTGCAATCCTCTCGCCCACCGGCCATGCGGTCATTGGCAGCGGGCCTGCTGCGTCGCGCGGCTGCGTGTCCAGTTGCGCCACCTTCTCGCCCTGTGCGTCGACAAGGTGCAGGAAGATCGAGTAATCGAGCGGCGGCGGTGCAGCCACCTGCCACGCCAGCGCCACGGTGGCGGTGGTTGCGCCGCGTGTCAACGGATCGACACGCCCCTGGAGCAGGCGCACGCCGTCGCCAAAGCGGGCATGCAGCGACGCCCCGGCAATCGTCAAAGCGGGCTGCGCCACCCAACCGAAGCGAGTGCGCTCGAAGCCACCCAGCCGCAGCCAGCCCCCTTCGACCACCGGCCGCGCCGGCACGCCGGCGGACTTCACGGGCAGCAGCGCACCATCCACAGCGGCCACGGCCACCTCAAGCGTAAAGCGCCCGTGCGGCAGCGCCCAGGGCAGACTCTGCACGAGCACCGTCTCACCCTGCGGCCACTGCGTCACAGGATACCACAGGCTCGCAACGGGAGGATAGAAGCGGCTGTCGAAAACGACCGCGCCCGTGTCATCCAGATAGCGCATGGTCACCGTAAGCGGCTGGGTGATGGGCGCGTCGGCCTGCCAGTAGAAGCGGGTGACGACCTCACCGTGCGCGTCGTCAAGCAGGTCGTAGCCCAGCAGGCGCAGCGCTGCGTCGGGCGCTGCACCAAAGGTCGCCTGCTGCGCAAAGCGGGCCGCTGTGTCGCCCGGCAGCCAGGGCGTGTAGAAGGCGGGGTCGAATCGCCCCGTGAAGGGTGCGCCGCCCTCGGCAGAGAGCAGCAGGTAGCCGTCGTCGGCAGCTGCCACACCCCAGCCATCAGCGAGGAGCGCCGCAACTGCGGCACGCATGTCGTTTGGGTGCTGCGGCCAGGCGGGACCTGTGACATCCACGAAGACGGTGTCGGCCTGGGTGCCGTCGTCGGCCGCCAGCACAGGGAAGACGAGGCTTGTGCGCCGCCCGCTGGTATGGGGATTGAGTTTGTCTTGCGCCGAGACGACGGCCGCGCCGTCAATTTGGCCCAGAATGGGCGCGGCGCGGCGGTGGTGGTCTGTGACAGTGTAGAGGTTGAAGTGGGGCGCGCCGGGGAAGTAACCGTACAGCACCTGCGCGAGCGTGGCGCAGAAGAGCACCAGCGCCGCAATCGCCCAGGGCGCAGCGCGTCGGGGCGCGGCGCCCATCTCCTCGCGGCGCAACCAACGCATGAGGCGCGCCGTTCCCATTACCGACGCCAGCGCTACAAAGGGGGCGATGGGTGCGGCGTACATGAGCCAGTCCACCTGGTGCATGGGCGGGAAATCGGCCAGCAGGTTAAGCGCAAGCGAAGGGAGCGCCAGCAGCAGCACCTCGGGCGCGAGCAGCGCCACAAAGCCCACGGGCAGCAGCAACTCATACAGGTAACGCAGCGGGTTGGCCCCTTGCAATTGCGCCCACACGACCCCCGGCTGCAACAGCAGCGTGCGCACCATTGCGCCGGGGCCGGCGCCCAGGTAGTCGTAGCGCCCCCAGTGAATGTTGCCGCCGAATGCGCCCTGGATGCCGAGCACGGCAACCAGCGACCAGCCAAGCCCCAGCACCATGGTGGCAATGCCCAGCCGCCGCTGCTTCTGCGCAAGCCAGTCAAAGAGGCCAAGCATGAAGACCAGCAGCCCAATCTCCTCCTTGCAGAGCGCCGCCAGCAGCGCAAAGAGTGCGTACCATGCAATACGCCGCGTGCGCAGGAAGTAGAAGGCGGCCATCAAAAAGGTGGGCGCGAGAGTAACGGGGTGAAACTCGTTCCAGTTGGCCGCCTGGATGGCGGGCATCGCCAGCCACGTCGCGGCAAAGAGCAGCGCCAGCCACCTCGAACGCAATTCGCGCAGAGCCAGGTGGTAGAGCGGTACCGCCCCCAGCGCCACCACCACCGCCTGCAGGATGAGCAGGAAGGGCGGCCCCGGCCACAGCCGGTAAAGCGCCGCAATCGCGACAATGATCGGCTCCACATGCAGCGCCAGGCGCGAAGTGGCCCCCGGCTGGTTCGTTTGCCGAAACCAGTTGGCGTGTGATGTGTTCCAGATCGCCTGGTTAACGTTGCCCATGTCAAACGCGCGCGACTCAAATGCGGCGTAACGCGTCAGCGTCAGCCACGCAAAGTAGAACGCATAGAGCAGTACTGCGCTCCAGAGCAGCAGGTGGGGCAGCGCAGGGCGGGTGAAGCGTCGGCGGGAGGCGGAGGGCGTCATGCAGGGGCGCAGGCTGATTCACGAATGAAAGCAACAGCCAACCCCGACGCAAAGCTACGTTCGACGCAAAGGCGCAAAGGCGCAAAGGATCGCAAAGAACAGCCACAACAAGAAATGCATTTCTTGCTTTGGCTGTACTTTGCGCCTTTGCGCCTTTGCGTCGAACGTAGCTTTGCGTCGAAGGTAGCAGTTGTCGTTTTCACGTCTGTGCCACTTCAGGCCGTGGAGGGTGTGCCAACGCGCTGCGATTGAGGTGTAGCCTGGATGTTCGATCGCCTGGTGGGCGCGGCAGGCACAGCCCCGAGCACAGGCACCCCCAGCGTGCGCTCCACAGCGGCGGGCGTGCGCAGATAGTCGGCCTCCATCCAGGTTAGTGCGAAGACAAGTGCGATGCCCAGCAGCAGACCCAACACGGCCCCGGCCACGGCGTTGAGCAACGGCTTGGGCTGAATTTGCGCGGTGGGAATGGCGCGGCTGCGGATCTTTACCTCAATGCGGTCGCTCTTGTCGAGTTGCGCATAGTACTGCGTGCGCTCCGCAACAAACTCGTCGGCCATGGTGAGCGCCATGAGTTTGGCGACTTCGGGATCGGCATTGCGCGCCTCGATCTTGATGGTGAAGGTGCTGTTGTCGGGCACGACCTGCAGGTTGGCCAGCAGGTCATAGGGATTCATGTCAAGCTGGGCGCGCTCGATGACACGCTGCGCGTTCTCGGGTGTCTTTATGTTTTCGGCAAAGTTGCGCAGCAGATCCTTGGCCGTCATGCCAAGCCCCATGTCGGGCCGCGCGGGCACAGTGCTCACGTTGGCGGTGGCGCTGTAGAGATCCTTCTGCAGCAGGCTCACGCCCCAGGCCGCCGCCGCCGTCAACACCACCGCGACCACCACAATCCAGCCGCGCCTGCGCACAATGCGCATCAATTCCTGAATACTCATGCGACGTTCGCTCCCAAATTACGCGCCTTGCAGTCCGCGCACCCATGCTAACAGAGACAGCCCCAGCGGGCGAATCGCTTCATCGCACAATACGTCAGTTTCGACGCAAGGTCGCCAGGTCGCGAGGGCACGCAAGGAAGGGCGCAAGGAAAAGCAAGAAACATTTGGAAAGGCAACGGTGCGGATTGCGGGCAAACATGCTCAGATAAGCATGCTTGCTTTTCCTTGCGCCTTTCCTTGCGTGCCTTCGCGACCTGGCGACCTTGCGTCAAGATCCGGCTGTTATTTGCGCGGGATGCGCCCCAGCGGCTGCAGGCCCGCCGCTTCCAGATCCGCATCGTTGCGCACGGCGGTATCCAGATAGGCCAGCAGCGCCACGATGCCCAGCCCCAGCACCAGCGCCAGCAGGATGCGCAACGGCAGATCCAGGCGACTGCGCAGGCTGGGGGCCACAACCCCCACGCTCGGGCCGTCGATGAGGGTGACACCCGCGCCTTCCGTGCCCAGTTGCTTGAAGTAGAAGGAGGCATTCTCGCTCAACTCAGCCACGGCGGCGTCGGCGATAGCCGTCAATTGCGTCGGGTCGCCTCCGCTCAGGCTCAGCGTAATGATGCGGTGGAGCTTGCCTGTGGCCGCGCTCCCCTGAATCATGCCGGGCGGCACGCTGATGGATTGATCGGCAAGGCGGTCGCTCACCTGCTGCGCAAAGAGGCCGCTGCGCACCACCTCGGTGAAGTCATCCACCAGATACTCGCTGGTGAGCCAGCCGTAGTAGCGCGGGTCATAGGCGGTGGTGTCGGCGTTGGCGGCGGGCAGCACGCCCACGAGCAGACGCATGGAGGCGGCATAGCTGGGCGGCGGCGTCTGCCACGGGCGCAGTTGCAGCGCGCTGAGCGCGCCCACGGCCAGCGCCAGCGCCACAGGAATCCACCACCAGCGTCTCATAATTGTCCCGTACTCGCGAAGTTCCATAGGTGGAAGTCACCCACTAGGGGCTGGTGCGCAGAAAGGGCGGAAACAGTGGGAAAGGCAGGAAACAAAAACTGATATGAGGTTGGTGCAACCGTAGCACAATGCAGGCTTGATTATCGGACAGGTCTCGGTGCACCGCCATGCAGTGTGCGGCGGAATGCCTCCCGGCCTTCACTTTGCGAGCACGGGAACCCAAGGCCACCAAAGCGAAGGCCAGGAGGCCTTCCGCTACGTGCCGCGGACCCACAAAGCATTCACGTCTGCGTACAAGGCGTCAGGCCGGGCGCGCCAGGTATTCGAGCAGTGCGTTGCGGAAGTGGGCGCGGCTGAAACGCTCGGCCTGGGCACGGCAGGCAAAAGGATCGTACGCGCTCGGCTCAAATCGCGCAAGCACGTCGGCCAGCGTATCGGCGTCCTGCGGCGCAAAGAATTCGCCCGTCACACCGGGTATCACAGTATCGAGCGCGCCGCCGCCCCCAAAGGCCACCACAGGGCGGCCGGTTGCCATCGCCTCCACAGGTGCAATGCCAAAGTCCTCGAGGCCGGGAAAGAGAAAGGCTCCACAGCGGCGCATGAGGTCGCGCACCACGGCACGTGGCTGCGGCCCCAGCATGTGCACATTCGGTCCCGCCGCGGCGCGCAGCATCTCGAAATCGCGCCCGCCGCCCACCACCACCAGCGTGCGCTCGGGCAGGCGGCGGAAAGCCTCCACGGCCAGATCGATGCGCTTGTAGGGGATCAACCGGCTCACAACCAGAAAGTGATCGCCTGGGATGGCGGCGGCGTCGGGCGTGAAGTAGTCGGTGTCCACCGGCGGGTAGATGATTGCGCTCTCGCGCCCGTAGATTGTGCGAATGCGCTCCTGCACGGTGCTGCTGATGGCAAGGAACTCGTCCACACGTTGGGCAGCGGCGTAATCCCACCTGCGCAGCAGCGCGAGCAGCGGCTGCAGGAGCGCACCGGTGAGACCGCCAATCTGCTCGCGTTCGGCGTACTGGTCAAAGAGCCAGAGAAAGCGGGTGGGTGTGAGGCAGTAGCAGACGTGGCGGGCACGCTTTTCGCCGCGGGCCGTGCGCACGCCGTGGCAGAAGCCGCTCTTGTTGCTGATCACCAGCGCGTAATCGCTCAGGTCCATGTTGCCAAAGGCGAGCGGATAGATGGGCAGAAAGCGCTGATGGTGTGCCGCGACACCGGGCAGATGCTGCATAAAACTCGGGCGGATGTCCCACTTGCGGTAGCGCGCAGGCATGCGTTCGGCGCTGTACATGCTGGTGTGGACGGGCGCGCCGGGGAACATGGTGACCAGTTCCTCAAGCACGTTTTCGGCGCCGCCGCGCTGGTTGAGCCAATCGTGCACAAGCGCCACGCCCCGCCCGGTGGCTGGCGCCGTCTCAACGCGCACGGCATCGGCGTGCGCTGCGGTTGCAGGCGCGCTTGCGCTGGTTTCGGTTTGGTTCGCGGGACTCGGTGCAGCAGTGGTGGGCACGTGCGGGCGCTCCTGCATGATCAGGCCGCGATTGTACCTCAGGGGGTGACGCGAGGGAAAAGTGGGCAGTGGGCAGTGGGCAGTAGGCAGTGGGGAGTGGGCAGTTGACAATGCTGCCCATTCCCCACTCCCCACTCCCCACTCCCCACTCCCCACTCCCCACTGCCCACTGCCCACTGCCCACTGCCCACTGCCCACTGCCCACTGCCCACT
>CAYRVP010000056.1:0-24504 GCA_964427845.1 uncultured Caldilineaceae bacterium
GTTGCCCGGGGTCGGGGGCCAATGCGGCCGGAAGTGTGGCAAGTATCGGCCTCGGCCGCTGCGGTAGACCCCGCTTCGCCAGACGCGCCCACCGAACCTGCCGAAGCGAATGACCCTTGCTTCAGCGTCTCAGGCAAGGTGCAGCGTATTGAGCGCCGCCCCGTTGCGGGCGGACTGGCTCCAAATGTAATGGTCCCTGTTGCCAACGCCGTGATTGCCATGCGCGAAGAAGACACTCTCTTCGATGATGAGTACGGACGCAAGCATACCGACGCCAATGGCAACTACAGCTTCTCCTTCTGCGACGACGACGGCGTCTTTGACGATGAGCTTGAACTCTACGTGCGGCTGCGCGCCCAGCTTGACTCAGGCGGCAACAAGGTGGTCGAAGTCGAGGATAGCTCATGGATTGACGAAGTCTACGAATTCGACAGCAGCATCATCGAGTCCGAAGGGGGCACCTACACAATCAACTTCAACCTCAATGATGAGCAGAGCGGCATCTTCAATATTGCCGACGCCGTCTTGCAAGCGTGGAGCTTCTGGAACGAAAGTGGCGGCGCCACGGGTGACGACGCCACTTTCGACACAGCTGCCGAAGTCCATTGGGAGAAGAATTACGGCGACAAGGGCTCCTACTACCAGCCCTTCTGGGGAGAAATGACCGTTGCCGACGACCCCTCGGACCCCGACCAGTGGGACGACAGCGTGATCATGCACGAGTGGGGTCACATGGCCGACGACTACTACGGCTGCGACGACAACGGCGGCGGCCCCCACAACATCGATACACTGACCGATGATCGCGAACTGTCTTGGGGTGAGGGCTACCCCGACTATTACCAGAGCGCCGTGCGCGCAGCGCGCGGCTATGCGAATGCCAGCGCCTACCTCGACATGAATGGCGCCGGCATGCCCGGCATCAGCGTGGACCTTGAGACGTATGACTCGACACGCGCCGCCAACCTGCTCTCCGACAAGAACGAACTGGCCATTGCCGCGATGCTGTGGGACTTCACCGACAACGCCCAGGATGGGCGCACCGCAGGCGGCGGACCTGCCGGCGCACCCGTGGACCGCATCTTCCACGGCCACACCATGGTGCAGCGCGCCTATACTGACCCAACCTTCGAGGCCAACGGCGACATCTTTGACGACACCTGCACGGCGTTCGTCTACGTCCTCTCATGGAAGAAGATGGGCTTGCCGACAGACAGCCCTACGGCCGAGGCCATCACCAAGAACATTGGCCTGGCTAATCCCTTTGGCAATGGCGCCACCGTGGCGGCAGCGAATGGGGATTCCGCAGCGCTGGCGGCGGCGACGAATGCCTCACCGCCATCGGGTGCGGAGGACTACCAGTGGTGGAAGCGGCTGACGATGGTCGTCGATAACTCCGCGAGCATGACGGGCCCCAAGATTGACGGCGTCAAGACTGTCGGCATTGAGCAGACCAACGACGCCGCGCAAGAGCCCAAGGGCACGCAGTTCAAGCTCTACACCTTCAACAACTCGTCGCCCACAATCCAGCCATTCTTCAAGGACTACTTCACCGCCGCCAACGCGGCGACCGGCATCAATGCGCTCTCGGCCATCGGCGCGGCCGATCCGAACTGCGTCGTCAACGGGCTGGATGCGCTCGCGCAGGCAGCGCAAACCATGCGTGGTGGCCAGGCATGGCTCTACACGGACGGCGATTCCGCCATCCCGCCCAGCGCTAACAGCATGCGTCAGTTGCTGACGTCACGCGGCATTCGGGGATCGGTGGTGCTGCTGGGCGGCTGCGGCTCGGCGCCACCATCCTCACCCAACGTCTCGCAGACAATGAAGGCCTATATGGGGCTGGCGGCCAATGCGTCGCAGCCCACGGGCATCGTCCCCTACCTGCTCACAGCGCTGGGCAGCGGCGGCCAGTTCTTCTATGTCAACCCGTCTCAGATTGCACAGGCGGGCGACGTGCTGCGCGCGCAGCTGGGCCATTCGGCGGGCGCGGGCCGCTGGAGCGACTATGTGAGCGACAAGTGGACCTACCGCTGGGACAAGATGAATCCGCTGGACTACCAGTGGTTCGAAATCGGCCTGAGTCAGGACGCAGGGGTATTGGGCGCCTACCTAGACCTGACGATGCCGGCGCCGTTCAGCTATTGGGGCGGCAACCGCAATGTGGCGCGTGTTTACCCGTCCGGATACATCGCGTTTGACCCGTGCACCAGTCTCTTCTGCAATGTATTCTCCCGCACATATTTGAACAACCTGTACAACCCAACCATGCAGTGGGCATCGATTTCGGCCCCACCCGCTCTGGCCGCCGAAACACCGGCCGCGCCTGCCGACACGCAGGACAATACCCACCCGACGACTGTACCCATGACCTCAACTCTTACTGTCTCCTCTCCCGACGCACCTGCGTCTGCCTGCTATTTCGGCAACAATTATGGGCAACAAGCCAAGGTCTACACGGCCAACTTCGGCATTGACGAGTGGTACATCATCACCACCGTCGGGCAGGCGAACTACAACAACACAAGTTTTCCCTGCCGAGGCTATCAGGTGTGGCTCAACAAGCGTACGGGTGAGATTCGTTACCAGTATCAGCAAGTAGGCGCAAGCGACGCCGCGGGCGCAATCATCGGCCTGGAGCGCACCTCAGGCGGCATTGGCCCCGGTGACGCACTTGTGGTGAGCAACAACGACGTCGCGGGTGCGACCAACAACTCGGGCTACATCTTCACGCCCGCACCGCCGCAGCCCACGCGCACGCACACGGTGACGGTGGACTCGCTCATGGAGAGCGTAGGCTTCCTACAAACGGGCTTCAGCGGCAACTTCGAGCCGCTTGCTGTGAAGACACCCGACGGCAACCCCGTCGCATGCAACACCACCGGCGTCCTCTGCCTCACGGTCGATAACTCGCCCGGCGACCGCAGCGTGCAGTACGTGCAGGTCGATGTGAACGGCCGCACGGGCGTCTGGAGCGCGATCGTCGACGCTGGGTCTTCGGGATCGGCCACCTACTCCTTCACAGGCATGGCTGCCAGCGCACTTGAAGCTGCGGGTACCTTCGACCACTCGCCCTCTTCCTTTACGGCCTTTCCGCTCAGGGTGAATCTGGGGCGCGCGGCCACAGGCAACGTGCTCACCGGCTGGCTGCAGAAGCCCAACGGCAGCCGCTGGGGCAGCGAGTTCCAACTCTTCGACGACGGGGCGCATGGCGATGGCCAGCCCGGCGACGGCCAGTTTGGCCTGCCCGGCTTCACCGGGCCAGGGCGCGGCATCGGCTATCTGTGGGTCAAGGGTCAAATCGATGGGCAGGACTTCCAACGACAGGACCCCGCACCAATCAACTTCCAGCCCTTCAGCATGACAGTGCTCAACCCGGGGATTATCCCCAACGACGGCAGCCCCTTCCAGGTTACGGTTCGCTTTGAAAACCGCGACGCCAGCCAGCGCTGCTTCTTCCCCGACTTCCAGACGCCGCCCGGCTGGCAGGTCGAATGGCCACTCGGCGAGGGCTATCCCTGCCTGAACTACGGCCAAACCGCAGACATCGCGCTGACCGTCTATCCGAACTGGGATGCGGTGGCTGCGGCCGAAGGCGACGCAACCGCGGTCGCCAAGACCGGCAGCCAGGCGACGGTCACCTTCTCTGCACAGGACTCAACTGACGACTCGATCGCCGACAGCGTGGAGTTCACCGCACAACTCTACCAACCTGCGGCGCAGATACTCTTCGATGACCAGGCCTTCAACCACTACCTGCGCGCCAACGGCACGGACACTGTAGATGTCGTCGTGCGCGTGCTTGATGTCCATGGCATGAACGTGGCCGACGGTACGCCGGTCACGCTGAGTGCTTCGGCCGGAAGCCTCGCTGCCACCAGCCTGACGACCAAACTGGGACGCGTTGCCACCACCTTCACGGCGCCGAGTGCACCCGGCGATGTGACGCTGACAGCTTCGTCGCCCACGATGATCGGCACACTAATGGATACGGCCATCGTGTATGTCCGCAACCCAATTGCGAACACGCTCCAGTTCACGGCTTCGCCTACCGATCTGGGCAGTGGCCTCACTTCCACGCTTGTCGCGACTGTGCTTGACGACTGGGGCACGCCAGTCCCGGGGCAGAAGCTGCGTATCGGCGTCGATGGCGACGGCCAGGTGGGGCTGCTTGCTGGCGGTGAGGTCGTCGACGGGCTGAGCAACGCCCAGGGACAACTGAGCACTACCTTCACAAAGGTCAAGGGGGTAATTGCACCGGTGGGCGTACGCGCGCAGTTGCTCTCGGAGACGGGCGTGGTACTGCAGGAGCAAGGGCTCTCCCTGACCTTCGGCACGCAGCGCTTCCTCTATATGCCTGTCATCAAGAAATAGTAGATACAGGAAGCGAGGCTTCCAGTGTCGGAAGCCTCGCTTCAAATCAGCTTACGGTCCAATGCCACTACCAGCGCGGCCGCTCCTCGTAGGACGCGATCGCTTCCTCCTTGGACATGATGTAGCCCATGTCATCCACGCCATTGAGAAGGCAGAGTTTGCGGAAGGGGTCAATCTCGAAGGTGTGGGTCTGGCCGTCGGGCAAGGTCACCGCTTGCGCTTTGAGGTCGACGACAAGGTGCGTCTCCGGCTCTTCCTCCACCAGGTCCCAGAGCAGGTTGACGGCTTCCTCGGAGAGTGCTACGGGCAGCAGGCCGCTCTTGAGCGAATTATTGTAGAAGATATCGGCGAACGCCGGCGCAATCACGCACTTGAAGCCGTACTCCGTGAGCGCCCAAACGGCGTGTTCGCGGCTGGAGCCGGAGCCGAAGTTGCGCCCGGCAATCAGTATCCTGGCGCCGTCGAACTCGGCGCGGTTGAGCACGAAGTCGGGGTTGGGCGAGCCGTCGCGCGCATAGCGCCACGAGGCAAAGAGGCCGTCGCCCATCCCCTCCTTGGTAACGGCGGTCAGGTAGCGTGCGGGGATGATCTGGTCAGTGTCGACATTTTCGGCGCGCAGCGGGGCGGCCGTTGCGTTCAGCGTGTGGAAGGGGTTCATGATGTGGATTCCTGGCACAGTTTGCGTCTTGCACGGTGCGGTGTTAAGGATGAGCGTATGAAACAGTCAGTCTCGCGTTTGCGGCCGTATCTCGTGACCAGGAGCGAAAGTGTTCGCCCTGCATTTGGTACTATCTGGCGACTGGGGCGAATACGACCCCAACGCTACAGCATCTCCCGCACATCCACCACGTGGCCGTTGAGCGCTGCGGCTGCCGCCATGATGGGTGACATGAGCAGGCTGCGTGCACCCGGCCCCTGCCGCCCCTGAAAGTTGCGGTTACTGGTGCTGGCCACATATTTGCCTGCACCCGCCTTGTCATCGTTCATGGCAAGGCACATCGAGCAGCCCGCGCCACGCCACTCGAAGCCCGCTTCAGCAAAAATGCGGTCGAGCCCTTCGGCCTCAGCCTGTGCCTTGATGGCCTTGGAGCCGGGCACAACCAGCGCCTGGACGGTGTCTGCCACGCGCCTGCCGCGCACGATAGCCGCAGCCTCGCGCAAATCCTCGATGCGGCTGTTGGTGCATGAGCCAATGAAGACGATGTCCACCTGCTGCCCTGCCATTGGCTGGCCCGGCTTTAGCCCCATGTACTCAAGCGCGCTCATCAGGCTGCGACGATCCGCCGGATCGGCCAGTTCCTCCAACGTAGGAATACAGCCCGTAACACCAACGCCCTGGCCAGGGTTGGTGCCATAGGTCACCATGGGTTGGAGCGCATTGGCATCGAGCGTCATCTCGCGGTCGAACGTCGCGCCGTCGTCTGTCACAAGCGTGCGCCACCAGGCCACGGCCTTCTCCCAATCCTCGCCCTTGGGCGCATAAGGCCGCCCCTTGATGTAGTCGAAAGTGGTGTCGTCGGGCGCGATCATGCCGGCGCGTGCGCCGCCTTCGATGCTCATATTGCAGATCGTCATGCGATTGGCCATGCTCAGGTGGCGCATTGCGCTGCCGCGGTACTCGAAGACGTAGCCTGTGCCCCCCGCCGCGCCATTCTGCGCGATGATGGCCAGAATGATGTCCTTTGCGGTAATGCCCAGCCCCAGTTCGCCCTCGACGTTGATGGCGAACGTTTTTGGCTTTTTTTGGAGCAGACACTGCGTAGCCAGAACGTGACCGACCTCGCTGGTGCCAATGCCGAAGGCCAGCGCGCCGAACGCGCCATGCGTGCTCGTGTGGCTGTCGCCGCAAACAATCGTCATCCCCGGCTGCGTAACGCCCATTTCCGGGCCAACCACGTGGACGATACCCTGCACGTCGCCCTCAATGTCCCAGAGGGTGATGCCAAAGTCGGCGCAGTTTGCGCGCAGCGTGCGCACCTGCGTTGCGGCATCCGCGGGCCAGAGCGAAATGTCCACGTTGCGCGTGGGAATCGCGTGGTCCATGGTGGCAAAGGTGCGCTCGGGGCGGCGCACAGGCAGCCCCCGCTCGCGCAACGTGGCAAAGGCCTGGGGCGACGTCACCTCGTGAATCAGGTGCGCGTCAATATAGAGCACGGCGGGCGCGGCCTCGTCCTGCGAGACAATGTGCGCGTCCCAGACTTTTTCAAAGAGTGTTTTGGACATGCGGGTTCCTCGGTGTGAATTATGTCGCGCGTGAAGAGGGCGCGCTGGCGCTATTCTTCAAGAATCCAGTTCGCCAGTGCGAAATGCCGCTAATTCCACGATCTTCCAGCGACCGCAGAAGTCGCGCGAGCGCATCAAGTCGCGTTTCGAGAGGAGAGTTCCTTCAACCCCTGCAATGCGTGCACACAATGCGCGACCCAGCTACTCAGTAGAGTAAGAACTGCGTTTCTCCGCCAGCACCTTCTCGCCCGGCTCGCGCTGCGCGATTTCGATCAACAGGCGTAGCGCGCGGTTCACACTATCGCTATCAGGGAAGGCCGCCCACACGTCGGGATCAAGCCGGACCACGTTGGTGCCCTCGATCATCTGACCAAAGTACTTGCCTCGAACCGCGCCGGTGAAGTCATATTCAGCGCGCATTTCGTCATCGGCCAATTCTGCATTAGCGCTTTGTTCCATGCTCATATTGCTTTCTTTCCAACGCCGTCGCCAGCCTGGCGCTGATTACGCGTATGCTTGACTCAGCTATCTCAGTGTGTACAACCAGAAGCAATCGCCCTTTCAGCGAGTGACCGATAGTCAAGAATCTGTCCTCATCGTCAGAGTGATCGGGATCCGCAACTGTACCGGCGAATGGGTCAAGAAACACGGTAATCGCCTCGTCAAAGGACACCCCATGCTTGAGACTGTTGCTTAACGCCTTGCGTACATCCCATGTGAACCTGGGCATCATACCATCCGACTGTGCCAATTCTCAGAAAGCTACCCCTTCACCTTCTCTTCCTGCTCCGCCCCTTCTTCTTCTTCCGATCCTTCGGTGGCATTCTCGATGGCGACGATGTTCTCGCGCGGGGCCGCCTGCCAGAAGAGCTGCAACTGCCGTTCCCAGTCCTCCAGAATTGCCCTGGCGCGCAGCGAACCCGTCTTCTCGAAGTGCTCGCGGATCAGTTGCCTGAGCAACGCCTCGTCACCGTTGCCGCGCAGGCGGCGCACGGCGATCAGCTCGGGATTGTAGCGGCGCTCAAAGGTCTCGTTGATGTCGTAGACAAAGGCCTGACCACCGCTCATGCCTGCGCCAAAGTTGCGCCCCGTGTCGCCCAGCACGATTACGACGCCGCCCGTCATGTACTCGCAGCAATGCTCGCCCGCACCCTCAATCACTGCCACCGCACCGCTGTTGCGCACGCCGAAGCGCTCGCCTGCAATGCCCGCAGCGTGGAGGCGACCACCCGTTGCACCATAGAGCACGGTGTTGCCAATAATCACATTCTGGTGGGGCACGTAGCGCGCATCTTCTGGTGGGCGCACGACGATTTCGCCGCCGCTCAGTCCCTTGCCCACGTAATCCTGCGCCTCGCCAATCAGGAGCAGCGAGAAACCGTTGATGCCGAAGGCCCCAAACGATTGCCCTGCCGAGCCCGTGAAGGTGATGCGCACCTTGTCGGCGGGCAACCCCTCGTCGCCGTAGCGCAGCGCAAGCTGGCCCGAGAGGCGCGCGCCCACGGTGCGCTGTGTGTTGTCGATCTTGTGCGCCAGGCGCACGGGCGCGTCGGGGTTGGCGCGCAAACTGGCCAGCACCTGCTCGGTGATGCGGTCACCAATGTTGGACTCGGCCGGAAGCTCGTTCCGGGGGAGGACGTTGCGGCGTGCACTGCCCGTATCGGGCACGCCCAACAGCGGCGACAGATCCAGGAAGCCCGCCTCGCGGCCATGGACGACCTGCTCGAGCAACTCGGGGTGGCCCACCACTTCGTCCAGGCTGCGATAACCCAGGCTGGCGAGCACTTCGCGCACTTCCTCGGCAACGGCCGTCATGAAGCTGATGACCATCTCGGGCGTGCCCTCGAATTTCTTGCGCAGTTCGGGGTCCTGCGTGGCTACGCCCACGGGGCAGGTGTTCTTGTGGCAAACACGCGCCATGGTGCAGCCTTCGGCAATCAGCACGCTGGTGCCAAAGGAATACTCGTCGGCCCCCAGCATGGCAGCCATGACCACGTCGCGGCCGGTGGCAAGGCCGCCATCGGCGCGCAGCGTGATGCGCGTGCGTAGCCCGTTGGCCAGCAGCACCTGGTGCGTCTCGGAAAGTCCGATCTCCCACGGCAGCCCGGCATTCTTGATGCTGCTGAGCGGGCTTGCCCCCGTGCCGCCGTTGGCGCCGCTAATGTGGATCACATCGGCAAAGCCCTTGGCAACGCCTGCAGCAATGGTGCCCACACCGTGCTGCGCCACCAATTTGACACTGACCTTGGCCGTGGGGTTGATTGTCTTTAGGTCATAAATCAACTGCGCCAGGTCTTCAATACTGTAGATGTCGTGGTGGGGCGGCGGGCTGATGAGCGCGACCCCCGGCGTGCTGTGGCGCAGCACGGCAATCTCGGCGGTCACCTTGTGGCCGGGCAACTGTCCCCCCTCACCGGGCTTCGAGCCTTGCGCCATTTTGATCTGCAGTTCTTCGGCGCTCATGAGATAGGCAGGCGTCACGCCAAAGCGGCCGGACGCCACTTGCTTGATGTTGCTGGCGCGTTCGGTGAAGTAACGCTCCTTGGCCTCGCCGCCCTCGCCCGAGTTGCTCTTGCCGCCCAGGCGGTTCATGGCCACTGCCAGGTTCTCGTGCGCCTCGCTGCTCAGCGCGCCGTGGCTCATGGCCGCCGTGCTGAATCGGCGCAGGATGTTCATGGGCGACTCCACCTGCTCCACAGGAATCGCCGGGCGCGTGGCCGCAAAGCCCAGCAGGTGCCGGGGGGCCAACTTCATGCTGTTGAGCAAGGAGGCGTAGACCTTGTGCTTCTCCAGCCCCTCGGCGCGCGTGGGCGCCTTGGCCACGTCATGCAGGGCATGCACCACCTGCGGGCTCCACCCGTGCAGTTCGCCGCCGCGGCGCGGTTTGTAGAGCCCCCACGTCTCGAGCTTGATTGTGCGCCCGGACGCGCCTTCGGGGTAGCCCTTGGCGTGCCACGCCACCACATCCTCGGCGACGCTCTGGAAGCCGACGCCCCCCACAAGGCTGGGCGTATCCACAAAGGCCACGTCGAGCAATTCTGTGCCCACACCCAACGCCTCGAAGGTCTGCGCGCCGCAGTAGGCGTCAATCGTGGCAATGCCCATCTTGCTCATGATTTTGAGCAGGCCCTTGTCCACTGCCTTGACGAAATTGCCCAGCGCCTGCGCCAGGGTCATGCCTTCGGTGTGGCGACCCTCAATCACCATCTCCTCGATGGCGCTGTAGATGAGGTAGGGGTAGACGGCATTTGCGCCATAGCCGATCAGCGCGGCAAAGTGGTGCACCTCGCGCGGCTCGCCGCTCTCGCTCACGAGGCTGGCCGCCATGCGCAGCCCCTGGCGAATGAGGTGATGATGCACCGCGCCCACGGCAATCAGCGCAGGAATGGGCAGCGTGTGCGCGTCGGCTTTGGCGTCACTGATGACAAGGACGTGCGCACCATCGCGTACGGCGCGCTCTGCGTCGGCGCACAGGCGCGCGACGGCTGCGCGCAGTGCCGCACCCACCGCCGCCACACCGTCATCGGGCATCTGCCACACGGCGTCCACCGTGGCCGCGCGGAATTCGGGCTCGGTCATCGCGCGCAGCGCTGCCATGTGCGTGGGCTTGAGCACGGGCGACTTGAGTTCGATGAGCCGCGTCGCTTCGGGCGTCTCGCTGAGCAGGTTGGCGCGCTGCCCCAGCAACATGCGCGTGCTCATCACCATCTCTTCGCGCAGTGGGTCAATGGGCGGGTTGGTCACCTCGGCAAAGCGCTGCTTGAAGTAGCCAAAGAGCGAGCGCGGCAGGACGCTCATCACCGCGGGGGGCGCGTCATCGCCCATGCTGCCCACAGGCTCCTGCCCGTTGAGCACCATGGGACGCAGCACCACCACAATCTCCTCGCTCGAGTAGCCGTAGCTCAACTGCTGCTGCACCAGCGCAGGGCTGGGCAGTGCGCCGCCCGCACCGTTGCCATGGTTGCCGTTGACGCCAGCACCGATTTCGGCCGCGCTCACCTTGCTTCTGGCAATCACTTCATCCAGATTCACCAGGTTCTCGAGCACCCAGCGGTCGTAGGGTTTGCGCGTGGCAAAGTAACGCGTCACCTCGTAATCATTCATGACCGCACCACGCGTGGTGTCTACGCAGAAAATTTCGCCTGGGCCCAATTTGCCCTTCTGGATGACGCGCGACTCGTCATAGTCGACCGCGCCCACCTCGCTCGACTGGATGACAATGCCGTTATCCAGCACGACAAAGCGCGCCGGGCGCAGGCCGTTGCGGTCGAGAATGGTGCCCACAATGCGTCCGTCAGTCCATGTGACGGCCGCCGGGCCGTCCCACGGTTCAATCAGTGCGCTGTGGTATTGGTAAAAGGCGCGACGCGAGGGGCTGACCTCGCCCTCGGGCATGCGCTCCCACGCCTCGGGGATCATCATGAGCATGGCGTGGCGAATGTCGCGCCCGCTGCGCACAAGCAGTTCAAGCTGGTTGTCGAGCTTGCCGCTGTCGCTGCTTTCTCGGGCGATCACGGGACGCAATTGGGCCACGTTGTCGCCCCAAACGGCGTGCGCCAGGTCGGCTTCGCGCGCACGCATCCAGTTTTCGTTACCCTGCAAGGTGTTGATTTCGCCGTTGTGGCAGACCATGCGGAAGGGCTGCGCGCGCTCCCAGGTGGGAAAGGTGTTGGTGGAGTAGCGCTGGTGGAAGACGGCAATCGCGCTCGTGAAGTCAGTGTCGCTCAGATCTGGGTAGAAGTGCACCAGCTCGGTGGCGAGCACGAGCCCCTTGTAGACGACTGTGCGGCCGCTGAAGGAGGCGATGTAGAGCCGCTGCACGCCTTTTGCGCGGGCGCGGTTGACAATCATCTTGCGCGCCCGGTAGAGGGTGCGCTCAAATTCATCGCCTGCCTCGCAGGCCTCGGGCGTGCGCCGCACAATCACCTGCTCCATCCACGGGCGGCTGGCGGCGGCGCGGCGGCCCAGCGCCTCCTCAATCACCGGCACGGAGCGGAAGGTGAGCACCTCGAGGCGCAGCTCGGCGCAGACATCGCGGATGATGGCACGCGCGCTGCTGCGGTCTTCAGCATCCTGGCGGAAGAGGTAAAGCTGCCCGACAGCGATGTCCGATGCGGGCGGCGCTTCAATGCCCAGGCGCTCGAGCTCGCGCTTGAAGAACTCGTAGGGAAGCTGCGTAAGGATGCCTGCGCCGTCACCTGTTTTGCGGTCATCGGCCACAGCCCCGCGGTGGGCGTGGTTGCAGAGCGCCTCGAGCGCCATCTCGATGACGCGATGCGAGCGCCGCCCCTCCACATGGGCCACAAAGCCAATGCCGCAGGCGTCATGCTCAAAGCGGGGATTGTAGAGGCCGTTCGCGGCGGGCAGATCGAAGGCGGGCGGCACAATCCCGTCGCTGTTTCGCGCAGGCCGGAAGGCAGGCGTACAGTCAGACTGAGCAGGTTGCTCGGGCGAGGTGCTCAATGGGCTTCTCCTTCATGGGCGAACAGCCGCCGAAAACCGCTGACAGGCGGCCGGCGGCAAAGCATGTTCGGTGTCAGGCTGCGCACCGTCGTTCGGTGTGCGGTCGGGCGACTGATGGTCGTATGACAAATCGGTCGTCGGCCGTGACGACAGGGGACCTTCCACATTGAAGGGAGCAACACTGCGTGGGATGGCGAACTCTACCACAGGAATCCTCCTGCAGCAAACGTTTTTTTTGCTTGTGCCTGGCGGCACAAAGGGCGTACAGCATGGGGGATTTCGCGTTACGGCCCGGCCGTCACTACCTGCTGCGCCCGCGCCGCCAAATGAGATACGCTGCAAACAGCGCCAGCACGACCACGAGCACGCCAAGCAACGTGATTGAGAGCGTATCCGGTGTTTGCGGGGGTAGCACAACAGACGGCGCGGCAGTTGGGCTGCCGGTTGGCTGCGGCGACGCGGTGGCTGTGGGTGGCCCAAAGGTGGGCGCGGGGGTCGGCCCAGCTTCGACCTCCGCCAAGGTGCGTGCGCCGGCCACAAAGTCCCCCGCAATGCGCTGTTGGTCTGCGGCAGCCCAGTGCGCCAGCCCGTAGCCGAAACGGTTAAGTTGCGCATCGTCAACCTGGGTTACGAGGGTGCGCAGCGTTTCACCGCCCAGCGGCCAGAGCACTTCGCGCACGGGATCGTCAAGCAGCAGGAATTTGCGCACGGCCACGCCGTCGTTCCATGCCAGCAGTTTGTCGAGGCGGTCGCGCGTCATCTCGTCAAGCGCGGCAAAGCGGTGAATTCCAATCCCTGCCACCTGCGCCAGGTCCGCCCCGGCCACATCAGCCCAGGCCAGCGTTCCAGCGACCGAGCCTGTGTCGGTCAGAATCGCTCTGCCGGGCTCCTGCAGCACGAGCAGCTTGTCGAAGTCGCCAGTCTCCAAAGCTTGGTCGAGCGCGACGCGGCCCAGATTGTTCAGGAAGACGTCTGCAAGCTTCTCCAGGCCGCCAAGTTCGCCGAGCGGCAGGCTGCCGAGCAGCGCGCGGAAGGTCGTCTTGTCCTCGGCGAGCGTGCAGACATTCGCATAATCAGTGCAGAAGCGATCCCACTCCTCAAGCATGCTTACGGCGGTTTCGAGCGAGGCAATCGCGGCCTCTTCGGGCAACCCGGCGCGCACGGCGTCGGCCACCTCGGTGCGAATGCGCACCTTCGCATCCTCGCTCGTCAGCGCCTCCTGGATCTGCGGCAGCGCCCCCTTGCCCCCCTCCACGAGGTCCCACACAATCAGGGCAATGCCGACAACCCAACCGGCCACGGGCACGAAGGTCGAGCCGGCCCGGCCCAGCACGCGGCCGATAATTTTGCCTGCGACGCGCTGGGCCAACTTTTCGCTGATGCGCGCGGCGACGCGCGCACCCACCTGGGTGACAACGATGATGCCCGCGCCTGTAATCAGCCCACCGTGTGTGTCGACGATGCCGATGTCGATCGGGAGGGTGTCTGTGAGCGTCGTCGGCCCGGTGACGGCAAGCGTTACGTTCTCCGAGAAGGCTGCAAACAGCGGCTCCGAATAGGCGCTGCCCACGTAGTCGCGCAGGCAGAGAAAAGCCGTGGAGGCCGCTCCCGCCAGATTTGCGTTGACCTGGCGCGCAATCTCGCCGCCAATCGCCGCCGCCAGTTCGTTGATCCTGGCGGCAAACGCGTCCGACGTGAAGGCATCCAGTGCAACGCGCTGCGCAAACTCCTCGGCTTTCGCGGCGGACCAGCCCGAAAGCAGGCGGTTCCAGTAGCTTTCATCCTGCTGCAAGGTCGCAACGGCGCGGGCTACTTCGGCATCGACCACCGCATCCACATCGAGGTCGCGCCAGTTGCGGTCGACCATCGCGTCGATGTCCAGGCGGCCAGTACTGCCGCCCTCGACAGCCAGCGCCGCGGCCTGAATTTCGTTGCGCAGCGTCTCGCGGTCAATGTTGCTGCACTGGCCAACGGTGTAGCCGCTGAGCACTTGGGCGCGCTCTTCCTGGCTGAATTCGGTGGCGCCGGGCGCAGGCTGCGGCGCAGGCGTTACGATGGCGGCGCGCACGGTGGGCGCGTTCGGCGCGGCCGTTGGCGTCTGCGCAAATGCAGGCGACACATGCAGCAGCAGCGCCAGAACAAGCAGCGCGTGGATAAGCTTCAGGTGGTGCGTGTGCATCTTCATTGGTTGCGAGGCCGGCTAGGCGACTGCCGCAAAACGAAATCCGTTTCCGTAGGCAATCACTTCCACCGCGCCATCCACCACCACCGGGTGCGAAATCTTGAGGCCCACGACGCCGTCATAGCCCAGCGCCGCCGCGCGCTGCTCCATCTCGTCCAGCGCCATGTCAATGGCATGCTGAATCAACGCCTCGTAGTGCGGCATGCGCCCGCCCAGCATGTTGCGGATATTCTCACGCACATCCTTGACGACGTTTGCTGCGCTGACGACCACCACGGTGACAACGCCGCCCACCTCAATCGGCCGGTCGGGCAGCGTATCCAGCGCAATCAGTTGCGTCATGGCGCGTCCCCGTCATCGTCGCGCGGCTGCTTCTTGGGGTTGGTGGTGGTCGGATTGTAGGTTGTGCTCTCTCCCGAGCGGTCGCGCGGCCGGTAGGTGGGACTCGGCCCTGCGCGCCTGCCCAATCGTCCGATTGTGAAGATCGGCGAGAGGAGCCACGCACCCGCGGCCCACAACAGGCGCAGCGCAACCAGCATGATGAGCAGACCGGCCAGCGCCGTCAGCAGCGCTTTGTTCGCCCCATATTTGGCCTGGTACATGCCCGCCGTCACCTGGCCAGTGACAACTGCGACGGCGTCATTGAACATGCCCAACGTATCGGCACGGCTACTCAGGAAGCCAACGGCGTGATCAATATCGACGCCGGGCGGCAAGTCATCGGGCAGATTGTAGCGCTGGAGCACGGCAATCAGCGCCGGGTCGCTCACCAGGCGCGAAACGAGACTGTTGCGCTCCGCCTGGGCCATGGGTTTGAGTGTTGTGGCCAGCCAGCCCAGTTGCTCTGACGTGAGCGACCTGGCCAGCGTGCGCAGGCTTTCACTGGATAGTTCCAAGAGTGTGGCAAGTTGGTCATTGGGGAGGAGCGCCACAGCGGCAACGATTTGCGCGTCGCCAAGGGCAATCAGGCGCGCGAGCGTAGCGCGATCGAGATCGGCGGGAGACTTCTGCGTGTAGATTTCGAGGCGCACTACATCGGGGGCCATCTCGCCGGCGGCAGTCACCCAATCGAGCGCTGTATCGACTGATCCGGTGGCCTGGATGATGGGCGTCAGGTCGGCGCTGCTCTGCACTGCGCGCGCAAGTGCGCCACTCTCGGCGGCGGCCACCACGGCGCCACGCCCCGACGCGCCGGTGAGCGCGCCTGTGATTGCTACCAGCCGCTGCAGTTGCGCGGGCGTCTCGACGGCGCTCATGATGGTGCGATACGCATCGCTCGCGTCCGCCAACTCAAGCACGACGCGAATGTTGCGCTTGACTTCAGTCCACTGGCTGTAGAGGCTGTCGGCCACGTCGCGCGCCACCTGGGGCAACTCGGGTCCTAGCTCGGTGGCGATGGCGTCGGCGATTTCGCTGCGGATGCCCGCCATCACCTCCTCGGATT
This sequence comes from uncultured Caldilineaceae bacterium, assembly GCA_964427845.1. Classification (GTDB taxonomy): domain Bacteria; phylum Chloroflexota; class Anaerolineae; order Caldilineales; family Caldilineaceae; genus UBA5069. The sequence continues at coordinate 15,687 of CAYRVP010000056.1, forward strand.
GGAGCGACGCCTGCACTTCGGGCAGCGCGCCATCGGCGTTGCTCCAAATGTCATACGCGATCATTCCTGCCCCAACCACCCACCCGGCAATGGGTATGACTGTGGCGCCCACGCGCCCCAGCACGCGCGTCACCACGCGCCCGGCCACCCGCTGCGCCACCCGCTCGGTGAGTCGCACCACAATGCGCTTGGCCACCTGGGCCGCCACAATCACGCCGATGCCGCCCAGCGCCATGCTGTGCGTTTGGATGACGCCCATGATGGCCGGGGGCATATCGCCAGGGTCGATGCCCGGATCGCTCGTCCCCTTGCCTACGGCATCCTGGAATGTAGCGAGGAGCGCAGGCGAATAGTTGCCCTGGATAAAGGTCTGCAGGCAGTACAACGCTGCGGACGACGATTCGGCGGTGAGTGCACCCATCTGCTCGGCAACGTCGCCGGCGACTGCGGCGGAGAGGTCGTCCATGGCGAGGCGAAAGTCTTCGGCCCCGAAGGCACGGCTGCTAATGGCAAGCGTCAGTTCGCGCGCCTTGTCACCCGACCAGCCGGAGAGGAACTTGTTCCAGACATCGGTCTCGGCGCGCACGCTCTCGGCGGCCCTGTCCACCACCTGGGCCACCGTGCTGTCGAGGCGCAGGCTCTCCCATTGTGCAGCCACAATGGCCGGAATGTCGACGCGGGCCAGCGCATCCGCAAAGATGGCCTGCGTCACACGGTTCAGTTCATCCTGTATCGACGCCTCATCGACGCTGCTGCACGCTTCCAGCGCACCAGCGTTGACGAGTGGCGCGGTAGGCGTGCCAACGGGCGTTGCAGCGGGCGTGGCAATTGGTGCATCCTGCGCCGCTGCGGGCAGCGGGGCGAGCACAATGGCAGCCGCGACAAAGAGCAGTAGCCACCACGCGACGCGCGCGCGGCGACTCCTGGATGAGCCTCCAGTGGGGGTCATCTGATCCCTGTCTTCTTGCATGTGTATTTTGTTCACCCCGCCGTAATCGCCATGTCGCCGCTCGGGGTCGCAACTGCGCGTCCCTCGCGTGCCTCGTCTTTCGACGAGGCAATCAGCTTGTTGAGCGCCTGCATATAGGCTTTGGCACAGGCTACGATAATGTCGGTGTCTACGCCGCGCCCGCTGAAGAGGCGGCGGCGCGCGCGCCCCTGCGCGGTTTCGCTGTAGCCCCGGCTGTCGGGCACCTCAATGCGAATTGTCACGTCCCCGTTGGCGTCCATTCCTTCCGTGATCGCCTGCACCAGGAATTCCGCCAGGGTGTTTGGCTTTTGCACAATCTGGTTGATGGCCTGGTAGACGGCATCCACCGGCCCGCTGCCAACTGCCGCGCCAAGGTGCTCGGCACGCGTCTCGGTATCCAGCAACTTGACCACGGCCGTGGGCGTCAGGCCGGAGCCGCAATGCACTTGCAGGCTGAGCAATTCCCACGCCTCCACCGGCTGGTACAGTTCATCGCTGACAAGCGCCTCCAGGTCCACCTCGGAGACAGTCTTTTTCTTGTCAGCCAAATCCTTGAAGCGCGCAAAGACTTCCTTGAGTTTCTCGGGCGTCACATGGTAGCCCATCTCTTCGAGCTTCTTGCCCAGCGCGTGCTTGCCGCTGTGCTTGCCCAGTACCAGTGAACTCTGCGAGAGGCCAATCGTGGCAGCGTCCATAATCTCGTAGGTGCGCTTGTTCTTGAGCATGCCATCCTGATGGATGCCCGCCTCGTGCGCAAACGCGTTGCCGCCCACAATCGCCTTGTTGGGCTGGATGACCATGCCCGTGTAGCGGCTCACCATGTCGCTCGAGCGGTGAATTTCCTGTGTAACGATGTTGCTCTCGAGGCCGAAGACAGACTTGCGCGTGTGCAGGGCCATCGTCACTTCTTCGAGGCTGGTGTTGCCCGCGCGTTCGCCGATGCCGTTGACGGTCACTTCCACCTGGCGCGCACCGCTGCGCATCCCCGCCAACGTGTTGGAGGTGGCAAGCCCCAGGTCATTGTGGCAGTGCGTACTGAAGATAACGTCCTTGCCGCCGGGAACGTTCTCGCGCAGGAAGGCGATCAGGCCGCCGTACTCCTCGGGGGTGGTGTAACCGACTGTATCAGGGATATTGAGCGTGGTGGCGCCGGCGCGGATGGCCACGTCGAGCACCTGCACCAGAAAGGCGGGGTCACTGCGGCCGGCATCTTCGGGGCTGAATTCTACATCGGCGCAAAGGCTGCACGCGTACTCCACCATCTCGCCCACGGCTTCGAGCACCTCATTGGGCGACATGCGCAGTTTGTGCTGCATATGCACTTCGCTGGTGGCCAGGAAGGTGTGGATGCGCGGCCGTATTGCCCCCTGCACCGCCTCCCATGCCTTGTCGACATCGTTCTTAGTAGCGCGCGCCAGCCCCGCAATCACCGGCGGGGCCGTCACCTTGCCGTCCTTGTCGATGCGCGGTGTGCGCCCCACCGTCTGCGCAATCTGACGGACAGCCGCGAGGTCGCCCGGTGATGCAGCCGGAAAGCCCGCTTCCATCACATCCACGCCCAACCGCGCCAACTGGTGCGCGATGTCGAGCTTTTCCTGGCTGTTCAGCGTGGCGCCAGGGCTTTGCTCGCCGTCGCGCAGCGTGGTGTCAAAGATGAGCACCATGTCGCCGTGTGCAACCGCGCGGGCATAGGCATGCATGTCATCAATCTTGAACTGTTCGACGTCGACTTCCGCTTTCCCGGCTACGTGAGGCTCGGCATCGGCCCTGGGGCCGCTGGTTTTCGTGTCCACTGGGGTTCCCCCTCCTGAGGGGAGGCGCAAGGTCTGCATGCAGATTGCTGATTGCGTGTACTGTAGCGCAACTTCGTAAGGCTACCAAGAGCAAGGTCACCAAGCGCATCGTCCATGCACATCACCCCCTTTCAGGATCAGGCAACGATTGGGAAGAGAACCCGGCAGTCAAAGGCGTATCAGCCGTAGATGCGGCCACCCGCGTTGAGCATTTCAACCAACCGCTCAATCCACCTGGCCCGCGTTGCAGGCTTTTTGGCGGTCGTTATGCGATAAAGCACGGCGTAGCGGTTCTGGCTGTTGAGTTGCGCAAAGTTTTCGGCCGCAACCGGATTCTGCGCGAGCGCCACGAGCAAATCTTCGGGAGGCTCGATCCTGCTCTGCGATGAATAGGCTGCATCCCAGCGGCCGTCCGCCCGGGCTCTTTCAACCTCGCGCAGCCCGGCGGGTTGCATGCGTCCCTGCTCGACCAATTTGTCGACTTTCTCCACGTTTCTTTGGGACCAAATGCTCTTTGCACGCCGCGGCGTGAACTTCTGCACGAAGAAATCATCATCAAGCGCGTGCACCAGGCTGTCAATCCAGCCGTAACATAGCGCCTCCTCCACCGCCTCCGCATAGGTTACGCCTGCCTGCGCCGAGCCCTTTTTGGCAATCTTGAGCCACAACCCTGGCGAAGTGGCGTGGTTCTCCCCAAGCCAGGCGCGCCAGGCGGAAGCATCGGCAAAGTGGAGGGTGGGAGGAGTGTCCACGGAGTTCTCCTTGGACTTCTTCGCGTTCCTGCGCGCTCGGGTCGCTGCATCAAAACCGGACGTCACAGCACAAAGTTCTGGCGTGCGGCGTGCGCAATTGTTGCAGGCTGCAGCGCGCCGGTGGCCTCGCGGCTGCTGATGCGCGTGCCGTCCTGCGCATGGGGCGGCAAGGTGCCCTGGCTGATCACCGCCATGGTGCGCACGGCCTGCACAGGGTACGCCCCCACAGCCGTCTCGCCGCTGAGCATGATGCCGTCCGCCCCGTCCAGCAACGCATTGGCCACATCGCTCACCTCTGCACGGGTGGGGCGGTGGTTTTTGATCATGCTCTCGAGCATCTGCGTGGCAACCACCACAGGCTTGTTGCCCTCGCGACAGGCGCGCACAATCTGCTTTTGCAGCAACGGCAACTGCCAGGGGCTGGTCTCGAGCGCGAGGTCGCCGCGCGCCACCATCACGCCGTCGCTTGCGCCGATGATCGCGCGCAGATTCTCCACACCATCAGGGCGCTCGATTTTGGCCATAATGCGCGGCGGCAGGTGCTCGGCCAACGAGGCGCTCTCGGTGATGGCGCGCAATTCGTGGACGTCGGCGGCGCTGCCCGCAAAGCTGAGTGCAATCCAGTCCACACGCAACGCGACGGCGTATTCGGCGTCTGCGCGGTCCTTGTCCGTGAGCGCGGGGATGGGCAGGCTGGTATAGGGCACATTCACCCCCTTGCGTGACTTCACTTCGCCCCCATGCACCACGCGACAGTGCACATGGCCGCCGCTGACCTTCTCTACCGCAAGCTCAAGATTGCCGTCATCGATCAGCACCGTAGCCGGGACCTTGAGATGGGGAGCAAGGTCAAAGTCCACGGGCAGCGTCACGGCGTCGGCTTCGTGCGCATGGAAGGGTTCGCGCACGTCCTGCTCCGGCCCAATCAGAATGATCTGTTGCCCCACGTGGATGGGCACGGGCTGCGCCAGCCAGCCAATGCGCACCTTGGCCCCCTGCAGGTCGGCCAGCAGCGCGACAGGCGAGCCCACCATGTGCGCCGCCTCGCGCACGAGTTCGGCCATGCGCGTGTGGAAGGCGTAGTCGCCGTGGCTGAAGTTCATGCGCGCTACGCTCATGCCGGCGCGCATCATCTCCGCCAGCGTTTCGACAGATGCACAGGATGGACCCAGCGTGGCAAGGATGTCGGTCATCGGGTGGTCGGGTGTCGGGTGTCGGTCATCGGGTGGTCGGGTGGCGGGTGGCGGGTGGCGGGCGGCGGGTGGCGGGCGGCGGGTGGCGGGTGGCAGGTGGCAGGTGAATAGCGACCACCCGCCACCCGCCACCCGACCACCCCGTTGTTATTCCGTCACTTCCTTGGCATTGAGGAAGGTCATCATGCGGCGCAGATCCTTGCCCACCTCTTCAATCTGGCCAGTCTGCTCCAGCTTGCGCCGCGCAAAGAAGTTGGGGCGGCCGGCGTGATATTCGTCCATCCACTCCTCGGCAAACGCGCCCGTCTGGATATTGCCCAGAATCTGCTTCATGGCGGCGCGTGTGTCATCCGTAATGACCTTGGGGCCGCTCACATAGTCGCCCCACTCAGCGGTGTCGCTCACGCTGTAGCGCATGTAGGAAAGACCGCCCTGGTAGACGAGGTCCACAATCAGTTTGAGTTCGTGCAAACACTCGAAATAGGCAATTTCGGGTTGGTAGCCCGCCTCGACCAGCGTATTGAAAGCCGCCTTGATCAACTCGCTCACGCCGCCGCAGAGCACGGCCTGCTCGCCAAAAAGGTCAGTCTCGGTCTCCTCTGCGAAGGTCGTCTCGAGGACGCCGGCACGTGTGGAACCGATGCCCTTGGCGTAGGCGAGTGCGTTGGCCAGCGCGTTGCCCGTCGCGTCCTGCTGCACGGCCACGAGCGCGGGTACACCCGAACCTTCCTTGAAGACCTCGCGCACACGGTGGCCGGGGGCCTTGGGCGCGACCATCGTCACGTCAATATGGGCGGGTGGCACAATTTGGCCGAAGCGAATGTTGAAGCCGTGGGCGAACATGATCGTGTCGCCAGGCTTTAGGTTGGGCTCGATTTCGTCGTGATAGACCTGCCCCTGGATGGGGTCGGGCAGCAGGATCATGATCATGTCGGCCTCGGCAGCCGCGTCGGCCACGCTGAGGACGCGCAGGCCATCGGCTTCGGCCTTGGCCTTGCTCCTGGAGCCTTCATGCAATCCCACGCGCACGTCAGCGCCGGCGTCGCGCAGGTTGAGCGCGTGGGCGTGCCCCTGGCTGCCGTAGCCGATGATGGCAATCTTCTTGCCGTTGAGCAGCGACAAGTCGGCCTGGTTTTCGTAATAGATCTTCGCCATGAGTTCCTTCTTCTCGATTCTATGTTTAGGTATTTGGCTCTATCGATAATTGAAGACTGATAGTTGAAGATTGACGACCCGCGCCTGATCGCTGCGCCCAGCCCATAATCATCAATGATCAATATTCAATTAGCCTTTATACGCCGCCGGTCTTGAAGCGCTCGGCGGCGGACGCATCCTTGCCGTTGGCCTGGGCGCGCCAGACGGCCGACGTGCGCTGCAGTCGCTTCTCCATTGCGCCACGCACCAGCGCCACGCGCCCAGTGCGCACCATCTCCTGAATGCCAAAGTGGTCGAGCAGCGCGATCAGCGAATCCACACGTTCCTCGGAGCCGACAATCTGCACCACCATGCTGTCCATCGCCACATCGATGATCTCGCCGCGGTAGATATTGACCATCTGCACGATTTCGCTGCGTGTCTCGGTGCTGGTGGCCACGCGCACAAGCGCCAACTCGCGTGCCACAATCGGATAATCCGAAAGGTCTTCAACGCGCGTCACATCCACACTCTTGCGCAATTGCTGGATCACCTGATCCACCATGCGCTCGTCGCCATCCACCACAAAGGTCATGCGGCTGATGCCGGGTTCTTCGCTGTGGCCCACCTGCAGGCTGTCGATGTTGAAGTTGCGGCGGCGCAGCAGCCCCGCCACCCGGCTCAGCACGCCCGGCTTGTCCCGCATCCATGCAACCAGTGTATGTTTCATCGTCATTCTCTCCACGTGTCTTTGAATTCTGTGCGCCTGCGCACTCTTGCGTCAGGGTCGCTGGTGTCTGCTCTAGAAACTCGGCTCAATCCCGCTGTAGCCCTGCATTACCGAAGGCTTGGGGCGGCGCATCCCCTCGTCCACTGCCATGCCCGGGGCGACCATGGGATAGACGTTGACCTCTTCCTTGACGCGGAAGTCAATCAGGAAGGGGCCAGGGGTGGCGTTTGCCTGCGCAATGGCCGCCGCCACTTCGCTGGGGTGGTGCACTTCAAGCGCAGGGATTGAGTAGGCCGCCGCCAGTTTGACAAAGTCGGGTGACCAGACGGGCGTGCCTGTATAGCGCTTGTCATAGAAGAACTGCTGCCACTGGCGCACCATGCCCAGGAAGCCATTGTTGATGATGGCGATCTTGACGGGCAGGTCGTGCTCCTGCTTGAGCACGGCCAGCTCCTGCAGTGTCATCTGGAAGCCGCCGTCACCCACCACCGCCCACACCAGCACGCCCGGATGCGCCATCTGCGCGCCGATGGCCGCCGGCAGGGCGAAGCCCATGGTGCCCGCGCCGCCGCTGGTGATGAGCATGTTGGCATGATCATGCGTGAAATACTGGCACTCCCACATCTGATGCTGGCCAACGTCCGTCACCACAATCGGCTTGACATCCTTGGTGGCGTGCCAAAGCTGGCGGATAACATAAGGCGGAATCAACTCATCCACCTCGTAGTTGATGATATCGGATTGCGCGGAGTCCTCACGCCATTCCTGCAGCTGCTGAATCCACAGCTGGTGGCGGCGCTCCCCAATTGCGTCCAGCAGCGCGGGCAGGCTCTCGGCCAGGTTGCCGATAACGGCCACGTCGGGGACGATGTTCTTGCCCACTTCGGCGCGATCCAGCTCAAAGTGAATAATCTTGGCCTGCCGCGCAAATTTGTCCAGGCGGCCGGTGATGCGGTCGTCGAAGCGCATGCCCAGGGCGATCAGTACATCGCAGCCCTGCACCGCACGGTTGGCGTAGGCCTCGCCGTGCATCCCGCCCATGCCCAGGCTCAACGGGTGGCTTTCGGGAATGTTGCCCGTGCCGAGCAGCGTGGTGACGACGGGGATCTCGGCGCGCTCGACCATCTGCAGCAGTTCGTGCGCCACGCCGGCGATTTGAATGCCGTGACCGGAAAGAATCAGCGGGCGCTCGGCCTTGTTGATGAGGTCGGCCGCAGCGCGCAGCGCATCCATGTCGATGCTCGGATAGGGCTCGAAGCCCGGCAGCGTGACCTCCTGCGTGTAATCGAAGAGGCCGGTCGCGTTCTGCACATCCTTGCAGATGTCCACGAGTACGACGCCGGGCCTGCCTTCGCGCGCGATGTAGAACGCCTCCTTGAGAACATGCGCGAGGTCATCCACCGAGGTAACCAGATAGTTGTGCTTGCAGACGGGCTGCGACACGCCTACCACGTCGGCCTCCTGGAAGGCGTCGGTGCCGATCAGGTGGGTGGGCACCTGGCCGGTGATGGCCACCATGGGAATGCTGTCCATCTGCGCGGTGGAGAGGCCCGTGACGAGATTGGTGGCGCCAGGACCGCTGGTGGCGATGCAAACGCCCACGCGTCCGGTGGCGCGTGCGTAGCCGTCGGCCATATGCGCCGCGCACTGCTCGTGACGAACGAGCACGTGATGGATGCGCCCGTCGGCTTCGTAGGGCGAAAGCGCATCATAGGTGGGCAGGATCGCGCCGCCCGGGTGGCCAAAAACCAGGTTGACCCCCTCGGCGATCATGGCCTCCCACACCATTTGTGCGCCGCGCATCTCCCTGGGCTGGTTGGGTTGCGGCGGCGCCGCGCCGTTACTGGTGGAATCACTCATGCAATACGCTCCTTTTTGAAGTGGCTTTCAGCATTTGAGGCTGCGGGGCCTGATGGTTGCGAGATCGTGACGATGGATGATCGAGAATTGATGACTGAGAATTGAAGGCCGGTTGTCTGGTTGACTGGTTGACTGGTTGTCTGGTTGACTGGTTGTCTGGTTGACTGGTTGACTGGTTGACTGGTGGACTGGTGGACTGGTGGACTGGTTGACTGATTGACTGGTTGACTGACTGGTTGACTGGTGGACTGGTGGACTGGTTGTCCCGTTGACTCGTTCAGTTTTCGTGATGGCCGAAGACTGAGTGGCGCAGGGCTTCGAACAATGCCTTGTCAACCAGTTCACCAGTCAACCAGTCAACCAGTCAACCAGTCAACCAGTCAACC
>CAYRVP010000057.1:0-23942 GCA_964427845.1 uncultured Caldilineaceae bacterium
TCCACCTACGAAACGCTTGTCACCTTCCCGGCGGGCAGCGTCGACAGCATTGAGCCGGCGCTGGCCGATTCGTGGACGATCTCCGATGACGGCCTGGTCTACACCTTCACGCTGAATCCCAACGCCATCTTCTCGAATGGCGACCCCGTGAAGGCAAGTGACTTCGTCTTCTCCTTCAACCGCATGGTCAACATCAAGGGCAACCCCTCCTTCCTGGCTGACGGCATCGTCTCGGTCGAAGCGCCCGATGATGCAACCATCGTCCTGACGCTGGCCAATCCCGACCCCGCCATCCTCGCCAAGCTGGTATTCGGCGCCTTCAGCGTCACCAGCCAGGCCATGGTCGAGGCGCAGGGTGGCACGGCCGCAGCCGACGCCGACACCGCTGACACCGCCGAGCAGTGGCTCAACAACAACTCGGCAGGCTCCGGCCCCTACATCCTTGAGAAGTGGGATCCGCAGGTCGAGACTGTGCTCGTGCGCAACGAGAACTACTACGGCACGTCGCCCGCCATCGAGCGCATCATCATCCGCAATCTGCCCGAATCGGCCACGCAGAAGCTGCAGCTTGAGGCGGGCGATCTCGACGTCGCCTTCGACCTTGGCGCTGACCAGGTGGCCGGCCTCAAGAACAACCCCAACGTGCAGGTCTACGAAGGGCTGAGCGACACGCTTGTCTTCCTCAAAGCCAACAACAACCCCGAGATCAGCGTTGACATGGGCAACCCGCTCGTGCAGAAGGCCATCCGCCTGGCGCTGGATTACGAGGGCATCCGCACCCTCTCCGGCGGCCAATCGGTGACGCCTGCTTCAATGCTGCCCGTTGGTTTTATGGGCGCATTTGAGGCCAACAGCGGTCCGCAGCGCGATCTCGACGCCGCCAGGGCGCTCCTCGCTGAGGCCGGTTTTGGTGAAGGCGAGCTTGCGTTTGACCTGACCTACCCCGACTTCACCTACAACGGTATCAACATGGGCACCTTTGCGCAGAAGATCCAGTCTGACCTGCAGGAAGCGGGCATGAATGTGACGCTCAACCCCACCGAGTTGCAGGTTGCCCTCGAAGCCTACCGCCAGGGCACCGAGCCCTTCGGCCTCTGGTTCTGGCTGCCCGACTACCGCGACTCCAACGATTACCTCGAGTTCCTGCCCGAGGGCGTTGTGGGCACGCGCACCGGCTGGACGGACGCCACCGGCAGTGACGAAATCAAGGCCATTCGCGACGCCGCACGGGTGGAGACCGATCCCGCCGCACGCGTCGAGCTCTTCAAGCAGATGCAGGATTATCTGATTGAAGCCGGCCCGTATGCAGCGGTTGTGCAGCCTGGCCTCCAGGTTGGGCTGGGCAAGGATGTGAAGGGCTTCGTCTACAACCCGCAGTGGCGTGTGGATCTGGGCCTGCTGAGCAAGTAGTGATTTCACGCGGGGTGCGGGTCATGGAGACAGGGTCCGCACCCCGCACCGCAGCCGTTGTCGCCACGCCCGCCAGTTCAATCACCGCCCCATGCCCGTTTACCAATACATTCTGCGCAGGCTTGTACTCACCATCCCGCTGCTGATCGGCATCACGCTGATCGCATTCGTGATCTCGCATGCCGTGCCTGCCGACCCCGTGACCGCCAACCTCGGCCAGAAGGCCATGTCGGACCCCAAGATCGTCGCCGCCTTCCGCGCTGAGTGGGGGCTGGACGACCCGCTCACGGTGCAATATGGGCGCTATGTGGGCAATTTGCTGCAGGGCGATATGGGGCGTTCGATCAAGACGCGCCGCGCCGTGCTTGAGGACCTGCGCGCCTACCTGCCCGCAACCATTGAACTCGCCACGGCGGCCATCCTCTTCGGCGCCGTTGTCGGTCTCATTTTTGGCGTCCTCTCAGCCATCAAGCGCAACCAGATGCTTGATCATGTGGTGCGCGTTGTCTCGCTGCTGGGGGTGAGCGTGCCCGTCTTCTGGCTGGCGCTGCTGACGCTCTATATCTTTTACGCGTGGTTGGGGGTGGCCGCAGGGCCGGGACGGCTCGACATCGGCATGGCCCCGCCGCCCCACGTGACGGGGCTCTTCACGGTGGATGCGCTGCTGGCAGGCGAGTGGAAGGTTTTCTTCAATGCGCTCTGGCATCTGGCGCTGCCGGCGCTTGTGCTGGGCAGTTTCACCACGGGTGTGATCACGCGCGTCACCCGCTCGGCCATGCTCGATGTGCTGAGCCAGGAATACATGCGCACGGCCCATGCCAAGGGGCTCGCCCCGCGTGTAGTCATCATGCAGCACGCGCTGCGCAACGCGCTGATACCCATTGTGACGGTGATCGGCTTCTCCTACGGCAACCTGCTCGCGGGCACCGTGCTCACCGAAAGCATCTTTGCGTGGCCGGGGATTGGCCAGTATGCGTACCGCGCCTCCACTTCGCTCGATTTCCCCGCGATCATGGGCGTCAGCCTGCTGATTGCGATCATCTTCATCATTGTGAATCTGATTGCCGATGTGCTCTACTTCTCGCTCGATCCGCGCCTGCGCGCGCACGCCTAGGTTCTTGCGCTCATGAGTGCCGTCACCACCGCATCACCCAATGCACCCACGCCGAGCAGCGTGACGGCGCCCGCCGCGCGCAGCAAGAGCGGCGCGGCCTCCACGTGGCGCTTTCTGCGCGCCAACCCGCTGGCCATGATCGGCGTCGCGCTTGTCATCTTCTGGTTGGTGGTCAGCCTTACGGCGCCGCTGATTGCACCCTACTCGCCCACACAGCAAGCCATTTCCGACCGCCTGCAGCCGCCCAGCGCCGCACACTGGTTTGGCACCGACCAACTGGGGCGCGACATGCTGAGCCGCGTGCTCTACGGCGGGCGGCTTTCGCTGCCCGCAGGCGTCGCAGTCATTGTGATTGCAGGCATTGTGGGCACATTTGTGGGCGCGCTCGCTGGCTTCATCGGCGGCTGGTTTGACGAGCTGCTCATGCGCGTGACAGAAGTCTTCATTGCCTTCCCCACGATTATTCTGGCCATGGCCATTGCCGCAGCGCTGGGCCCCAGCCTCATCAACGCGATTCTGGCCATGGTTGTGGTCTGGTGGCCCAACTATGCACGCGTGGTGCGCGCACTGGTGCTGAGCGTCAAGTCGCGCGACTTTGTCGAGGCGTCGCTGGCGATCGGCACACCCCGTTCGCGCATTCTCTGGCGCACGGTGCTGCCCAATTGCCTGGCCCCGGCGATTGTGCTGGCCACGATTGACCTGGGCAACGCCATCCTCATCTTCGCCGGCTTGAGCTTCCTGGGCCTCGGTCCGCCTCCCAACACGCCCGAATGGGGGCGCATGATTGCGGACGGCATTGAGTACTTTGACCAGTGGTGGATTGCCGCTTTCCCGGGCCTGGCAATCTTCACGGTGGTCATGGCCTTCAACTTTATCGGCGACGCAATTCGCGATGCGCTGGACCCGCGCCTGCGCAAGGCGTTGTAACTGCGCAGCGTGTCGGGATTCGGGCGTCGGGAGTTGGGAATGAGGGCGCCGCGTCATGCGCGGCGAGACAACGCTGCGTGCGTAGCGGCGGCTTATGACCATTGCATAATTGGTTCGGCATGCCGCGGCGAACAGCACCTCACCCCCGGCCAGAAAATTGGAGAGGGGAGCAAAACAGCGGCGTCACGTCGGAGACGTGACCTACGAAGGTGGCGCTTCTCTCCCCCTCTCCAATTTTCTGGAGAGGGGGCCGGGGGGTGAGGTTGCGGTTGGCAGCAGCAAGCCTGATTCCTGGGTCAATAAGTGAAAAACCATCAGCCGCCGTACTCGAGGACGCGGCGCGTTTCTGTGGTTCGGCGGCTCAAGCCGCCGCTACGCACGCCCTACTGCACAAGTGCCATCGCATACGCTTATCCATATAGTTAACGGAGACTTGGATATACCATGCCAGACTATTCAGCCCGCCTGCAGCGCGTCCAGCAGCAGATGCGCGCCCAGCACGTTGACCTGCTCTTTCTCAGCCGTTCCGCCAACCTGAGCTACGTGACCGGACTGCTGCGCGAACAGCCCAACTACGGCAACACCATGTACCCCGGTGAGTGGCTGACCGGCGCCTGGGTGCCCGTCGATGGCACGCCCATCCTCACCTTGCCCAGAATGGTGGCCGACTTTCATGTCGTCCAGGCGGGCGACATGGAGGTGCGCGTGCTCGGTGCGGGTGACAACGGTTTGCCCACAGCCGCGGCCGTGCTCGAGAGCCTGCACGTTGGTGCTGCGGCGCGCATTGCCATAGAAGATCGCGCCTGGGCCGAGAGCCTCATCAACCTGCAGGCATTGCGCCCGCAGGCCACCTTCAGCCAGGCGTCGGCGCTGCTGGGGCCGTTGCGTCGCATCAAGGATGCCGACGAAATCCAGATACTGCGCGAGGCGGGGGCCGTGACCGAGGCCGCCTTTGCTGCCACGCTGCCGCGACTCAAGCACGGCATGACGAACCTTGACCTCATAACCGAGGTGAACTACCAGTTGCGCCGCAACGGGGCTACTTGCGACTCCTTCGTCACCGCCTTCTACAACATGGGACGCAATTTCCCCTTCGACTTCCACAACCGCGACGAGGTGCTGCAGATTCCCCTCGACGCGCCGGTTTCCATCTCCTTTGACTTTGGCGCAGTCTACAAGGACTACTGCTACGACTTCGGCCGCTCGCTCTTCTTTGGCGAGCCGGACGAAGAGTACCGCCGCATTTATGCGCTGGTGATGGCCTCGCAGGCGGCGGGCATTGCGGCGTTGCATGTGGGCAACACCTGCGAGGGCGCCGATGCCGCCGCACGTGCCGTAATCGAAGAGGCGGGTTATGGCGAGGCATTCCGCCACCGCCTGGGCCACGGCATTGGCATGGATGTGCACGAGCCTCCCTTCCTTACGGCGGGCGATACGACCGTGCTCGAGGAGGGTATGTGCTTTACGGCCGAGCCGAGCATCTTCATGCCGCACCTGATGGGTGCGCGCGTCGAGGATGTGGTTGTGGTGCGCCCCGGCGCGGGCGAGCCGCTGACAAGTGGCTTCCAGCAACTGCACATTGTCAATTGATCCGTTGCGATCATGATCAAGGGGAACTACGATGCCGCGTCAAAGCGTCTCCAGCGGAACCACCTGGGAGGAGTTGGCAGGCTACTGCCGCGCCGTACGCGTGGGTGATGTCATTCATGTCTCCGGAACCACCGCCACCGGCCCCAACGGGCTGGTGGGCGCTGATGATCCGGCAGCGCAGGCGGCCTTTGCGCTTGATAAGATCGAAGCGGCCATCACAAGCCTGGGCGGGTCCATGCAGGATGTGGTGCGGACGCGCGTCTACGTCAGCGACATTGCCCACTGGGAGGCTGTGGCGCGCGTCCACGGCCGGCGCTTTGCCGCGATTCGCCCGGCCAACACGCTCATCGAGGCGCGCCTGGTGGGGCCAGAGTACCTTGTCGAGATTGAAGCCGAAGCCATTGTGGGCTCGGCCGGCTAGCGCAGATATACGGACCGCTATGCCTGTCGCCGGCGCCAGGCAGCAAAAGTGAATTCATGTGGATTGGCAACGTCATCATCTATCGCGACCTGGCCTATGTGCCGGTGATGCACACCCTGGGCACGGGCGGCTGGTACACGGGCGAGCCTGTCACGGTCGTCCCCGTGACGGTGGACAACTTGGCGCGCGCCATTGCCAAGGCGCAGCGCGCAGGCAATCCACCCATCTCGGCACGCAGCGTTGCGCTCGCCGCTGACCCAATCCTGCGCAGCACGGGCGCCACGACGTGGCCGCGCCTTGCCGTCTACGCAGCCTCCTACGAAATTGACTGGGGCGACGACGACGTTCGCCTCGTTATCTCGCGCCTCGATGCACACGCCCGCTTTGTGGATGACCCCGTCAAGGAGCAGCACTTCGTCCTCGCAGACCCTGCCGCCGCAGTGGCTGCGATTGCCGCAGCCATCGTCGCTGACTGGCGGACGCGCAGCGCAAAACCTGTTGCGCCGCCCCCTTAGTGGTGCTACACTGGATGAGCGCCGGCGTATTGCCGGGCGCAACGCCTCCACTTGTCAACCGATTGACTACGTCTGCGGCGCGCCATGATCCAACCCCGCTCCTATCCCGAACTGCTGGCCAAGGCGCTTGTGCTTGAGCCCGAGCCGTTTGTCGTGATGACCCACGACGACCAGCCCGTGATTGAAGGCCTTGTGCTGACGGCGCTGCTGGGTGCGCTCGTGGGCGCGGCACGCGTGCTGGGCGGGCTGCTCTTCTCGTGGGCCATGCCGCCGGCCGCTGCGCTGGAGGCCATTGCGCGCCAGGCCGCGGGCATGATTACCCCCTATGATCTGCGTGGTGTAATGCCACTGCCCGCGGAAGGCTGGTACGCGTTCCGCCTCTTCGCCGGCTATGACACAGGCTGGGCGCACCTCTTTGCACTCGTCTGGACGCCTTTTGCCTTCATTGTGCTCTGGGTCGCGGCGGGGCTGCTGATCTATGCCATCGGGCGTATGGCGGGTGGCAAGGGTGCGCTGCGCCAGGTGCTGGGGGCGAGCGCGCTGGTGGCTGCGCCCGGCGCGCTCTTCCTGATGAGCGCGATACCTTTCGTGGCCATCAGCCCCCTGTTGCCCGCTGTGTGGGGGATGTTGATTCTCTACCGTGCGGCGCAAACCGCGCACCGCCTTCCGTGGCAGACCGCCGCCTGGACCACAATGATTGCGGCGGCGCTGCTGCTGGTTGGGGGCGCGTTGCTTGTCTCCACGGCGAGCGCGTTGATGCTGGTGTGGCTGTAGACGTCAAGACGAAGCGAGGCTTCCGCACGTGGAAGATGATTCTCTGCCGCCCGTTAGCGGTGAGGCGACTGAAGCCAATTCCAATCTGCCGCCCGCGCCTGCGGAGAGTGGCGATACGCTGCTGGGCGCGACCGCAGCGCTGACGCTGCCCGCGGCCAGCCTGCCCACGGGTGAAATCGCGCCCGCCGAAGCACAGGCAGCCTCTTCGCCGGCTGGGGAGGGCGCAGCGACTCCGGTTGCGTTGCTTGCACCACCTGGTGACCAGCAGGCGGCGTCGCCTGCTGCCGCGCCGGAATCCCCATTGATACGCGAGCCAATCACAGTGCGCATGGCCCGCTGGCTGCCCACTACGCGCCAACTGGCCGACGCCGCGCGCCTGCGCATCGCCGCGGCGCTGGGTCCCGACTATGAAACAGGCACCTATGTGGCCGGCGTCCACACAAGCATGCGCCAGGCGTTTGGGCTGATTGTGCTCGTCGGCCTCATCAGCGGGCTGAGCCGCATGATCTGGCTGTGGGCACTGCTGGCGCGCGCCGCCACCGTCACCCCGTTGCTGCGCCTCGACGACTGGTCGGCCCGGCTGGCGCTGCGTTTCCCTTCGATGGATTCGTTCCTTCTCATCAGACAGCAGGTGGGGGGATTGTCGCCGCGCGCACCTGCCTGGGTGGCTGCCGGCCTGAACGCCTTCGGCGCCTGGCTGAGCCTGCCCATGCGCCTGCTGGCCGTCTGGATTGTCTACGGGCTGCTCGTGCTGCTGGTGGCCAAGTTGCTGGGGGCAGGGACGACGCTGCCCCGCTTCTATGCGGCACTGGGCTATGCCGCCCTGCCGGGGCTGCTGCTCATCTTCTGGCCGCTGCCGATTGTGGGGTTGGTTGCTGCGCCGGTGGCGGCCATTCTGGCGCTGGTCGCGGCGCAGCGCGCCGTGCGTGCCACCACAGGCCTGGATGGTGTGCGTGCAACCATGGCTTTGCTGTTGCCGCCGGTTGTTGCCCTTGCCCTGTGGGGCCTTGTTTTCGCGATTGCAGTCGCATGGATTTGGTAGTAGGATATATGTGTTCCCCAGAGGGCCGGATTCATTCAGCCCTTGTGTCGTGCGTCATCGCTGCCGTTTGTCTCTGTTGGAGTCGTCCAGGTCCGTTTGGCATTGGATTCTTTTGCAGGTCAACACATCGTCGTTAACATCGCACTCGTGCACAAAGGAGAACAGCAAATGTGGAATTGGATTTCCTGGCTCGTGCTTGGCGCAGTTGCGGGTTGGCTCGCCAGCATCATCATGGGGCGCAGTGGTTCGCAGGGGCTGCTCATGGACATCATCGCTGGCATCGTAGGCGCGGTTGTCGGAGGGTGGCTGGTGGGGCTCTTTGGTTGGGGGCCGGCGACGGGCCTCAACTGGTACAGCCTGCTGGTTGCCGTGATAGGCGCTGTCGTCGTGATCTGGATTCTGCGGCTGCTTATGCCGGGCAAGAAGATCTGACCCGATTAAGGGTGCGTTGGTTGCAGATGTAAAGTGGGGAACAAACAGTGACGCCAGGCCCGCAAAGGACCTGGCGTCTTGTTATGGGGAAGCTGGGTGCGGCTCAGGCGACTTCGCCCAGCTGCGCGCGCTGCGCTGTCTCAGGACGGTTGGCGGCGCTTTGCGCGTAGAGCTTATCAACCTGACCGGTGGCGAGCGCCGCACCTTCGCTGAGAAGCTGCGCTACGGCCGCATCATCACGGCTTTCGGCGTAGATGCGCAGCAGCGGCTCGGTGCCGCTGGGGCGAATCAACAGCCAGCCGTTGTCCTCCAGCGTGTACTTAACACCATCCATGTCGCTGATGTGCGCAATGCGCACACCGGCCAGCAGCGTGGGCGGCGCGGCCATCAGCCCGGAAACGAGTTCGGCCTTCTTGAAGGGGCGCACCGGCTGGTCGCGCCGGGCATAGGCAAAGGGGCCAACGTCGGGCGCGTCGGTCAATTCGCAAACCAGCTCCACCAGCGATTTGCCGCGCACTGCCACCATTTCGGTCAGGAGCAGCCCCATGAGCAGACCGTCGCCCTCGGGGATGTGGCCGAGGATACTGATGCCGCCGCTCTCCTCGCCCCCAACCAGCACATCTTCACTGCGCATGTAGTCGCAAATGTGGTTGAAGCCCACGGGCGTTTCGTGGATGGGCAGGTCATAGCGCGCAGCAAGTCGATTGAGCATCTGCGTGCTGCTCACGGTTTTGACGACGCTGCCGCGCTGTCCGCGATTGTGCACAAGATACTCGACCGCGAGCGCCATGATGCGGTGGGGATCAATAAATCGGCCGCTGGGATCGACTGCACCAATGCGGTCGGCGTCGCCATCGGTGGCAAGGCCAAGGTGATAGCTGCCGCTGCGCATTTCGTCGATGAGCGGCTGCAGGTGGCGTTCAATCGGCTCGGGGTGAATGCCGTTGAAGCCGGGATTCATTTCGCCGCGCAACTCGGTGACGGTGCAGCCCGCATCTTCAAGCAGGCTGCGCAAATAGATGCGCCCCGCGCCATACATGGCGTCGACCGCCACGTTGAGGCCGGCGCGGCGAATGGCGTCGAAGTCGATGAGGCGGCGCACCTGTGCCTCGTACGCAGGCAGCGGGCTGAAGCGCGTGATGAGTCCCTCACCCAGCGCAACCTCGCTCTCGAGTACGACCGGGTTGCGCCCTGCGGCAAGGTTGGCGGCGATACGCAGCTCGACCTCCTTGCATTCGCCCGGACTGGCTGAGCCGCCAAAGGCCGCCTTGAGCTTGATGCCGTTGTAGCGCGGTGGATTGTGGCTGGCGGTAATCATCACACCACCATCGGCATGCTTGTCCACAATCGCGTAGGAAGTGACGGGGGTGGGGCTGTCTCCCTGGGTGAGCCACACGGTGATGCCGTTGCCGGCCAGCACCTCGGCCACGGTCATCGCGTAGCGGTCGGAGAGGAAACGCGTGTCAAAGCCCACCACAAAGGTTGGTTTGCGCGTCGTGCCGTGCGCGTCCAAATTGGCCAATGTCTTTTCGGCAATGGCCTGGGCAACGTGGCGCACGTTGGCGAAGGTGAATTCGTCGCTGATGACGGCGCGCCAGCCGTCGGTGCCAAAAGTAATTGCCATGCGTTCGGGGTTCCTCAATGCGCTGTTTCTTGCGGCAACATCCCCGCATTGCGATGATGCGCAATCGTCGGCACAGTATACAACACAGGCCGGGCGAGGGCCGCACACGCGGCCGCCTGACGCGATCGGTTTCGGTTGCCTGGACCTTCCCCTTGCAGAGCGGGTTTGGCAACGGAGCCCGCGTGACGAGTTGCCGCACCGCTGTCGCGCGGCGCGGCAATTCCCTAATCACCTACTGATTCTGCCACTTTTCGAACGCCCGCCACCCACCACTTGCCTACGCTGGTACGACCTGCCTAGCGCGCAACAAACGGAAGGTCCACGCGGAAGTCGCCCGGTGCGAGCACGACGAAATCGATGCGTCCAGCACTCGGCGGCACGACAACGAGCCTGGAGGGGGGTGTGAACACATAACCGCCCCCGGAGGGAGTCACCGTGAGGCTGCCACTGTCGATGTTGTCGAACGAGTAACCTCCCTGAGAGTCCGTGGTTGTCGTTCTGCCGCTTGTCGACAGTGTGATGCCGGGCAGCCCGACCCCGCGCATGGTTACGCGGCCGCTGATGAAAATTTGACTGGCCGGCAGACTTTCAGCCGTGAAGTCGAGGTTCTCGATGTTTGCCGAGATGCTAATTGGTCGTGATGGCGGTGTGAACGCATAGCCGCCCAGCGCCGGTGTTACGTCGTAACCGCCGGCAGCAAGACCGATGAGACGGTATTCGCCCTCGTCGGTGGTCCGTCCGGTCATGGATCCGGCGCTGAGCACGACACCTTCAAGCGCGCCCCCTCCCACAAAGCGGACCCGGCCGCTGATGGCGTGTCGTGCCGAGGAGCCGTCCACCACGCCCACCGGCGCCCAACCATTGTTGACGCCCAATTGGCCATCGGCATTCCCGCCCCAGCACTTGATGCCGCCGACGCTCAACAGGGCGCAAGCGTGTGCGCCGCCGGACGCGATAGCACTGACGCCACCTGACAGGTCCGTGGCGTCTGCAGGCACATTGCGCGATTGATTCGTACCGTCACCCACCTGGCCGGATTCGTTATTGCCCCAGCATTTGACGTTTCCAGTGCTCATGAGGGCGCAGGTGTGGAGGCCGCCTGCGGCAATGGCGCTGACGCCGCTGCCCATGCCGATCACCTGTACCGGAGCAGGACGTATCCCGTCTGTTTCGCCCCAGGTGCCATCGCCCAGTTGGCCCGACCGATTGTCACCCCAGCACAATACGCCACCCGCAGCCGTGAGCGCGCAGCTATGCCCGCCACCTGCAGCGATCGCCTGCACGCCACTGCTGAGTCCTACCACATCGGTGGGCTCATAGCTCGCCATGCTTACGCCGTTGCCCAACTGGCCTTTGTCGTCGAGCCCCCAGCACTTGACGCCCCCCGTGCTCATCAACGCGCAGGTGTGGAGGCCTCCAGCCGCAATGGCGCTGACGCCGGCAGCCAGCCCCGCCACATCCACGGGACTATATCGCCACAGATCTGTGCCGTCGCCAAGTTGGCCGAATTCGTTGAACCCCCAGCACTTGACGCCGCCGCTGGACGTGATCGCGCACGTGTGTTGCGAACCCGCGCTGATGGCATCGAAGCCACTGGTCGGGCCACTGACCTGCTGAGGAAGCGCATTCGCTGTCTTCGTGCCATCGCCCAACTGGCCGAAGAAGTTGTCTCCCCAGCACTTGATGGCTCCTGCCGCAGTCAGGACGCACGTATGGGAGGCGCCTGCGCGCACAACGCTGACGCCGCCTGCAAGTCCACTTACGCCGCCTGCCTTGAAGCGCGAAATGGTTGTGCCATCGCCCAATTGGCCATAGGCATTTCGTCCCCAACATTGGGGCGCACCTATGGAGGTGAGGGCGCAGGTGTTGGCTCCTCCAGTGGAGATGGCGCTCACGCTGGCTGCGGGCATGTTCGTGTCAACCGGCAGAACCCGCGACTGGCTCAGAAGGTCGTCACCGAGTTGTCCGAATTCATTGTTGCCCCAACAGTTCACTTCGCCACCGGCCGTTCGCACACACGTGTGAGTGGTTCCGGCGGAGACGGCGGCAATGCCGCTTGTCAAGCCAGAAACCTCGACCGGCACAGGTTGGGCGAGAGTGTGCGCTATGCCGATGCCGAGTTGGCCCCCCTCGTTCCTTCCCCAGCAGAGGACACCGCCCAAGGCAGTGACTGCGCACGTGTGTGTGTCCCCTGCGCTGACGCTCGCGACGCCGCTGGTCAGCCCCACCACATCCACAGGATAGTTGCGTCTGGCGTTGGTGCCATCGCCTACCTGACCATACCCGTTATAGCCCCAGCACTTGACGCCTCCAGCCACGGTAAGGGCGCATGTGTGGCCGTCATGCGGGCCGCCGCCTGCGGTGATGGCGGCCACGCCGCTCGTCAGTCCGGTGACATCCACGGGTGTGGCGCTCCACGCGATGTTGGGGACGCCGAGCTGGCCCGATCCATTGTCACCCCAGCACTTGACGCCGCCCGCCGCTGTCAGCGCGCAGGTGTGAAGACTGCCTGCAGCAACGCCTGCCACGCCGCTTGTGAGTCCCACGACATCCGTCGGGGTGGGACCGTATCCGCTTCCCCAACACTTCAGGCCGCCCGCCGATGTCAGCGCGCACGTGCGGTTTGCCGCTGCCGCAATCGCCGAGACACCGCTTGCGAGGCCGCTGACACCCACGGGTGTCAGGCTGGTTGTGTTGGTCGTGCCGTCACCCAGTTGGCCGGACCCGTTGAATCCCCAGCATACAACGCCACCCGCGGTGGTCAATGCACATGCATGGGCCGCTGCGACTGCGACAGCGGCAACGCCACTGGCGAGACCAACGACGCCCACAGGCGCGTCTTGCGAGGCAAGCGAGCCGTCGCCGAGCGCGCCACCCGCGGCGGAACCCCAACACTTGACGCCGCCCGACGCTGTGACAATACACGTGTGGTCGCCGCCGGCAGAAATTGAAGAAGTGTTGTTCAGGGGATTGGCAGAAACAGCGAAGTCCAGGGACTCATCCGCCTGCGCCGGTGGGCCAGTCCCTATGAGGCAGGCTAGGGCTAGAGTGACTATCGTCACGAAATGGCCGCGCCGGTACGCTGTGCGCATAGGGGAACGCTCCTCGGTGCTGTTGGTCACGCGGTGGTATTGGACGATGGGAGGGGTCGCAGTGTGTGCGATGTCGGGTGCAAAGTCAAGCAGCGGATGGGTCACGACGCGGTAGCTCAGGAGTCATGACCACACGCAACAACCGGAGGGCAGGGAACCCACCGTCACAAGCGGGCGATTGACGCAGGCCTGGCAAACGGGTCGCAGCCAGCGGTTGTTCGTCCGGCCGCCGCGCAGCGCCTGTGCCGTGGTAAGGGATACACTTATGTACAGCGCGAGGATGCTGGCGTCGACGGTCTCGCCCACCACGCGTGCCGGAGCACTGGCGGCGCGTAGAAGCGCGGCATGATGTGTCTCGGCCAGAGCAGGCGCGCCGGCGCGCGCGCTGAGACGCGCTGCGTCACGCGCCGTGCATGTGCATCGCTGAACGAAGATGTCGATGTGGGATTTGGCGGGGTTGGTGCGGCCGGCAACGGGTGCGGCCACCAGCGGCGGTTAACGGGTAAGGTGAACTAGCTTGAGACGCGCAGCAGCGATGACGACGCCTTGCTTTGCCCGGCGTCGCCTTCTGCGGCCGACCTGGGCAGCGGCTGCGGTGTATATTCGGGAATCAGGTGCTGGAGATTGCGCAGAATCGCGTCGCGGTCGTTGTCTTCGGCGGCCTGCTGCAGCGCCAGAACGGAGGCGTCCAACGATTCGGGCACGAAAGTGCTGGCGTTGGCCGCAATGAAGATCTTCTGGTGACCAGTCTGATCGTACTTCTCGCCGACCGTAAAGAGTTCCTCAAAAAGCTTCTCGCCGGGGCGCATGCCCGTGAACTCGATTTCGATATCGCGTCCCACCTCAAGCCCGCTCAGCTTGATCAGGTCTTCGGCCAGATCCACAATGCGCACAGGGTCACCCATATCCAGCAGGAAGACCTCGCCGCCGTGGCCCAGCACACTGGCCTGCAACACAAGTTGCACGGCTTCAGGAATCGTCATGAAGTAGCGTTTGACGTCCGGGTGGGTCACGGTCACAGGGCCGCCCGCGGCGATTTGACGCTTGAAGGTGAGCACCACGCTGCCGCGGCTGCCCAGGACGTTGCCAAAACGTACGGCCACATAGGGACGATTGCTGTGCGTGGCGGCATCGTGCACCAGCAGTTCGGCGGTGCGCTTGCTCGCGCCCATCACACTGGTGGGGTTGACTGCCTTGTCGGTGGAGATCATGACGAAGCGGGCGACGTTGCACGCCAGTGCAGCATTGAGCACATTGCGCGTGCCGAGCACGTTATTGGTGATCGCCTCGGCGGGGTTCTCCTCCATGAGGGGCACGTGCTTGTGCGCAGCAGCGTGGAAGACCACCTCGGGGCGAATTTGCCGGAAGAGGCGCAGGATGCGCTCGGCAAAGCGCACATCGGCAATATAGGCGCGCACCTCGACAGGGTTGCCGTTGCGCGAAAGTCTGGCGGCCTCACGCAGCAATTCGTTTTGTATTTCGAAGATCGAGTTTTCGCCATGCCCAATGAGATAGAGGCCCGCCGGCTGGCAGCGCAGAATCTGCCGGCAGAGTTCGCTGCCGATTGAACCGCCGCCTCCCGTTACAAGGACGCGTTTGCCGCGCAGCAATGCGTGGACGGCGGCAAAGTCGGTTTGCACCGGTTCGCGTCGCAGCAGGTCCTCGATCTCGACGTTGCGCAACTGGTTCAGCGTTACTGTGCCGTCGAGCAACTCGTAGATACCAGGAATGGTGTGGGGCCGAATGCCCGCCGCCTCACAAATGCGCACAATGTCGCGAATATCGCGGCCCGGCGCCGTGGGCATGGCAATAATGACCTCTTCGACACCATATTTCTCGATAATGGCAGGGATGTCGCTGCGGCCGCCCAGCACGGGCGCCCCGTTCAGGCTGTAGCGACGTTTGGTGGGGTCATCATCCACCAGGCCCACAACCTTGTAGCCGAGGGCGGGGTTGTTCATCATCTCACGCAGGATCATGGCCCCTGCGTCGCCGGCGCCGGCAATCAGCACGCGGCTGGGCGTTCCCACAAACGCCCCCGTGTGCTGCAAGTCCTGTGGGCGATAGCGCTCCTGCACCAGGCGCAGCAGGAAACGGGTGCCGCCCAGAAATGCCCACGAGAAGATACCGATGAGCAGCCAGATCGAGCGCGACGGCATGTGGTGAATGTCGAGCAACGGCAACAGACCGAAGTTGGCCACAAAGAGCAGCGCCGACGCCACGATCGATGCCGCCGTGATCATCATCAATTCCTTGATGCTCGCGTAGCGCCAGAGGCGGTAGTAGAGGTGAAAGGCGTAGTATACGGGCAGGAAGATGAGCGGCGCGATGACGAAGATCGTCCAATCGCGCTTGAGGAATGGCCAGATGTTGATGAGCGCTTCGTAGCGAATGACGAAGGCCATGAGGATGGCCATCTCGATGCAGACAATATCCACCAGCATCAGGTAGCGCATGCGCACACTGGTGGCCATGCTGCGGGGGCGACCGGAAAATGATGAGGGCGTAGGTTTGGAGGAGGGTTCCGTTTTCACCGCTGCATGATACCACGCGCGCGGAGATGCAAGCGAACAATCGGACAGGGAAAGGGAAGTCAGGGGCCGGCTAATGGGGGACGGCGTGACTTGCTTCAGTACGGGCCGCGCGCCCTGCTGCGGTACAATGTAGTGCACACACC
Source organism: uncultured Caldilineaceae bacterium (assembly GCA_964427845.1). Taxonomy (GTDB): domain Bacteria; phylum Chloroflexota; class Anaerolineae; order Caldilineales; family Caldilineaceae; genus UBA5069. The sequence goes on from CAYRVP010000057.1 coordinate 15,619, forward strand.
TCGCGCAAACGTTGGCCTTGAGACCCTGGAACCATCAACCCCTTCACCCCTCCCGGAGCGTGACCCCGCTCATGCTGTTCATTGCTGCATTGGCCAAAGTCCTTCCCGTCTTCCTGCTCATCCTCACCGGGCTGCTGCTGCGGTGGCAGCATTTCTTCCAACCGTCCACGATTGCCGACTTGAAGAAGCTGATCGTCAGTGTGACGCTGCCTGCCGCGCTCTTTCTGGCCTTCAGCACGGTGCAGATTCAGCCAGCCTATTTGCTGATTGTCGCGGCCTTCTTCGGGGCGTGCCTGCTGGTGCTGCTGGCCGCGCGACCGCTGGGTCCGCGCATGGGGGTGGACTCCGCCTACTTCCCGTCGCTGCTCACGGGCTTCGAGGCGGGGATGATGGGCTATGCCATCTTTGGCGCGGTCTACGGGGCGGAGAACATCTACAAGTTCGGCATTGTCGATCTTGGCCAGGTGCTCTTCGTCTTCTTTGTCCTGGTGCCGCGTCTAGGCCAGATGGCTCAGCCCGGCGGCCGCACCTCGGTTCGCACAACGCTGCTGGGCTTTCTGCGCACCCCGGTGATTCTGGCCATTGTGGGCGGGCTGCTCTTCCAGGCGCTGGGGCTGACGTCACTCTTTACATCCACCCCGCTGCTGGCTGGCGTGCTCGCGGCGGTGCGGCTCGTGGGCGCGATCACCACACCGCTGGTGGCGTTAATCATCGGCTATGAGTTGGCATTCCGCCCCGGGGCATTGCGTGCGCCGGCGGTGACGGCGGCGTTGCGTCTACTCATCTGGCTGCCGGCCGGGCTGCTCTTTGCGTGGTTCGTGGTGGGCCGCCTGCTGGGACTCGATGCCACCTTCCAGGCTGCCGTGCTGACGATGGTGCTGCTTCCCGGCCCCTTCGTCATCCCCATCTTCATGCGCGCCAACCCGGCCCACGCAGCGCAATCCGAGGCGGACGCCAACTATGTGGTCAACACACTTACGCTGGGCACACTGATTACGCTGGCGGCCTATGCCTTTGTGCCGCTCTTCTTCCCGCCGGGCTAAGGCGCCGTCGTGTGGTCACGCAGTTGCGTTACCCCAATGGTAAAATGATCCAATCCGGACCACACCGCCCCATCTTTGGAGGTGCGCCTTGCCGCAGATCCCGCATGTTGCCGTCCAAATGTATACGCTGCGCTCACTCTTCATGGGCAGCACGCCTGCCATGACGCTGGACGAGGTGCTGGCCGCTGTGGCCGCTGCGGGCTACTCCGGCATCGAGACCTTTGGCCCGCTGGAACCCGCCGCCGAGGAGATGGCCGCGCTGTTGCAGAAGCACGCGCTGCGCGTGGTCTCGGCGCACGTGGGCATGGGCATGCTCGAGCATGATCTCGAGGGCGTGGCGGCCTACCACAAGGCGCTCGGCAACGACACCGTGGCCATCCCCTGGATGGATGTCCCGAGCCGGCCGACGGCTGCTGCGGGCTGGACCGAAATGGGACGCCGACTCAACGCGCTGGGTGCGCGCGCCAACGACGCGGGCCTGCGCCTGCTCTACCACAATCACGACTTCGAGATGGTGGAGATGGACGGCCGCACGGCGTTTGAGTGGATGTTCGACGCGACAACACCCGGCAACGTGGGCGCTGAGATCGACATTGCCTGGGTGGTGCGCGGCGACCAGGAGCCGCTGCGATTGCTGGCGGAACTGGCGGGCCGTGTGCCTCGCTTGCACGTGAAGGACGTGGCGGCGGTCGGGGAAAACGCCGATGAAGGCGGCCACGCCGACGTGGGCGCAGGCACGCTCGATTGGGCCACGCTTCTTCCTGCCGCGATGCAGGCAGGCGTCGAGTGGCTGGTGGTGGAACACGACCAGCCCGCTGATCCCATCGGCTCCATCCAGCGCAGCGCCGCCTTCCTGCGCGACCGCTGGCCGGCTGGTGCGTAGTGTACGCGGGCGGGCGGTGCGTTCGCGCCTGCTTCCAGGAGTGACAATGGCAACGATTGCAATGTTTGAGGGGCTTGTCTACGACGAGAATGGGGTGGCCGCGCCCGTCGCCATGGTGGGCAGCGATGCCTGCTATGTGGTGGATGAGGACGGCTTCAAGCGCCACATCAGCGCTGAAATGGTGGACCGCCAGGTGCTGCGCGCCTTGCGCGAACAGGTGCAGGGGCAGCGCGACATGGCCGTTGCTGCCATGCTGCAGATGATGGGCAGCGACGACATCTTCACCAAGGCGGCGGTCGAGTCTTCCATCAACAACATGGAGGAGGCCGTGGGCAACCCAATCCCCGCCGAGGCGCGCCAATATCTGGGGATGCTGGGCTTCCGCGTCGTCATCGACGACCAGGGCAGCGTGGTCGACCTCGCCATGCCCGCCGGGCCTGCGGAAGAGTAGCGCGCCGCCTTCCAGCCCCATGCATGCAAAGTATGCGCGCAGAGGCTTCTGCGCGCATACTTTCTTCCTCATTTTTCACTGTTGACACGACCCCTGCTTCTCCCTATACTCTGAAAACCCCGTAGTGGGGATTCCCCCGCACCACATACACCGGAATACCACCTCCAATGTGAAGCGCGCATTGGATTGCTTGCCGTTCCTGTCAGCAAGCGCGCAATCGCGTGCGCACTGTGGCGGGACCGTGATGCGGCATTGCCCGCGCAAGGAGGCTCGATGAGTGTCGTCGATGGTCTGATCCAGACATTTGCGCAGCGCAGTGGGCCGGACGTGCAGTTGCGCGTCTTTGGCGACGAGTTCTACGCACGTTACGAGACGCTTGACGGCTTCGCTGCCGTCGATGATGACATGCTCGGCTACTACTGTTTCGCTACGCTCGATGAGGGCGAGTACCTTTCCACCGGCATCGCCGTGACCAAGCCCACGCCCAACGGCATCGATCCCCATCTCATCGAGAGCGTGGACGTGCGCAGCGCCAAGCTCGACCGCCGCCTCTACGCGTCGCTCCCGCCCGAGGCCTTCGTCAGCGGTTCCGGCAAACCGGAGGTCTTTGGACCCAACAAGGGGCTGCTCACTGGCCGCCAGGCCAACACGGGCAGCGTGCGCGGCCTGACCGTCCTCATCAACTTCCAGGATACGAGCGCCTCGATTACCCCGGAGGAGGTTGCTACGCTGCTCAACAGCGAAAACCGGAAGCCCTTCGGCAACGCCTGCTCCGTACGCGAGTATTACCAGTTGATGTCCGCGGGGCTGCTCGACTACAGCAACGAGGTCGTTGGCCCCATCACACTCAGCGGCAAGCGCAAGGACTACGTCGATACGCTGCTGGCCTCCGAGGCGCTCGATGCCGTGGTGGCGATGGGTGTTGACCTGGCTCAGTTCGATTCGCGCGGCGAGGGCGTGCTCGACGCCGTGAGCTTCATGTACGCGGGCGATACCCTCTACGAAGGCTGGCTCTGGCCCCACAACCACTTCCTGGATTGGCGCCACGACGGCTACCAGACCAATTTCTATCAGATCTCCTCGCTGGGCACCCGCCCCAGCGACCTCAAGATCGGCACCTTTTGTCACGAGAGCGGCCACATGCTCTGCCGTTTCCCCGACCTGTACGACTATGGCCGCCGCGACGAGGACAACCTCAAGAGTGCCGGCCTGGGCGTCTATTGCCTCATGAGTTCGGGCAATCACCTGGCCGGAGGCAAAACGCCTTCCCCTATCTGCGCCTACCTGCGCTATCTGACGGGATGGGTGAAGGAGGAGATTGCCCTGAATGCAGCCGGTGACTACGTAGTGCAGCATGGCGACTATGGCACCTTTCATATCTACAGGACGTCAAAGCCAAGTGAGTACTTCCTTGTCGAGAATCGGAGTCATGTCGGCATGGATGCATTCCTGCCAGCCGAAGGTCTCGCCGTCTACCACTGCGATATTCTCGGCTCCAACGAGTGGCAGGGCAACAGCGGCGACCGTCACTACCAGTGTGGGCTGCTGCAAGCCGACGCGCGTTCGAGCCTCGAACTGGACGAGAACACAGGTGACGCGGGTGACTTCTTCGCCAATGTCGCCGGCGACGCCCTCACCGCCACCACCACGCCCAACAGCCTGCTGTGGGACGGCAATGACAGTGGCCTGCGCGTCAAGGACGTTTCCGCCCCCGGCGCTGAAATGCGCTTCACCGTCTATGTGGATGACAAGGCGAATGGGTGACAGCCACCATGCCCCTTGACCCTAAACGCCACGTCCTCAACCTCTCACCGGCGGGCACGCTGCGGCCATCGGGCGCGCTGGATACACCCGCCGGACAACTGCCTGACCTGCTGCAGGCACTGCGCGCTGTCGCGGCAGCCAGCGCGGCTGCCGGCGCGCAAGCCAATGCGCGCCCGCCCCAACTGACCATATTCTTCCATGGCGGCCTGGTCAATGAGCGCGCCGGTCTGGAGACGGCGCAGCGCCTCTACCCCGACCTGGCCGAGAATGGCCAAACATGGCCCCTCTTTGTCGTCTGGGAGTCCGGCCTGCTCGAGACGCTGCAGGGGTCGCTGGTTGACATTGCGCAGGGGTCGCCCCTCTTCATGCAGTTGCTGCGCAAGTTGCTCAAACACGCGGCGCGCAAGCTGCCGGCGTGGGCCAACCTGCCCGCCGCGTTTGAGGCGCTGCCGACCGACGGGGCCTATGGCGCGGCCTTTGGCGCGAGCGACGCACTGCGCGCCCAACTCGAGGTGGAGTTGCTGCCCGTGGGTGACCCAAGCGACATCGACCTGCTCGAGCCGCCGCCCGACGCCGCCATCGACGAAATCAGTGACTACGAGATGCACGCACTCGAGGCGGAGCTCGCAGGGGACGCCGTGGCCGTGGCCGCGCTCGAGGCCATCTTGCGCCGCGCGCCCCCGGCCGCGCCGCAGGATCCGAATGCCGAGCTTGCGCCTGCGCCGCACACCCCTGCTGCGGCCACAGGCTACCTTTCGCCAAGCCTGCTGGACGAGTTGCGCGTAGCGCAGGGGGCGCAGCCGCCGCCGGAGGTCGAGGCGGCGTTGGTGATTCCCGCAGTTGTGTGGGCCTTTGCCGGGCGGGTGCTGCGCAATGTTATCCAGCGCTATCGCACCAAGACGCAGCACGGCCTCACCGCCACTACGCTTGAGGAACTCTATCGCGCCGTTTATGCCGACAAGGTGGGCGGCTTTATCTGGGAGCGTATTCAGCAGAACGCGCAGGCCGCCTATGCGCCGCTGCCTGCAGGCGCCGTGGGCGAGGCGACGCCGGGCGGCACGCTGCTGCTCACGCTGCTGCGCGACGACATTGCGCAACACGGTGCGCTGGAGCTCAACATCGTCGCGCACAGCGCAGGCGCGCTGCATGCGGGCCACTTTGTGGAGCATGCCGCCGCGCTGCTGGGCAACGACTTACACATCCGTAACTTCGTTCTGCTGACACCCGCCTGCACGTGCGATTTCTTTGCGCGCACGGTGCTGCCCCACGCAGACGCCATCGATACGCTGCGCATTATCGACCTTGAGGATGCGCTCGAGCGCGCCGACCCGCTGGTGCGCTGGCTGCCGCTGGCCTACCCGCGCTCGCTGCTCTACTTCATCAGCGGTTTGCTTGAAGAGAAGCCCGCCACGCCGCTGCTCGGGCTGGCGCGCCATGTCTACGCGCCCGCGCTCACTGGGCAAGCGCCGCAAGCCGCCACGGCTGACCCGCTGCTGGTAGTGCGCAGCTTTCTCCAGGCCGAGCCCGGCCGGCTGCTTCTGTCGCACACCGCCGAGGCTGCGCCCGTGGGCGAGCGGGCGCACTTTACCGGCCACTTTGGCGCGGCTGGCCCGCTCAGCGACCGCACCACGCTCGACACCGTCGCGGCCCTCTTGCGCCCGCCGCCCGCCACCGCAGGCGCCCCCCTTGATGTGCAGGTGACGCAGGCGATTGCGCCCCTTATGGCGGTGTCGCCAGCGGTGATTATCAGTACCGCTGCACACGCCGCACCCGCGGGCCCTGTTTCGGCCGACGACCTGCTTGCTGCCTCACTGGGGCGCGCCGTGCCGGGGCCTGCCACGCCCGCGGATGCCGCTGACGAGGTCGCGCGCCTTGAGGCAACCGGCAATCTGGACGAGACGCTCGAGGCTATCATCGGCGAGAATGATCTGGTCGATCACGCATTGCTGGCGGGGCTGCTGCGTGCGGGCCGCGCCGTGGCGCGTATCGTCCTGCCCAGCGCGCCGGGCATCCACGCCCTGCCGCCCGATGCGCGCAGCGACGCCTGGGCGCAGGCCGCCGCTGTGAATGGGCTTGTGCAGGGTTTCGGCACGGGCTGGATACTGGGCAGCGCGCGCCGGCTGCTCATCACCAACAACCACGTCATCCCCCTGCCCGAAGCGGCGCGGGGCGCGGCGGCCGAGTTCGGCTACGAGCGCGGCCTGCGCACGGGGGCGCGCCCTGAGCATGTGCTGCGCCTCGACCCGGACGCCTTCTTCCTCACCAGCCCCAACCTGGCCTTCGGCGGGTTGGACTATACGCTGGTGGCGCTGGCCCAGCCCGCGCCTGCAGAACTTGGCTTCCTCGCGCCCGTGCAGGGGGTGACGGCGGCGCGCTCGTCAGCCATCTTCGTTGTGCAGCACCCACGCGGCGACCCCAAGGCCTATGTCCTCAATCACAACCGCAAGGTGAACCAGACGCCTGAATTCGTGACCTACATCAGCGATACTCTGGAGGGGAGCTCGGGCGCGCCCCTTTTTGACGACGGACTGCGGCTGGTGGGTATTCACCACCTGGGCAACTACCCGGTGACGATTGGTACGCGCGCCGAGATGACGAATCTGGGCAGCCGCATTGAGGCCGTTGTGGGCGACATTGTGCGCCAACTCCAGGCGCGTGGGGCCGGCGAGGCCGACGTGCTGCACTGGTTTGGCGACGGCGTGATTGCCACCGCCTGGCGCACCGCCACAGACTAAGCGCCGAGCGAATGTGGGCCAACAGTCTGTAGCGGAAGGCCTCCCGGCCTTCGCTTTGCGGGCACATGGATACGCGGCCACCAAAACGAAGGCCGGGAGGCCTTCCGATACGAACCCATTTTCGTGCAGCGTTGTGCCGGCAACGGCGCGCGTGTCTGTGCACAGGCACTCTGTTGTTTCGTTCCGAGGGGATGCCCAATGCCCGTTGACTGGACGAACCCGCTGCTACGCAACCTGAACGACGTGCTCGCCTACCGCTTCCGCACGCAGGCGCAGGCTGACCAAATTGCAGAGGAAGTGGGACTCAACCCCGTCTTCATTGCCTATGACCCCATGCCCAGCACCTACTGGTTCAACATTCTCAGCGCGGCGGCGGCCGAGGGGCTGCTCAACGAGGTTGTCGCGGCCGCACTGCGCCGCTTTCCCAAGGAACCCTTCCTGCTCAGCGCCGCCAAGGGCGACCTGAGCGGCGTGCGCGGGGTTGACATCAATACAGATGTAACCTGGCACGGGCCGGACAAGCCGGCGGCCCTCGAGAAGATCATCGGCGAACGCAGCACGCTGCTGCCGATCTCCTTCCTTGAGCATGGCATGCAGCGGGCGCGTGCCGTCGTGCGCATCCTGCTGCCGGGCGACGGCAACAGCGCGCCTGCCTCGGGTTCGGGCTTCCTCAGCGACAACGGGCTGATTGTCACCAATCACCATGTGCTGGCTGATGACGCCGCAGCGCGGCGCGCCATCATCCAGTTCAACTACCAGCAGACGGGCGACGGCCTCGACGTGCAACCGCAGGAGGAGCGCCTTGATGTGGACGCGGGCTTCGCCACCTCGGCCGAGGATGACTGGAGCGCGGCGCGCATTGCCGGTGATGCTGCGGCGCTTGCGGCGGCATGGGGCGGACTTCGGCTGCTTCCTGTCGCGACGCAGAAGCAGGAGGCGATCAACATCATTCAACACCCCGGCGGCGGTCCCAAGCAGATTGCGCTCTATCACAACGTGGTTGTCTACAGCGACGACCGTGTGGTTCAGTATCTGACCGACACGCTGCCGGGTTCGTCGGGTTCGCCCTGCTTCAACGATGCGTGGGAGCTGGTGGCGCTCCACCACAGCGGCGGCTGGCTGCGCGAGCCGGGTGGCAAAGAGGCGTACTTCCGCAATGAGGGCATCGCGATTGGGCGGGTGATTGCAGGGCTGAAAAGCGCGCAGCTGCTTTGAGGCAAAGACGCACACATGCAGACGTACCGAATGAAAAGCAAGGGCGCATGAGCGGTCAGGCAATGGGTTCCGAGTCCGGCGCATACGATGAGGAAGCGCTGCACGCCGCGTTGGAGTGGATGGCGCGCTTCATGGAGGAGGCCGTCCTCGACACGGAGACGATGCTTGCCGTGGCGCGCGCCGCCGGTATGAGCATGCGCGCGTATGAGCGCGATGCAACGTGGTATGATCCG
>CAYRVP010000058.1:0-23778 GCA_964427845.1 uncultured Caldilineaceae bacterium
GGCTCAATTGTGGCGTTGCCGGCCGCGCGCGACGGCTGCCGAAACTGGCAAGTTCAGCATTGTTCGTTGCAGGGCTTCGAGCGTCTTCCACCGCGACCGCGTCAGGTTTGTCCATCACAATACTACGTCAAACGGTTTCCTTTCCTCCATCCCCCATGGTTAGGAGTACTCTCCGTGGACTCCAGCAAGACGGCGACTCGCCCTGTACGTTTGCTTGCACTCTTCATCATCCTGTCTGCGCTCATCTGGTTTGTTCTCACAGTGAGTTTCGAGTTCAACTATGTGCGTGCCACCGCGCCGAGCTTGCGCGGCGATCCAGGCGTGGCCGCGCTGCCCGAAGATTTGACGCGCGCTGAAGTGCCCGCCGCCACACACCCGGCAGGGGAGAGTGCGCCACCCGCAGCACGGAGCGTGGCTGCGGTAGGTCGGCCAGACCCGGCGGCCCCAGAGGCCGATCGGATCTCCGATAATATAGAAACCCAGATACCCGAACGTACCGCCGCCTTCGCGCCGGAAGCAGCCGCCCCTACCTACACGCAGGTCGTGGCCGACGGCGAGAACACCTGCGCGCTGACGAGCGCGGGCGCCGTCCGCTGCTGGGGAATCAACACCTTTGGACAACTGGGCGACGGCTCAACCGTTACGCGCAGCGCGCCTGTTGCCCCCGCCATTGACATCGGCAAAGTTGTCGCCCTCGACGCCAGCAACCGTGGCGTCATGGCGCTCACAGACGACGGCAAGCTCTGGCAGTGGGGCATGGCGGGGATATTCAGCGGCAATGCGACACCTGCGCAGTATATGGGTTTCGAGGGTGCAGCCAGTGAAATTTCGTTGAGTTCCACCCACTTCTGCGCGTTGATCGAAGGCGAGCCATTCTGCTACGGCAACAACTTCCAGGGCGCCCTGGGTGACGGCACTACCACTCTACCGGAAGCGCCCGTGCGCGTGATTGGCCTTGATGAGCCGGTTGAGCACATTTCGGCGGGCGCCAACTTTACGTGCGCCGTGATGCAATCGGGTTACGTCAAGTGCTGGGGCGCGAACTGGGCAGGCAACCTTGGCAACAGCAAAACCGAGGCCAGCCTCACGCCTGTTTTTGTGCGCGGTTTGTCGGGCCGGGCGGTGGACGTTGAAGTCAACGACTGGTTCGCATGCGCGCTGCTGGAAAGTGGCGGCGTTGAGTGCTGGGGTGGCATGCAAACCAATCAGACACATGCCGCACCCGTTGACGGCCTCCGCGTCCCCGCCGACTTCCTTTCCGTGGGCCACACATCTGCCTGTGCAGTCAGCACCGGTGCTGTGCAATGTTGGGGCGACAACGCTTTTGGCCAATTGGGTCTACCCGCGTCGCCAGCGGTGTGGCACGCTGTCGATGTGGCGCTGCCCGGCAAGGCAGTGGACGTGGCGGTTGGCGAAGAGCATGGCTGTGCCACACTCGGCGACGGCGCCATTCATTGCTGGGGCAGTGACAGAAGGGGCCAGTTGGGGCGCGGCACCCAGGTTGAGCGCGCGGTGCCGGTGGCTGTGGCCCAGCCGCTTGCTGCGAACCAGGTCGCGGTTGGCGGCTCAAACCGTTCTGCCGAGTCCTTCACCTGCGCCATCTATGGCCCAGAGCGCGGCTTGCGCTGCTGGGGCGCTTCGCGCAGTGGGGCGCTTGGCCTGGGTGAAGAGACGCTCACAGCCGCGCTGCCGACGGTCGTGCCCGGCCTTGAGTCCGGCGTATCCCAGGTGGCAACGGGCAGCGCACATGCGTGTGCAATCACCGACGATGGTGCAACCTACTGCTGGGGCGCGGGCGAAGGCGGCCAACTGGGAAACGGCCGCTACGACATGGCATCTTCTCCGCAACGCGTCACCATTCCAGGCGCAAAGACCAAACAGATCATTGCCGGAGACGCGTACACTTGTGTCTTGCTCGAGGCCGGCAGCGTCCGCTGCTGGGGCGACATCGTCTCCGCAACGGACGATAGCGCAGGCAGTGACGCCTCGGCGCTGCCTCTTTTGCCCGAAGGGCTCTGGTTCGGCGTCGCCCACATCTATGCGGGCAGTCAACATGCCTGTGCGCGCATGGAAATGGGCGATGTGCGTTGCTGGGGCCAGAATCATTCGGGACAGGTGGGCAACGGTGAAACGGGCCAGCAATTGTATGCGCCGGTGCGTATCGACCTTGCCGATGCACCGGTGATGCTCGCCATGGGGGACACCTTCTCCTGTGCGCTCATGCCCAGCCATGACGTGGCATGTTGGGGTGACAATCGCAGCGGGTGGATGACGCGGGGCGACGCGCCATCCATGTTGCTCAAGCCAACGATCGTTGGCGGACTGCCCACACAACTGCAATCCATCGCGGCCGGTGGCGGCACATTCTGCACCGTCAGCAGCGAGGGCGGCCTTGCCTGTCTGGGCGAGAATCTCTTTGGCAATCTGGGGCGCGGCTTTGCCGGCAGAACGTCTACGCGCAGTGCGAACACCGCCGGCATGGAGGCGGGCGTTGCTTCCGTCAGCGTGGGGGAGACGCACTCCTGCGCGATTCTCGAAGGTGGCGGGCTTTGGTGTTGGGGCAGTGATGGCGATGGCGAACTGGGCGTCGGCATCGAGACCTTCGCGCAGCCGCCGAGTCCGGTCGCCGCAGCGCCATTGTCAACAATGCAACTCAACACCACCATCGCTGCGCCCGGTTCGGTCCTCACCGCGAGCGGCTTCAGTTTTGCGCCCAACCAGCCGATTGACCTCTACGTCAACGGCACGCAAATGAGTGTCACCACACCACTTGCGGCCAACCCGGCAGGCGCGCTTTCGCTGTACATTGACACATCCGGTGCGCAACCGGGCAGCTATGCATTAACGCTGGCAACACACGAGGTCGACCCACGCGCACCAGTGACCACGGGGGTAACACTTCTCTTGACCACGACCGCGCCGCTCATTGCGCAGCAAGGGCGCGGGTTGCCCGTCGTCACCATCGGCGCCGCCGGCGATCTACCTGACGCGAGCGCCGTAATCGACGCGGCGCCCCCAGCCGCGGCCGAGCAGACAATCCGGCTCGCCATCAGGCCCGGCGCCAACATCCGCAGCAGACCCAACGGCAGCGTCCTGCGCAAAGCCTCTGCGGAGACTACGCTTGCGTATGACGCCGCGGCCGCCCGCGCCATCGAACGCCCCGTCGAGGTCACCGTTGACGGCGCGCCCGCAGCCATAGCGCTGCTGGGAACGACTGAAGGCAACTACAGTTGGGTTCCCGTGCAAGTGGATGGTTCGACGGCATGGGTGGGCAATGTCGTGATTTTGGGTGCGGCCCTGGAGTAGCGTAGCGCGTGCTGGCAGCATACGGCAGCCTGCCCCAATTCTTCGCCAGAAATTCGGAACAGGCGAACAAAACGCGGCGCAGCAGCGAGGCTTCCGATTTTGGAAGCCTCGCTGCTGCGCCGCCAGACCGTCGACGCGATACATCCGTCACGATCACGACTCAGCGTCGCCCTTCACTTGACGCCCAGCTACCTCATCTTGCCGCCGCACCGCTCTTGGGTTATCGTATGCTGCAGCGCTGCGTGAGCGGCGCCCGCTCCTCAACAACACCGGCCACAGGTCGGTCGTTTTTCGGCTGAGGTAACTTCAATGCAAGTTGTGCAGTCTGCCGCCGACCGCATTCTTCAGAACGTGCGCACGGTCATCGTGGGCAAGGACCAGGAAGTGCGCCTTACGATTGTCGCACTGCTCTGCGAGGGCCATTTGTTGATTGAGGACGTGCCCGGCGTGGGCAAGACCATGCTCGCGCGTGCCCTTGCCAAGAGCGTCGGCTGTGTCTTCCGCCGCATCCAGTTCACGCCCGACATGCTTCCCAGCGACGTCACAGGCGTCAGCGTCTACAACCAAAAGAGCATGGAGTTCGAGTTCCGCCCCGGGCCGATCATGGCGCAAATTGTCCTCACCGACGAGATCAACCGCGCCACACCCAAGACCCAGTCAGCCTTGCTTGAGGCGATGGAAGAGCGCCAGGTCACTGTCGATGGCATTACCCACGCCATGGCACGGCCTTTCCTGGTGCTCGCCACACAGAATCCCATTGAGTACGAAGGAACCTTCCCCCTTCCCGAAGCGCAGGTCGACCGCTTCATGATGCGCATCCATCTGGGCTATCCCTCGCGCACAAGTGAGATCGACGTGATGACGCGCCAAGCCACGCACCACCCGATTCAGGACATTCAGCAGGTGATTGCTGCCGAGGAACTGGTGGTCGCGCAGCGCGCCGCGCGCGACGTCTATGTGGATGATCTCGTCAAGGGCTACATCGTGGACCTCGTGACGACCACGCGTGACCACCCCGATGTCTACCTCGGCGCCAGCCCACGTGGCAGTCTGGCGCTTTTTCTCGCTTCGCGCGCTTGGGCCGCCATGGAGGGGCGCGACTTTGTTCTGCCCGACGACATCAAGCTGCTCGCACCCAGTGTGTTGGCGCACCGCCTCATCGTCAGCCCCTCGGCGCGCATTAAAAACGTGGGCGCGCAGCAAATTGTCGAAGACGCGCTGCGCCATACGCCTGTCCCCGGCGCACGTGCGCGCGTGCGCTGATTGCGCCTACCCTCTGTGATGCAGCAATGAAGAGCGCGGCCGCCGTTGCGCACATCGCCGCGCACCAAAAGGTGGGCGGCGCATGAATTCCCGCCTCATCACCCTGGCCATCGGCATGGTTGCCGCCTGGGTGCTCGCCTTCAATACGGGCAACAGCCTTGCGTATGGGCTGGCTTACCTGACGACCGGCGTGCTCCTCTTCAGCTACTTGTGGGCCGTGAACGGCGTGCGTCGCATTGCCGTGCGCCGCGTGACCAAGACGCGCCGCAGCCAGGTAGGCCAATTCGCCGAAGAACAGATCGAGGTCGTCAACAAGGCCGGCCTGCCCAAACTCTGGCTCGAAGTCGACGACAACTCCACGCTGCCCTGGCACACCGTCAGCCGCGTCATCAGCCTGGGCCGCAACTCCACGGACCGCTGGCAGGTGCGCACATTGTGCACGCAGCGCGGCCGCTTCCGCCTTGGCCCGATGGTGCTGCGCAACAGTGACCCGCTGGGCATCTTCCGCATGGAGCGACCGCTTGCCGGCTCCGGCTACATCGTCGTCTATCCTCTCACCGTCGAATTGCCATCATTCCAACCCTCCATTTCCGACCTGGCCGGCGGTGAGGCGCGCCACCGCCGCACCTATCAGGTGACGACCAACGCCGCCGGTGTGCGCGACTATGTGCCCGGCGACAGCCTGAACCGCATCCACTGGCCCACGACGGCGCGCCTGGGCCGCCTCATGGCCAAGGAGTTCGAACTCGACCCGACGGCCGACCTTTGGCTCTATCTTGACCTCAACCGGGCCATCGAAGGCGCGCTGCCCTGGACGCCCGAACCGCCTGAACCCGGGATGTTTGCCCTGCACAGCGTGACGCGCCAGCGCAGCCAATTCGAGATTCCGCCGTCCACCACCGAGTACGCCATTACGGCCACGGCCAGCCTCGCGCGCTACTTCGTCTTGCGCAACCGCGCCGTGGGCATAAGCGCGCAGGCGGCCACGCGCGAATATCTCCAGGCCGATCGCGGCGAACGCCAACTCAACAAGGTGCTGGAGATGCTCGCCGTGGTCGAGGCCACCGGTGATCTCCCCTTTGCGCAACTCATCGCTACTGACGGCGTGCGCCTCAACCGCAACGACACTGTGCTGGCCGTGAGCGCCGACCCAAGCCCCGAGTGGGCAGCCGCGCTCCAGCACTTGCAGCGGCGTGGCGTCAACAGCATTGCGCTTGTCGTGGATGGCCACAGCTTTGGCCGCCCCGTGGTCTATGACGCATTGCTTGCCGAAATGGAAAAGACCGCCGTCTCGACCTACATGCTGCGCCACGGCGAAGCGCTTGATACTGCCCTCGCCGCCCCCTTCCGCGCCGGCGCAGCATCCCGCCGCTAACTTAACAACCTCGACACAGAGGCCACAGAGATAACGCAGAGAAACACAGAGAAAAGGAACGACTGAAAGCGATTCCCGGAATCGGTTCAACCGTTGCTTTTCTCTGTGTTTCTCTGCTTTATCTCTGTGGCCTCTGTGTCGAGGTTGTTAAGTTAGCGGGCCTATATCACCGCCCCCGCCAGCGCCTCCGCCTGCGCCTTAAGAATCTGCTTGATGCCGTTCTCGGCCAGAAAGAGCAGCGCATTCAGCGCCGCGCGCGGAAACGGCTCTTTCTCCGCCGTCCCCTGAATCTCCACAAAGCGCCCGTCGCCGGTCATCACCACATTCATGTCCACCTCGGCGTTGATGTCGAGTTGATAGTCCAGGTCGAGCATCGCCTTGCCGTCAATGATGCCCACACTCACCGCGGCCAGCGGCTGCTTGAGCACCCCCGGCTTGACAATGCCCCGCTTCTCCAGCCGTGCCAACGCCAGCGCCAGCGCCACGTAGCCGCCGTTGATGGCTGCCGTGCGCGTGCCGCCATCGGCCTGCAGCACGTCGCAATCGACAATAATCTGCTTGTCGGCCAGAATGTCCAGGTCCACCACGCTGCGCAGGCTGCGCCCAATCAGCCGCTGGATTTCCTGTGTGCGTCCCTTGGGCTTGCTGGTTTCGCGCGGCGTGCGCGCCTCGGTGCTGCGCGGCAGCATGGCATATTCGGCCGTCACCCAGCCATGCTTCTGCTTGCCATACTTGAGCCACGGCGGCAGCGTCGGGTCAAGCGTGACATTGCAGAGGACGCGCGTGTTGCCCATGCTCACCAGCACCGAGCCTTCGGGATATTGGACGAAATCCAGTTCAAAAGCCAGCGGGCGCAGCGCGTCGTCGGGCCGTACGAGGCCGCTCTTGCTTGTGGGTTGTACCATGGGGCGCGTCCTTCAGGACAGATGCCAAACAAAAACCCTTCCAGGGGGAAGGGTTGAGGTGGACCTTAAGGGACTTGAACCCTTGACCTCTACAATGCCATTGTAGCGCTCTCCCAACTGAGCTAAAGGCCCTTATCGATAAATGGCGCCCGCTTTGGGGAAGCGTCTCACCACGTGCTGACCTGCAAATACTACTCGGATTTACCTGTTTGCGCAACCTGAACGCGGCACGGCACACAAGAAATCCAGTGGACCTGTGGGGACTTGAACCCCAGACCTCTACAGTGCGATTGTAGCGCTCTCCCAACTGAGCTACAGGCCCGCGCACGAGAAGTGAGTATAGCGGGGAGCGCCGCCCTCGTCAAATTCGAGAGCCGCAGGTAAGCCCTGCGCCGCTATACAACGACGCGCAGCGAGGCATCTGCAAGAGATGCCTCGCTGCGCGTCGGTTCAGTTTGCCTCAGACACCGGACGTTGCCGCCTGTATCACCCCTTGAGCGCGCCCGCCGTTAGCCCGCGCGTAATGTATCGCTCAAGGAAGAGCCCAATCACCACAACCGGGGCGACCGCCGCCAGTGACAGCGCTGATATGAACCACCACTGGATGCCGCGCGTGTTGCTCTGCCCGGCAATCAGCACGGGCAGCGTGATCGCGTTGAAGTTGGTGAGCATCAGCGCATAAAGGAACTCGTTCCACGAGAAGACGAACGAGAAGATCGCCACCGAGACCAGCCCCGGCGTGCTCAGGGGCAGAACAATGCGCAGGAATGCCTGCCAGGCGGTGGCGCCGTCCACGTACGCACTCTCTTCAAGCTCGCGCGGCAGGCTCAGGAAGAAGTCGCGCATGATCCACACCGCGAAGGGGATGTTGAACATTGTGTAGGCGAGGATCAGCCCTATGTGCGTGTCGACAAGCCTTAGCCGAGAGAAAATGAGCAGAAACGGGACGACGAATAACGCCGGCGGCAGGAAACGCTGCGAAATGATCCAGAAGGCAATGTCATTGTTGCCCCAGCGCGGAAAGCGCCAGTTGAAGCGATACCGTGCGAGCCCGTAGCCGCCCATCGCGCCCATTGTGATGGCAAGCAGCGTGCTGCCCGACGCCGCTATCAAGCTGTTGCGAAAGTGGCGCATGAAGGTGTCGCCCTGCTCGTCAAAGAGGTAGCGCCAGTGGTCGCCCGTCGGCTGATAATCGACGAAGGGTGCGTATTTCGGTCCCCGGCTCACGGCAAGCGGCTGCTTAAACGACGTGACAAAGAGCCAGTAGAACGGAAAAAGGCAGACGAAGCACCACAAGAGCACCAGTGTGTAGGTAAGGCCGCGCTGCCAGGCTTTCTGTTGCATAGTCGGCAATCCTTCTAGCGTCCGCCCCCCACCGTCAAGCGACGGCCCAGGGACAGAAATATCGTGGAGAAGACGATCACCAGCACCAGCAGCACATAGGAAATGGCAGATGCGTAGCCGTAGTTGCCGAAGGTGAGAGCCGTGTCAAAAATATACATTGTGAGCGACTCCGTTGCCGAACCGGGCCCGCCCCCTGTGGTAATCACGATGACGTCAATGATCTTGAAGATCTCCAGCCCGCGGATGAGGATGGCTGTGAGCGAGATTGGCAGCAGCAACGGGAAGGTGATCTTGCGCAGAATGTAGAAAGGCGACGCGCCATCAACACGCGCCGCTTCGTAAATGTCGTCGGAAATGCCTTGCATGCCCGCCAGGAGCAGCAGCGTCATGAAGGGAATCCACTGCCAACTGTCGATCAGGACGATGGCGAGCGTGGCCCAGAAGCCCTCGTTGAGCCACGGAATCGAGACGGTCGTGTCCATGAGCGAGGAGATGCCGCGCTGGAGTTGCGCCTGAGGCGAGATGCGCGTGTCGAACAACATGCGCCCTGTATACGCCGCGGCCACGGGCGTCATCATCATGGGCATGAGGAAGATGACGCGCGCAATGCTGCGCCCTCGAAAGGGCTGGTTGAGCAGCAGCGCGAGGCAAAAGCCCATAATGTATTGCAGCAACACGCCCGTGAGAACGAAATTCACCGTGTTGCGCGCGGCCGTATGCAGCCGGTTATCCGCCAGCATGCGCGTGTAGTTACGCGTGGTAAGGTGGAAGCCGAGGCCGAGAAAGCCGTCGTCAACCTCTCCCGTTGCCAAAGCAGTCTGGCTGGATGCGCCGCCGCCCCGACCGTAGTCGGTGAAACTGATGCCAAGCGACCAGAAAAGCGGGAAGATCGAGAAGACGAGCAGGAAAATCACCGCAGGCATGAGGAACGTGCGCTTGGTGCCACGCTCGTGCATGCGGTCGGTCAAGGCCGAGTCGACTTCTCGCTCCCGCTCATCTGCCATGGGTGGGTTCGCTTCCTGCGATTGGGGAAGAACGCGATTGGAGAGGGGCGCCGCGGTTCGTCACTAAAGTGATGCTGAGGTGAGAGCGGCATTTTTCAACGCAAGGGCGCAAGGTGCGCCAGGACGCTAGGAAAAGCAAGAGCGGCAAATGGTCGTCGCTTTCTGTCTAGCACCTCTGACCAGGAATCAAAGAGCATGATGGTGTTCCTGGTTTTGCTTTTCCTTGCGTCCTTGCGCACCTTGCGCCCTTGCCTTGAAAAATGTGGATTCCATAACGTTTCAGTTTAGGACGGGCGTCGCGCCTGCGCAAGTGCACATGCGCGACGCCCGACTTCCTGAAATCGTCCAGCCTTCGCTATTCGGTCATGCCGACGGAGTCCTTGTACTGCTGCAACTGCTCGTCACGGCCAAGGCGGTCGGTGATTTCGTTCCACTGCGCGGCGACGTTGTCGAGCGCTTCCTGTGATGTGACCTCGCCGGCCAGCGCGCGGCTCACCTCAACGTCAAGTACGCTCAGGTACTCGGCCGACCCTCGGATGCGCAGGTCGAGCACTGCGTTGGGGTGGTTGATCGTGTTCTTGACGGCATCAAGATAATCGGTTGCGCCGGCTTCGTCAAAGCCCGCATCGACCCACGGCTGGACGTCCTCGAGCTGGCTGAAGCGCGACGGATTGATGCCTGTGTCGGGCATGACCGCAAGCTTCTTGACCATGTCGGGGGCTGCCATGAAACTGGCAAAGTCCAGCGCACACGCCTTTGCCTGGCTGTCGGCGGCGACGCCGATGATCCAGCCGCCAAAGGCAATGAAGGGAGCCTGGTTCTCTTCCTCAACCCACGCACCGGTCGTATAGTCCCAGTAGTGGGCAGCGGCAGGCAACGGCGCGAAGCCGGTGTCGCCGACAATGACCGAGGCATCGGGGTTGAACGAGATCGGGCCGACGTCGCCCCAGTCAATGTTCAGTACAGATGCACCGGCGGGGAACTGAATACGAGTATCGGCCACGTCCCACTGCAACTGCTCCTGCGGACCAAGATCACGCGACACAAGATAGTCATCAAGCGCTTCAACCCAACCCGGGTTGTTAACCTGTGGCGTCATGTCGTCGCAACCGAAGAAGAAGCAGGCGTTTCCCGGCACCTTGGCATAGCTTGTGGCGTGGGAAAGGAAGACCCAGTAGCTCTGTGCATTGCGGCGCTGCGCTTCGGCGACACCGGCAATTGGAGCCATTGCGCCTGCAGTCTCCACCTCGCGGCCATTGAAGAATTCGGCGATGTCATAGTACTGCTGCCAGGTCGTCGGCTCGCCCAGGGCGTAGCCGTATTTCTCCTGGAACTCCGCCGCGAACGGCGAATCCGCATTCACCAAATCCTTGCGGTAGTAGAGCATGTGGGCGTCGCCGTCGTAGGGCAGTGCGTAGACTGTGTCGCCCCAGGCGGTGATGCGCTTGCCGTACAAGGGGATGATGTCCTCAGGCTCGATGCTGTCAAGAATGGCCTGGGGGATCGCCTCGAGGTAGCCCGGGGCCATGAAGTCGCCGGCCCAGTCGGCAGGGAAGACAAGCATGTCGTACGTGTTGGAGCCGGTTTCAAACGAGGTCACGATCTTCTCGAACAACTCGCCGAAAGCGAACTGCTGCAGTTGCACGCTGCCACCGGTCTTCGCTTCCCAGTCAGGCGCATAGTCCTCGATGGGGCCGCCAACAGAACGTCCCGTTTGCGTTGCCACGACGACCGTCTGGTCGCTGCAATTAAGAGCTTCCCCAGCCGTGGGCGCAGCAGCGTCAGCGCCGGCAGCAGCTTCGCCAGCCGGTGCGGCGGGCGCGACCGGTGCAGCGCATGCAGCAACCAGAAGCAGCAGCGAGACGACGAAGAGTGATCGGATCAAAGTTCTCCACATGAGCAATCTCTCCTTTGAGTGGGGCTGAATACATCTGTAGATGGGTTGAAATCCTGGAGGCAACGCGGACCGACGAGGAGCAATTGTAAGGCGTCTCCTTTCGCACGCAACTCTTGCGACAACTGCGCACGCGACCACTCCGAGTGGGGACTGGACGCAAACTCGGGGAATCACTAACTTGTAAGCACAGGCCTACAACGACTATACAGCGCTTTCTGCGCGCTGTCAATCACCAGGAAAATGGGAGTGGGCCAGGGTCTCTCAAGAGTCATCGCACCGCAAAACTGCACCTCACCCCCTCGGCCCCCTCGCCAGACTGGCTATACTTTACCCACAAGTTGCCGCATTGGATTATCTTGCGCCGTCACCGCCTGGGCCTCATGAATGTTGTCGAATCTTGCGGTATTGGTGACTCGGCGCGTCGGAGCCGCCGAGGGTTGAAACCCCCGGCTAGCCAACCCAAGTCCACTGAAGTGGACTGACTGCTAGAGACCAGCCTCATGCTGCATCGCGCTGGAATTCCAGCCGAATAGCCATTGGGGTAGCGCGGCCACGCACCCTGCAGCGTAGTCCACTTGAGTGGACTTGGGTTGGCTAGCCGGGGGTTTCAACCCTCGGCGGCCCCGATGGCGCGCTCACCTCGAGACGCTGCGACTTGCGGGTAAAGTATAGCCAGTCTAGAGAGGTGAAAAACATATGCGCTAAGCCGACTACGTGACGTACAAAGGTGCCGCTTTGCTCCCCTCTCCAGATGTATAGACCGGGGAGGGGCCGGGGGTGAGGTGCAGTCCGCGCCCGCGCATGCCGCTTTCCTGACTTTTGAGAAGCCCTGGAATGGCCGAATTCGGCAATGGAACGGAGCGCAGAAGATGGGCGGTCGGCAGCCGGCGGTGCTATACTCTCCCCATGCCCACGCACACGGACCCGCCCACATGGCCCGACGCGCTGCGCCGACCTGACGGCGCACACGTTGCCCTTCTGCTCGAACGCTTCTGGCTCGAGCTTGAGGCGCTTCCCGCACTGCTTGCGGCGCAAGAGCTGATTCTGGCCGAGGCGCTGACGTCGCGCCTGCGCACCATCATCATGGAGCTGATGCTCGCGATGAACGGCATTGCCTGGCCGACGGGAACGAAGCACCTCAACGGCTACCTGGGCGCTTCGCAGCGCACCGTGCTCGAGCGTACCCTGGTCGCCACTGACGCAAGCGCTGCGACGTGGCTGGCGCGCGCCGTGGCGCTGACCGTCATCTATCGCTGGTATGCACCCCAATGCACCGAGCGCTTTGACGTTGCTTACCCGGCGGCCACCGAGGCGCGCGTCTGGGCCGCGCTCTGTGCCGGGCTGCCTGACTGGCCCACCACCCTCACCACGGAGTAACTCGCATTGCGCCTGGTCTACATCGCCCCCTTTGGCTTGCGCCAGAAGACAACCGTGTGGGCGCGCGTGCTGCCGCTTGCGCGCCGCATGGCCGCATCCGGCGCGCAGGTGACAATCCTGATCCCCCCGTGGGATTCACCCGAAGACGCCGGGTTGCGCTGGATGGACGGCGGCGTCGAAGTGGTCAACGTGGCGCTGCGCGGCGGCCTGCCATCGATCCTGTCACGTTTGCTACGCGAATTGACGCTGCGCGACCCTTCAATCGTCCACATTATCAAGCCACGCGCCCACGCCGGGATCATGCAGTATATGCTCTGGCAACGGCGCGCCGCCGGGTTGGGCGCCGTCCCGCTCCTGCTCGACATTGACGACTGGGAACAGGCGTGGGCGCCTGTCAACAACTACAGCCGTCCGCTGGCGCGCGCACTGGCCTGGCAGGAGGAATGGGGCATTCGCCACGCCGACGGCATTACGGCGGCAAGCCACTGGCTGGCGAATCGCGCCCAAAACTATGCGCAATCCACGCCTATTCTCTATTTACCCAACGGTGTGGAGATTCCTGCCGATGTGACGGCGGCCCGGAGCACATCACTTGCGCCAACGGTGAAACGACGCCCGACGCTGCTCTACTTCACCCGTTACGTGGAGATAACCCCCGTCTGGCTCGCCGATTTTGCTGAAGCGCTCGGGGCGCTTGAACCCAAGGCACGCCTCATCATCGCCGGCCGGCCGCTGCAGCCTGGGGCCGATGCGCCCTTCCGCGCAGCGATGACTACACGATTGGCGGCGCTCGCGGCGCCGGCTATGCCGGAGGTGCACTGGCTTGGCGGCGTCGACCCTGCCTCGCTGCCCGCCATCTACGCGGCCAGCGATGTGGCCATTTTTCCGGCGCAGCCCACGCCCCTGCAGGAGGCCAAGTGCAGCGTGCGCCTGGCCACGTCGCTGCTGCGCGGCGTGCCCGTTGTGGCCTCGGCGGTGGGTGAGCAATCACACTACGGCGCGAATGGCTCGGCGCTGCTGCTGCCTCCCAGCGCTTCACCCCGCGACTTTGCCGCCGCAGCGCTTGGCCTGGCGCGCGATCAAACGGCCGCGGATGCGATGGTCGATGCGGCGCGTGCCCACCTGGCGCGCCATTATCAATGGGAGGACCTGGCCGCACGCCTGCGCGCGTTTTACGCGCAGTTCGTATAGATTTCGGCGCGGTTTCAGGGCAAAGGCAGCGGTGGATACTTCTTGCCTTCGGGGTTGCTGGCCAGTTCGCGCGCGTCGGCCGTCGCGGCATAGTGCGCTTCCATGTCGCGGCGTGCCAAAAAGCGCTGGCGCGACTTGGAGAGCCAGCGCCCTGCCCCGCCGACATCGGCCAATATGCGCCCAAACGCAAGGTAACCCGTATGCGCCGTCATCGTATCCATGGGGCGCAGGCGGTCGGGCACGGGCTTGTAGGAGCGCAGCAGCAATTCCTCCACGGCAATGTCGGCGAAACCCTGCGCCTCCATCGCTTCGAGCAGGCTGCTCACCTGGTTGGTCGTGGGCAGCAGCGCCGCGAAGACACCGCCTGAGCGCAAAGCGGCTCGCACCTGCGTCATGTACTCCCACGGCTCGCGCACATCAAGGAAGAGCGCGTCCACCCCCTCCTGTGCAAAACCATCCTCAATCGCCCCCTGCTGCATGGTGACATAGGGCAGCAAACCAACCCTTTCGAGGTTGGCGCGCGCGCCGCGGTACGCTTCCTCGCGCACTTCATAGGTGTAGACCATGCCCGTGGGGGCCACAGCCCAGGCCATCGCCATGGTGAGCCCGGCGCTGCCCGTGCCCGCCTCAATCACGCGGCTGCCTGCACGCAGATTCATGCGATAGACAAGCCAGGCTGCGTCCTTGGGATAGATGACCTGCGAGCCGCGCCTGAGGTGGCGCATTAAATCCTCGAGCGCAGGCTCGAGCGCGAGCGCAATGTGGCCGGTGGCGCTGGTCACGGCCTCGCCCGATTGCCGGCCCACGACGTCGCCATGGGCAAAGATCCCCATATGCGTGTGCAACTCCTGGCCGGGCCGCAGGCGCACGAGGTAACGGCTCTGGTCGCCGGTAATCAGCAGCACAAGATCGTCCAGCGCAAAGGCGGCGCGGCGCGGCGGGAACCAATGGTTGGCGGTGCTTTGCGGTGTTGCCTTTTCGGGTGACATGACCATTCCTGGCGCCAACTCTGGCGTTTGCGTGGCGGTGGGCGCGATAGCGTGCGCTCTGGGCCAGTATAGTGCGTGCGCGCGTGCCATGCCAAGGACGCGGGTGCGCACACTGTAATAACTCAGGGCTTCTCAAAAGTCAGCGACGCGGCACGCGCATGCACGAACAACACCTCACCCCCGGCCCCTCTCCATGCGGAGAGGGGTGAAAAGCGCCGCGACCGTAGGTCACGTCTCCGACGTGACGCAGTTGTTTTGCTCCCCTCTCCGCATGGAGAGGGGCCGGGGGTGAGGTGAAGTTTTGCGCTGCGCTGACTTTTGAGAAGCCCTGGTAATGACTCGATGGAGGTTGACAGCCAGGAGGGCACTGTGTAGAATAAAACCAGGGCAGCCCTTCTCGCCCTTCTCCCTCTTTCACCCATCTTTGGCCCGCCTTGTCGCGGTGCATACCGCGGCAATTCCAGGCAACGGAATTACCCTCAAATCCCTTCGATCATCGGTTAGGAGGATGCGTTTATGCAGTCCAAACGAACGATTGTTGTGGCATCATTGCTGCTCCTTGCTGTACTGGCCCTGACTGGCTGCGCACCGCGCCCCAGTGCGGGCTTGACAGCAACCAAGGCCCCCGCGGACGCACTGGTGGTTGACCTGCCTTCCATTGCCATTGACTTCGCGCAGGACGGCTCGGCTTCGGTTGGCGGTATTCCGATTGCAGACGTAGGCGCATCGTTGGGCATGCCCATTGAGTTGCCGATCACGGCCGACAACATCACCATGCTCTCAGGCCTGGGCATTCAGCACATTCAACTCGTCAACGAGCCCACAGGGCTTGGCATCTATGTGAATGGCAGCCAGATTCCATCGATTGGCTGGAACGCGGAGAAGCTTCAGCAGACGGCAAGCACACTGGCTGGACAGAGCGCCCTCGCAAAACTCCTGCCCGTTGTCACGCAGCTGGGCATTGGCGTCACCCTGCGCTTCCCCGTGCCGGAAGGTGCGACCGCCGCACCGCTGGTGGTGCCCGCCGCCGAGAGCGCGGCAGCCAAGTTGGCCGAGTCTCAGCAGGCCTTCCTTGCCGAAGCCGGTTCCCGGCCCACGATTTCGATTCCGATCAACTACAACCTGGACGGCACCTGGACGGCCGGCGGCTTCCCGAGCTCCGTGCTCGAGGCAACCCCGGTAGGCCCTTTCCTCTCGTCGCTGACCCTCACCCCCACACAGATTCAGCGTGATATCAAGGCGGGCATCAAGAGTATTGACCTGAAATTGAACGATCAGGGGCTGGCTGTGGTGTGGAACGGCACCGAGTTGCCCTCGCTTGACTGGTCGGGCGGCAAACTGGCCTCCGTCATCGAAGTCCTCCAGAACAGCGGCATGATCGACGGCCTGGGCATTGACCCGGCGATGCTGCAGCAGATCATCGACACGGCGCTGCCCATGCTGACCTCAAGCGATGTCAGCGTCAACATGACCTTCCCCACCGAATAGGCTTGATAATGGGCCTGCGCTGCGGTGCAGGGGAGAAGAGTTGGCGGGGCGGCTCCTGGTGGAGCCGCCCCGCTTTGTAGGCGCGCACGGCCCATGGCGCGCGCCTCTTCGCTTCAGCGCATCTGGGCGGCGCGGCCGAGGGCGCACAGCGACGTGACAAGTGCGGGGATCTCCTCGCAATTGAGCCGGCTCGCGGAGAGCAGCACAGTCACGTGCGGTGGCCCATCTGCACTGACGCGCACGACGCGCAGGAGGGGGCCAAAGCGACTCTGCAAGTCGTTGAAAGCGTGTTCGAGCGCTGCCGTGTTCATGCCACGCAGCGCGTACTCTCCCGTGCCGTACACCATGCTCTGGTCAACCCAGAGCAGGTTGCCCGCCGCGCGACCCAGCGCCAGATCGGGCGCGCGGCCCGCGTGCCACACGAGTTCGGCTTGAGGCCTGGCCGGCAATGTGGCGAAGAAGGCGAGTGTCTGGCGTCGAAAGAGCAGCGACCCGAGTGCGCCTGGCGGCATGCCGCCGGCCATGGAGAAGTCGACAGTCAACTTGACAAAGGGCGCCGGCGCCGGGTTGAATGCCACACTCTGGCGGACGGCGCTCACCTTACCCGTTGCCTGTACGCGACCGCGTGCGCTGTCGTCAAGCGCACCGATGACGGCGCGCATGCGGGCGCGCGCCACAATCTGTGCAAGCGTGAGCACAACGACGACGAGCAGCAGTGCACCGCCCGTGACGGCCATCCAGGGTGCAATTCCATATGCAGCGAGAAAGTCCAGCAAATTGGCTGCCATTTTCATCGGCCATGAAACAAGCGAGGAGATGCCTGTGCAGAATTCCGCGTTCAAGAACAATGTAACGCGCCTGTTGGAGAGCCGCAAGGTTACGTACCGGCTGCACACGTATGACTACGCGGGCGGCGTCCACTCGGCGGTCGAGGTCGCTGCGGCAGTTGGTTTGCCGGCGGCGCAGGTCTTCAAGACGCTGGTCTTGCTGGCGGACGAGGCTCTACGCAAGCCCATGCTGGTGCTTGTGCCCGGCCCCGAGACGCTGGAGCTGCGCGCATTTGCCAAGGCCGCAGGCGTAAAGAAGGCGCGCATGGCTGCGCACGAAGAGGCCGAGGCGCTCACCGGCCTGCAGACAGGCGGCATCAGCGCGCTTGCGCTCATTAACAAAGGCTTCGACGTCTACCTGTCGACGCAGGCGCGCGCCTTCGCCACAATTGCCGTGAGCGCGGGTGAACGAGGCGCCAACGTGGAATTGGCTGTAGCCGACCTTATCGCGCTCACGCGTGCGCGCTGGGTTGAAATTGGCGCCGCGCAGGGCGCGGCCTCGGCCTGACCAGCGACCGTTTGCGCCCCCCAAGTGTAACAGAACCGCAACAGTGCCAGAATCGTTGGCTGGTTACATAAGGCCGCGACAACAATTCGCGCCTGCGATGCGTTCACAAGGGGAAGTGGCATATGCTCAACGTCATGGATGAAGCTGCGTCGGGCCTGCAGTTTGAGTTGGAGGGCGACCAGAAGATGCTGCAGGAGATGGCGCGCGACTTCGCCAGGAAAGAGATCATCCCGCGCGCTGAGCACTATGACCAGTCCGGCGAGTGGCCGTGGGAAATCTGGGAGAAAGCGCGCAAGGCGGGTCTGGTCAACCTCAACATCCCCGAGGAGTACGGCGGCGGCGGCGCCAACGTGCTTGAAGAGTGCATTGTCGCCGAGGAGTTGGCCTACGGCTGCTCAGGGATCCAGACGGCGCTCATGCTCAACCAGTTGGCTGTGCTACCCATGGTTGTGGCGGCCACTGACGAGCAGAAGCAGCGCTACTTCCCCAAACTGGCGCGCGACGGCAAGATCATTTCCTACTGCATGACGGAGCCTGACGCCGGCTCCGATGTGGCAGGCATCAAGACGACGGCGCTGCGCAAGGGCGACCACTACCTTCTCAATGGCGCCAAGACGTGGATTACGGATGGCCCCGTGGCTTCATACTTCACTGTCTTTGCCAAGACCAGCCCCGGCGACGGCCACAAAGGCATGTCCTGCTTCGTTGTCGAGCGCGAGTGGGCGGGCGTGAGTACCGGCAAGCCGCTGGAGAAAATGGGGCAGCACGCAGCACAGGCCTGCCAGGTCTTCTTCGAGAATGTGGAAGTCCCTGTCGAGAACCTGCTGGGAGCCGAGGGCGACGGCTTCATGATCGGCATGAAGGTCTTCGACAAGAGCCGCCCGCCCGTGGCCGCAGCAGCAACCGGCGTAGCCCGGCGCGCGCTGGATGAGGCCGTGAAGTATGCGGGCCAGCGTATGGCCTTTGGCCGCTTCCTTTGGCAGCACCAGGGGCTGGGTTTCATCCTTTCGGACATGAAGATTCGCGCCGAGGCGGCGCGCGCACTGGCCTGGAAATCGGCCTGGCTGGTGGACAAGGACAAGCGCAACACCATGGAGGCGGCGATTGCCAAGTCCTTCTGCGCCGATGCCGCCATGCAGAACGCGGTGGATGCGGTGCAGGTCTATGGCGGCAACGGCTACAGCCGCGAATATCCCGTGGAAAAGCTCATGCGTGATGCCAAGATCTACCAGATCTACGAAGGCACGACGCAGATTCAGAAGAACATTATCCTGCGCGAGCTCTTCAGCAAGCGTTAACAACTGTCGCACGTTCACTGCCAACAAAAAGCGAGGCTTCCATCCCGGGAAGCCTCGCTTTCTTTCTGATGTAATAGTGGTCAGACCTT
The DNA here is from genome assembly GCA_964427845.1 of uncultured Caldilineaceae bacterium. GTDB lineage: Bacteria > Chloroflexota > Anaerolineae > Caldilineales > Caldilineaceae > UBA5069. Next base: position 18,862 of record CAYRVP010000058.1, read on the forward strand.
GGGCTTGAGGGCGCGCGCATAGAACATGCGCTGCTCAAAGACCAGCTTCATGCCCTGCCTGCGCACATGCAGGCCGGATGCATCAGTCTCGATGCCCGCCTCCATCATGTCGCGCACAATCGTGCGGCTGGGCGTCTCTGCATCCATGTCGGTCAGCCACTCCTCAAGTTCACGGTCGAAGACGGCCACCTTCTCGTTCTCGATTTCGAGGCTCGCGCCCGCAAGCAGCTTGCGATACTGGTCGGCCGTGCGCGCCGCCACAAAGGCGGAGTTGCGCCGCTCCTCAATTGCGTTTTGCGTGGCGCGCTTGACGGCATCGTCATGGCCCAGCAGGTCTGCGAAGAGCAGTACGCCCCCCGGCTTGAGTACGCGCACGAGTTCGAGCAACATGCGCTCCGGCTTGCTGGTGTGGTGCAGCACCAAACGACACACGATCGCGTCGAACCATTCATCGCTGAACGGGAGCGCCTGTGCGGGGGCCAGCCGAAAGCTGACCATCGCCGCCGAAGGCGTTGTACGGCTGAGGCGCTGGTACTCGGCGGCTTCGAGCATAACGGGGCTGATATCGACGCCGACCACATCGCGCGCACCATCGTCGGCAAGCAGCAGCGCGAGCATCCCTCCGCCCGAACCGACATCCAGTACGCGTGCCTCGGCGGGCAGGTGGCCAAAACGCAGGAGATCACGCATTCGCTGCGCACGCTCATGGCTGACTCCATCGCCTGCGCCTGAACCAGTGGTATGAGTGGCGGCGCGGTTGTAGACCTCAACAATCGCAGCAATTTCATCCGCGTCCAGCGACGCTGCGCCCGCCGGCGACGGCCCCTGGACACTGGTCGCGGGCAGCGGCGGCACCGGCAGGTGCTCGCGGCGGTTCACATACGCGAGCCGCCAGCGTCCCCCTTGCCGCCTAAACTCGGATATGCCGGAATGGATTACGCTGACCGGCAAGGTTTGCGTGCCAAAGAACTGGCGTATCACGGCGGCCACGGCTGTACCGTTGAGCACAAAGGCGACGCTCTTGCCCCAATTCTCGGCCATCACCTGATCCACCGCCCCAATAACGGCGTCGAGGAACCTGGCAAATTCGCTTTCTGGATCGATGGCTGCGCCGCCTGCCATGCTTGCCGCGCCGAGTTGCGCGAGCGCGCGCGGCATCTCACCGACGCTGCCGGGGCTGACGCCCTTGTCGGCGGGGTTGCGGGGCAGGTCGCTGCGCACCTTGACGGGCAGGCCCAGCATTTGCCCAACGCGCTGCGCCGTCAGTCGGCTGCGCAGTTGCGGCCCGGCAATCAGCACGTCGATGCGCTCGTGGTTCTTGAGCCATGCAGCGAGCAAATTGGTCTGCTCCCAGCCCACGGCTGTAAGTCCCGAGTTGTCGTCGCTCTCGGCAAAGCCCGCAAGCCCCGCATAGCGGTTGCGCAGCCCCTCGGACTGGCAAATGAGCAACAGGCGCGCCTCGGCAGCGTCTGCGCCATCCGGCACATCCTGCGAGGCGTGGGTATTCAACTGCGAAGGGGTGGGTTTATCTTTTGGCACGGAGAGCCTAGCGGCGGCGCCTGCGAGGCGTGGTTAGTTGCCTGCCTGTGATTCGGCGGCGAAGATGGCTTCACGGGCTGCGCGGCGCTGGTCGTCGAGCGCACGCTCGACGCGCTTGAATTGCTGTACAGCCTCGGGATAGTGGGTTGTCTGCTTCACAAAATTGTCCGGCAAGCGGAGCCTCTCGACCACGGCGCCACTCAACAGCGACGCGAAGAGTTCATCGGCGTCGTCCACTTGCACGTGGCCATACCAGGTCGCATCGGGATAAACCACCACGGCCACGCCCAGCCCGCAAGCATTGAGACAGCCTGAGCGGTTGATGCGCACGCTGTCCTTGAGGCCTGCGGCGGCCACGCGCTTCTTCAACGCTTCAAGGATGCCATCGCAGTCGCCGTCATGCCAACAGAAGGGCCCATTTGTGCAAACAAAAACGTGTTTCTCGAGTGATGGCATGGGGCGATCATACCAGAGCGACGCGCTTCGGCAAAACGTGTGAGAGGATGCGAGACGCCCAAAATCGCACGTGGCGGCGCGTTGACACGCATTCCGCCCTCGCCTATAATACAAATCCGATAACCGTGGACAACTCAATGCCTTGGCCCGCTCCCTATTCTTCCGCAACCCTTCGCAGAACAGCACGTTACACGCGTACGCCTGCACTCCGAAGGCAACCCTCCGCCCCCGAGCACTCGCCGCATCCATTCGCCGGCAGAGAACCGTGCTCGGGTGGGCGTGGTGTTGTGCGGACTTTGCCCGCAAGCCACCCCAACCGAGCGACCCACGCAATCACGAGTGCAGCACCGACGGCCACCGCCCAGCGAGAAATCGTTGCGGCTTGGCCGTTTATGTTTGGCAGCGCGATCTGTATCGCACGCGGGCGCTCGCGCCCGGAAGCACCCACCAGCGGCCCCATCCATTCGTTCGCACCGTCCGTTTCACTAATCCCAGTGGCAGCCAGGCGCATTGCGCTATTCTGTCCGATCGAAGGAGATTGAAGGAGAACACATGGCGAATCTACAGACAGGCAAAATCCGCAACGTCGCTGTTCTTGGCCACGGCGGCGCCGGCAAGACGACGCTGACCGAGGCGCTCCTCTTCAAGACCGGCGCAACCACGCGTGTGGGACGCGTTGAGGACGGCACGACCGTGGCTGACTGGGACGTTGAAGAGCAGCGCCGCCAGATTTCCATCAACGTCAGCGTCGTGCCGATTGAACACGACGGCTACCACATCAACCTGCTCGACACGCCCGGCTACCAGGATTTCGTGGGCGAAGTCATCTCGGCGCTGCACGTGGCCGAAGCCGGGTTGATCCTGGTTGACGCCGTGGCTGGCTGCCAAGTGGGCACCGAACTGGTGTGGGACAGGCTCAACGAATTGGGCAAGCCGCGCATCATCTTTGTTAACAAAATGGACCGCGAAAACGCCAACTTCGCCGCGGCCGTCGAAAGCCTGCGCACCACCCTTCTCGGCTCCAAAATCGTTCCCTTCCAGCTCCCCGTTGGCGCGGCCGAATCCTTCAAAGGCATCATCGGCCTTGTGGAAATGATGATGTACAGCGGAAAAGATGGGGCCAGGTCGGACATTCCGGCCGAATTGCAGGGTGACGCCGAAGCCGCCGCGCTCGAGTTGGTCGAAGCAGCCGCCGAAGCCGACGACGATCTGATCATGAAGTACCTCGACGGTGAGCAATTGACGGCCGAAGAGGTGCGCCGCGGCCTGCACCAGGGCGTGATGTCCGGCGCAATTACGCCGGTTTACGTCGGCTCGGCGATCAACGACATTGGCCTCGACCGCGTCCTCAAGATGATTCCCCGCTACGTGCCTGCGCCCGACGAGCGCACCGTGGCCGCCATGCTTGGCGACGAAGAGATTGAGGTGACCGCCGACGCGAACGGCCCCGTGGCGGCAACAGTATTCAAAACAATCATCGACCGCTATGTGGGACGCATGAACTATGTGCGCGTCTTTTCGGGAACCGTCGTCAAGGACAGCCAGCTTGCACCGTCAAACACAGGCAAGGCGGCGCGCGTCGCCAACCTCTTCCACGTTGTGGGCAAGGATCTGAAGCCGGTGGACGCACTGGTTGCGGGCGACGTGGGCGTCATCACCAAGTTGGAAGATTTGCAGACCGGCCAAACCCTGGCTGCGCCCGAAAAGCTCATACGCATCACCCTACCGGATTACCCGCGCCCGCTCTACTCGGTGGCAATTACTCCCACTACGCAGGCCGACAGCGCCAAGATGGGATCGTCGGTTACGGCGCTGGTTGAGGAAGACCCCACGCTGCGCTTCCAATCCATGCAGAGCACGCATCAGACTGTGTTGCAGGGCATGGGTGAGACGCACGTCGACGTGGCTGTGCGCCGCCTCGAGAGCAAGTTCGGCGTGCATGTAGGCACGGCCATCCCCAAGGTGCCCTACAATGAAACCGTCAGTCGCAAAGCGTCGGCCATGTACCGCCACAAGAAGCAGTCAGGCGGGGCGGGCCAGTTTGCCGAAGTGCACCTGCGCGTCGAGCCTCTCCCCACTGGAAGCGGATTCCAGTTCGCAAGCGAGGTCTTCGGCGGCGTGATCAGCGGCGTGTTCGTCCAGTCCACTGAAAAAGGCGTGCGTTCAGTGCTGGATTCGGGCGTCGTCGCAGGCTATCCCGTGGTGGACGTGAAGGCGATTGTCTTCGACGGCAAGGAGCATCCTGTCGACTCGAAGGATATCGCGTTCCAGACGGCCGGCCGCGAAGGTTTCAAGCTGGCCATGGCAGATGCCGCCCCCGTCCTGCTGGAACCGATCTACGTGGTTGACGTTACGGTTCCAGATGAGTACATGGGCGATATCATGAGCGACTTCACGACGCGCCGCGGGCGCGTACAGGGCATGGAGCAGAAGGGCAATCGCACCATCGTCCACGCGTTGGTGCCGCTCGCCGAAATCATGCGCTATGGCACGGACCTGCGTGCCATGACACAGGGCCGCGGCGTCTACTCGATTGAGTTTGACCACTACGACCCCGTGCCCTCGCACCTGACGGCAGGGATTGTGACGCAGCACAAGGAAGAAGAAGAGCACGAGTAGGCGGTCCGCACCCGCCCCCCGTGCTGTGCGCAACACGCGCTTGGCACGGGGGGCGATTTTGCTTTTCCTACCACCACGCTGATCGAACAAAAGCCTGAGCGGCGCAGAACGCAGTGCAGTACACAAAGCGCCTGCGTCACGGCACTGGTCGGCCCACTCGTTAGCTGCCGAGCCCGATCTGGTTCAGGAATGTTACAAGGTCATACACGAGATTCTCCTCAACTATCTGGCCGTTGTCCCACAAGGCGACCGTGTAGAAGTCGATCTCGAAAGACTTCCCGGTAGGCGGAATCTCGCTTCCAT
>CAYRVP010000059.1:0-23279 GCA_964427845.1 uncultured Caldilineaceae bacterium
CCGTCTCGGTGGCGGTTTCCGTGGGCGTCACAGTTGGCGTCTCTGTAGGCGTCTCGGTGGGCGTCTCGGTCGGCGTTACTGTCGGCGTCAGCGACGGAGTTGCCGTTGCGGTTTCCGTCTCGGTGGCGGTTTCCGTGGGCGTCACAGTTGGCGTCTCTGTAGGCGTCTCGGTGGGCGTCTCGGTCGGCGTTACTGTCGGCGTCAGCGACGGAGTTGCCGTTGCGGTTTCCGTCTCGGTGGCGGTTTCCGTGGGCGTCACAGTTGGCGTCTCTGTAGGCGTCTCCGAAGGCGTCTCGGTGGGCGTTACAGTCGGCGTCTGCGACGGAGTTGCCGATGCGGTTTCTGTTGCGGTCTCGGTCGGCGTTACTGTCGGCGTTACTGTCGGCGTCAGCGACGGAGTTGCCGTTGCGGTTTCTGTTGCGGTTGCGGTGGGCGTGACCGTAGGCGCCACCGTCGACGTGGCGGTTGCGCTCGGTGTTGCGCTCGGCGTCAGCGACGCTGTCGGTGTCGGCGTGGCGCTGGGCACCGGCGTGTTGCTGGGTGTGGGCGTGACGGAGGGTGTCACCGTCTCAAGCACGTCAACCGTCGGTCCAGGCAGAATTTCGGTCGGCGTCCATGTTGGCGTGGGCGTTGGGCTGGGGATGAGCGTGGGCGTGAAGCTCGGTGTAAGGGTCGGCGTCCATGTAGGCGTCCAAGTGGGTGTCCACGTGGGCGTCCATGCAGGCGTAGGCGAAGGAATCGGCGTCCACGTAGGTGTAAAGGTCGGCATGGACGCAGGTGTGTCGGTGGGCGTGGGCGTAATCGTGTTGAAGGGCACAAAGGTGGGCGTGTCAAAGGGTGGCAGCGGTGTCACAGTGGCTGACGCCGTGGGCGGCACAAAGGGCGGGAAGGTTGCGGCAGGAGGAATCACAATCGCAATCTGCGTCGGTTGCGGCAGCGGTGTACTAAAGGGCGGCGCAGTGGGTGGAAGCGCAGTGGGTGTGGGCGTGAAGGTGGGCACAACCGCGCCAGGCGTCAGCCGCACAAGCCCCAGGTCCGATTCAGTCCCCGGCCCGCCTGCGGAAACCGTAGGCGTGGGCGTTGCCGAACTCGGATTTCCAAAGAGGCGCGTGCCGGCAAAGATGGCTCCTGTGGAGATCACAACGAGGGCAACAACGCCAATAATGATCGTAACGGGCTGCGACAAGCCGAAGAGGCCGCCCGAACCGCCGTCGCCTGGTGGAGGCGCGTCAGCGCCGCCGCTGGCCCCTGCGCCATCGCTTGCGCCGGGTTGCGGCGACGGTGGCTGCGGGCCGCTGCCCTGCGGATCAATTCCCTGGTTCATGCGCTCCTCCTCGTCCAGCAGGTCGCTCAGCCAATCGGCGTTACCGCGACGTGGATTGTCGCCGCTGCGTCCTTCTGCGCCGCACGCACATGCAGCGCATACGCACCCGGCGCCAGTGTCACATCAAATTCCAGGGGCTGCGCGCCCTCGCCATCCTCAAGCGCCGAGACGGTCACGCCGTCTTCGTCCACGAGTGTGGCAGCCAGCGGCGCACTGCCGTCTATGCGCAGATGAAAGTCCCCTGCATCGTTGACACGCAACCCAAAGACGGACACCGCGGATTGCACATCGACCGCGCCCTGCGCAGGCGTCAATGCAACAGCAGGCGTCGTTGAATCTACCATACAGTCTCTCCTTCTGCACTTCAACACGGGAATGGCTGCATTGTGTGCGGCGCACGGTTGCGCCTGTAGGCTACAACGATTGTACACTGAAGTGAGGTTCATGCGGGAGTAGCGCGCGGCGCGCTGTCCTGCCGCCCATTGTGGACATGCCGGCCATCCGCTGCTGGACGAGCAACCGCCCCCCGGCGGACAATCGCCCAATGACGCGGGGAGTCTGCCGAAAAGGCAACCAATCATGTGTGAGGAAATACGCCTGCGCCCTGTGGAGGAGAACGACATTGCCCTCTTTTGTGCGCAGCAGATGGACGCCGAGGCCATCCAGATGGCCGCCTTTACACCCGCGCAACCGCTCGATGCCGCAGCCTTCGCCACGCGCTGGGCGCGGCTGCGCGCCGACCCCACAATTGTTATGCGCACGATTGTGGTGCAGGGTAAGGTGGCAGGCCACATTGCCAGCTTTGTGGAGGAGGGTGAGCACGAGGTGACCTACTGGCTGGACCGCGCCTTCTGGGGCCGCGGCGTGGCCACGTGCGCGCTGGCGCTCTTTGTGGGAGAGGTGCGTGAGCGGCCACTCTTTGCGCGCGTGGCTGCCGACAACGTTGCCTCGTTGACCGTGCTGCAAAGGTGTGGCTTCGTCGTATACGGCGAGGCGCTCAGTTATGCCGAGGCACGCGGCTGCGAAATCGCCGAACTCCTGCTCAGGCTCGACGCGCCGCCACCACTTGAGACGCAGCCACACTGACCAGCGCCGATGCAGTTCCGGCGCACTGCCCCGGAAGTTGACGGATTGCCCACTTTCTACAAGAATGTGTCTGATACATGATCGGCCATTCTGTGTGGCGCGCGCTACGCATCTGCGGCCCCTGCGCCTTTTTCACAATTGAGGACACCCCAAATGACACCCCAGGAAACGCTGGTCTACATTGCGCAATTGATGTTCGAGCGTCGCCTCACCGATATGGCGGGCGGCAACATCAGCATGCGCGTCGGCGACACCGTCTACCTCTCGCCGCGCTACGCCGGCAGCAAGCAGCATTGGCACATCTCCACCGATGACATCATCTCGGGTCCGATTGCGACGCAGGAGCTCTTCAGCCACCCACGCTTCTCGCGCGAGGGCAAGGCGCACCTGGGTCTCTATCGCACCTTTGCCGAAAGCGAAGTGTCGGGCTGCATCCATGCGCACCCCTTCCATGTCCTGCCCTTCTGCGTGGCCGAGCGTTCCATGGAGGCGGTGCTCGAATCGACACAGAAGTTCGGCACGGTCGAGGTGGTGCAGGGTGCGCCTGCGCACAGCCAGGAACTGGCCGACCAGATCATTGCCGCCATGCTGGAGAAGCGGGCTGCCATCGCCAAGCAGGCGGGGGCGGTATTGCTGCCGCGCCACGGCATCTTCATTGCGGGCAAGGATCTCTTCAATGCCGTGGATGCGCTGGAGCGGCTCGACTGGCAGGCATATTGCTTGCTGGCGCAGGGCATGTTGCCGCAGCGGGCGGTGGGGTACCAGTCACTGGAGGGGCGGGCGTAGCAGTGTGGACGATGGAAGATAGACGATTGACGATTGAAGATTGAGAATTGACGACTGACGTTGGGCGTGAGCGACAAAATCTTCAATCATCAATCATCAATCGTCCAATCGTCCGCCGTCCAGCTGCATACTGCCAGGCGCCAATCATCAATCATCAATACCGCCACCCTCGGAGCCACCATGCCCTACAACGTCAGTGCAGTGCGCGCACTCTTCCCTGCCTTGCAGGAGCATTTCAACGGCAAGCCCGCAATCTTCTTTGACAATCCAGGCGGCACGCAGGTGCCCCGCAGCGTAATCGACGCGATGAGCGACTACCTCATCCGCCGCAACTCCAACACGCACGGCGTCTTTGAGACCTCCATGCGCACTGATGTCACCATCGACAACGCGCGTCAGGCCGCTGCCGATCTGCTGGGTGCTGACGCCGACGAGATTGTCTTCGGCAACAACATGACGAGCCTCACCTTTGCGCTCATGCACAGCATTCGTCCCGAGTTTGGCCCCACCGACGAGATTATCGTGACGCGGCTCGACCATGATGCCAACGTAGCGCCCTGGATCATGCTTGCCCAGGATTCGGGTGCGCGCCTCCTCTACGCCGACGTGGACCCCGAGACCTGTACGCTCGACATGGCGCACTTCCACTCGCTGGTTTCGACACGCACCAAGTTGATTGCCGTGGGCCTGGCGAGCAACGCCACAGGCACAATCAACGATGTCGCCTCTGTCATCTCCTGGGCGCGTGAGGTGAATGCCTACGCCTTCGTCGACGCCGTGCAGTACGCTCCGCACGCGCTGATTGACGTCAAGGCGCTGGACGCGGACTTTCTCATGTGCAGCAGCTACAAGTTCTTTGGGCCGCATGCGGGCATTATGTACGGCAAGCGTGAGCATCTCAAGCGGCTGCGCGCCTACCGCGTACGCCCCGCCGGCGAGGAGCTTCCGGGCAAGTGGGAAACCGGCACCAAGAACCACGAAGGGCTGGCGGGCGTGGGCGCCGCTATCGACTACATTGCGAGCCTTGGCGTCACCTACGGGGACGTGGCCGCCACGGCGCCCCGCCGCGCGCAGATTGCGGCGGCGTGGCAGGTGCTGGCTCCCTACGAACTGCAGTTGATGGAGCGGCTAATTGCGGGTCTCGAGGCGATTCAGGGCGTGCGCATCTATGGTCTTACAGAGCGCGAGGCCATGGGCTCACGCGTGGCTACGGTTTCGATTCGCAAGGAAGGCACTACACCCGAGCAGCTTGCCATGGCGCTGGCCGCGGAGAATATCTTCACGTGGAACGGCAATTTCTATGCGCTCTCGATCAGCGAGCGGCTGGGTGTGGAATCCAGCGGCGGCCTGCTACGCATAGGCCTGGTGCACTACAATACGCTTGACGAGGTGGACAAGTGCCTGCGTGTGTTGGCGCGGGTGAAGTGAGGAACTGGTTGACTGGTTGATTAGGAGTGTCCCGATGGCGAGAGTTGCGCTGATTTCCGACTCGCACGACAACCTGCCCATGTTGAGGGCCACTCTGGCGGCCATACGCGCCGCCGCTGCCGATGTGCTGCTCCATCTGGGCGACCTATGCGCGCCCTTTGTGGTGACGGAACTGGCCCAGGGGTTCGCCGGGCCCATTCACATTGTCATGGGCAACAATGACGCCGACGGCCGCCTCCTGCAGGTGATGGCAGGCCGCCACGAGCACGTCAACCTGAATGGCGTCTATACCGAACTCGTCGTAGACGGGCGCACGCTGGCGCTCATTCACTACCCCGAGCCGGCCCGCCGCATTGCCGCTTCCGGCCAGCTCGACCTTGTTGCCTACGGTCACAACCACCGCAAGCTTGTTGAGCAAGTCGGTTCGACCTGGCTCGTCAACCCCGGCGAACTGCTCGGTCTCGTCGGCGCGCCAACCTGGGCGCTCTACGACACCACTGCGCATACGGTGGCGTTGCGCGAGGTGGCCGGGTGAGTCGAGACTGGTCTTCTTGCGGGCTGGCCACCAGTCCACCAGTCCACCAGTCCACCAGTCAACCAGTCAACCAGTCAACCAGTCCACCAGTCCACCAGTCCACCAGTCCACCAGTCAACCACTTCACCACATACCCCCAATCCTCTATGTTATACTCGCTTCAATGAACCTTCAAGCGTCACCGAGAGGCCCGCATGCATCCGCCGCGCGTGCGCCCTCCACTGCCTCCATACCAGCCCGCGCAGTGCTCGCCGTGGTGGGCGCGCTGCTGAGCGTGGCGTTGTTCGCGGCAGGCTGCGGGCAGGTGATCACCCTCGAGCCGACGCCCACGCCTGAGCCGACCGCGACGCTGGCAGTGGCCGTGGAAGTGGCCACCTTGCCGCCCACCTCCACGCCCGCCCCCTATACGCCCGCACCCACGCCCACGCCCACCATCACCCCCACGCCGGTCATTCACACCATTTTGTCGGGCGAGAGCCTGCTGGGTGTGGCGGGGCAGTATGGCGTTTCGGTGGCGGCGCTGCAGGACGCCAACGGCATCCTCGATCCCCGCTTCCTGCAGGTGGGGCAGCAACTGGTCATCCCCCGCCCCGAGGAGATTGAAGAGAGCGCCGACGCCAACGCGACGGCCACCCCCACGCCGCTGCCGGTGGAGGTGCAGAACGTCTACTTCAACGAGAGCAATGTGGGCGGGTTGTGGGTGCTGGGCGAGGTGCAGAACCCGGGCGCCGATGCGCTGGAACAGGTGCGCGTGGGCGTCTCGCTGCTGGATGCCAACGATGCCGAGATCGCGCGCGTCGAGGGGCTGGTCGCGCTCGACATGGTGGACCCCGGCAAGGATGCCCCCTTTGCCGTGACCTTTGGCGAGAACCCCGGTGCGTTTGATCGCTACCGCGTCTTTGCCACGCACGCCGTGGCTGCCTATGTGGGCAGCTACTACCGCGACCTCGAGGTAAGTGATCTGCAGACGATGGGCGAGCGGTACGCCTCGTACACCGTCACCGGCACTGTGCGCAACACGGGCCCGGAGGACGCCGTGGATGTGCAGGTGGTGCTTACGGCCTATGACCCCCTGGGTCGCGTGATTGCCATGCGCAAGGTAACACCCGAGTACAACGTCATTCCGCGGGGCGGCGAGAGCGCATTCACGGCCGTGCTTGCGCCCGTGGGTGGCCCCGCCGAACGTTTCGCCGCGGTGGCACAGGGCCGCCGCCAGGACGCGCCGCAGCCTTAGGCATACGAACAATCCGGACGCGAAGACACGGGGAAGCATTTGGGGCGCGATGAACAGCATCGGCAGGCAGCGACAGTGTGAACACGGGCAGCGCCTGCGCGCCAAAGTTGTTGTTGACCACAATCCAAGGACGCGGAGCGCATCGTTGATCGACAAATAAGTGCGTTCCGATTCCCGCATTTGTGCGCAGAGCGTGTACCATCAATATGCGTTCCTGTCGGTGCGCAGACGATTCAAATCCATCCACATTCATACAAAATCTTCAGGTAGACGCCCCATGATTTTTGCCCTCCAACCCAGACGACGCGCGCTGGCGCTGCCGCTGCTTGTGTTCACATTGGCCCTGGCCGGTTGCGGCTCCAGCGCCGCCGAGGCCGCCACAGCGCCAATTTCCCAGCCCGCGGCACAGCCCGCAGCACAGCCCGCCGCACAAACCAAAACAAGCGCTGTGGCGCCTGCAGTCCAGCCGGCCGCACCTGTTGCAGCAAGCCCCACCGCAGCGCCGCTTGCGCAGAAGGCACTGGTCGCCAGTGCTGTCACAGGCATCCCCACACGCCTGGTGCTGCCTTCCATCAAGCTCGACACCGGCGTGACGGAGCTGGGCTGGAGTACATCGAAGAACAAGGCCGGGCAGGTCTTCAGCGAGTGGGATGTTGCCGCATATGCCGCGGGCTGGCACAAGAACAGCGCTGAACCGGGCACGGGTGGAAATGTGGTGCTCAGCGCCCATAACAACATCCTGGGGGCGGTCTTCCGCGAATTGGACCAGCTCAAGCGCGGTGACACCGCTGTTCTCTACGTGGGTGACAAGGCCTTTACCTATTCGATAGACAAGGTGATGATCGTCCCCGAGCGCGACGCGTCGCCCGAGCAGCAGCTTGAGAATGGGCAGTGGATTCAGCCCACCGGTGACGAGCGGCTGACGCTGGTGAGCTGCTGGCCGCGCGATGACAACTCGCACCGCATCATTGTGGTGGCGCACCCTGTCGTGAGCAACTGAAGCAACTACCGACTCCAACCCAAACGCTAAGGCGCAAAGGTTCGCAAAGGTTCGCAAAGAAAAGCAAAAGCAAGGAAAAGCAAATGGAACGATTTCGTCCCGCTTTTCTTTGCTTTTGCTTTTCTTTGCGAACCTTTGTGTCTTTGCGTCGGGGTTTGCATTTGCGTGGTCGGCACGCCGACCATTGGTCCGGCTTGGGTAGGGAAAAATGAGGGATAATCGAGCTGCTTGGTGCATGGCAGGGCGGTGAAGGCGTCACTACACGAGAGTGATTTTGGTTCAATTCCACGCCATGCTATGATGTGGCATGGCTGCACCTTCTTGGCGGCTCTTTGCGCGGCATCTACATGAAGCCTTTCTGCGCCGCTTAGCCGGCGCTCATGGCGCCTGCGATCGTTTCTCTGCGGCGCGCGCGATCTCGCAGCGCACGTTTTGGCTCGCAGCGCACGTTTTGGCTCGCAGCGCACGTTTTGGCTCGCAGCGCACGTTTTGGCTCGCAGCGCAGTCATTGTCTTACCGCAACGCCCTCGGACAATCGTTCGTGGTTGTATACGCCATGTGATGGCGTCCTGCCCGGCTGAAGCTGCAAGGCGCGGAAAAGCGCGGTCTACGGCAACGGCAGTATTCTTATCAAGGAGTCGCACCTCGTATGCAGAACAGCCGACTGGATCGACGTTCACCTTCGTCGGGCGGCCTTTCCCGGCTTGTAGAAGGCCCCGCAGCATGGCTCATCACCTTCCTGGTCATCCCCGGATTGCTGGTGGCCGCGCTTTTCCTGCCGCCGGTGCGCTTGCTCGATCGGCTGCAGGACTTCACGATGACGCGCATTCCGGCCAGCGGTGGCGCCGTGAGCGACCCCGATGGCACCATGGTGAGCTTTCCCGACGAAGGGGTTGACTCTTCCTTCAACGCAGAAGTGATCAGCGTGCCGCGCGCCGATTTCCTCGCGGGCAACGCAGGCACTGACCTGTACAACGCTGTCGAGGCACTGCCGACCAATCTTGTGCCCAAGAGCCCGCTCTACCAGGTAAAAACTTCGGGCACGCAGCCTTCGATTACCGACCTGCACGTGCCCATCCCCACCGACAGCGGTGCGTACGAGACGCTTGGGCTGTACAGTTGGGACGGCATGCGCTGGAGCCACGTGCCCAGCACCGCGATCACCACCGGCAACCCCAACGAGGATGCGCTCGAATCGTCACTCACCACCGTGCCGCCCAATTTCATGGTGATGCAGAACACAGGCGGCGTCCCCTCAGCCACGATTGACCTGGGCATGCTGCCCGAGAAGCCACAGGGTGCGGTCGTCAATTACGAGGCCAAGAGTGGCCTGCAACTGCGTGGCGATGGCGCGCTCGACGGCGTGGCCCCTGCCAACACCAACGGCGCCACAATCCCTGTCATCCGCAACTGGGAAGGCGAGGTGGTGCGCACCGACCTCATCAACAACCTGCTGCTCGACCCGGGCCAGCAGGACAATCAGATTGCCTCGGTTGTGGGCACCACCGTGCAGAATGGCTACCCTGGCATTATCATCGATTACCGCGGCGTGGACGCCAAGCCGAGCGCACGCGCCGACTTTGCCCATCTCATCAGCCGACTGTCCGATGAACTGCACACGAATGGCAAAACGCTGGGCGTGCGCGTAGAAGCGCCAATTCAGATTTCCGCCGAACAGTGGGACACACTGGGGTACGACTGGCGCGCCCTGGGCAACATGGTTGACACGCTGATTGTGCCCGCCCCGGTTGACCCGCGCGCCTATCAGTTGGGCGGCGAGATGGACGCGCTGCTCAAGTACGCCACCGGCGAGGTGGACCCCACCCGACTGCAGATTGAGCTTCCCGCCCAGTCGGTGGAGCGCAGCGGAAGCTACCTGCTGCTCAAGGGTTACCAGGAAGCGCTCAGGCCACTCCTGGCGCAGGTGCAGGCCACCGCCAATGGCGAGCAGATTGAGCTTTCGCTCACCAGCCCCCGTCTCAAGGAGAACGTCACGTGGGATGACGCCGTGGGCATGTACCGCTACAGCTACATCGACGACCAGGGGCTGGAGCGCACCGTCTACATCGAGGACGCGGGCAGCCTGGCGCACAAGTTGAGCCTGTTGCAGAAGTACAATGTGCGCAATGTCAACATCCAGGCCAGTCCCACAGGCGACATTGACCCCGCCATGTGGGACACGCTTCTCAAGTTTCAGCAGGACGCGGCATTGCCCGAAAGCAGGGCGGCGCTGAGCGTGGCCTATTCGCTCTACAAGGCCGATGGCAGTCTGCTGGCCGAGCAATTGGCCCCGCTGGAAAACGCGACCATCTCGTTGCCCGTTCGCGCCGATGGTGAAGTGCGCGTGGATGCGCGCCTGCGCACGGCCGCCGGCGCAACGCTCCCCTTCTCGGTCTCCGGCAAGGTGGGGGGCACGGCGGCAGCTGCACAGCCCGCCGCGGCCGAAGCTACGGTGGCCGACGCAAGCGTCAGCACCAGCCAGATTGTCAACGTGCGCGAGGGCCCCGGCACCCTTTACCCGGTGCTTGGGCAGTTGAATCCCGCTGCCAACTATCGGGTGACCGGCAGAAATGATGCCGGCGACTGGTGGCAAATTGATCTTGGCAGCGAAAAGCGCGGCTGGGTCATCAGCCAGCTTGTCACCTCCGCGGGCGCGGTAGACAAGATCGCCATCGCGACCGACATTCCCGAGGCGGCCGCCGTGGCTGTGGCGGCGGCGCCCGTAGCTGCAGCGCCTGCTGAAGCGGCCGCTGCCGAAGCCGCACCTGTAGCCGCCGCTGCGCCGATCGCGCCGGCCGCCGCCCCCGCGGGCGCGCTGCCCTTTGGCTATGGCGTGCAGGCGCATATGGTTGATACCAGCGACGCCATGATCCAGCAGGTCATGGGATCCACCAGGGGCATGGGCTTCGGATGGGTCAAACAGCAGGTGGAGTGGAAGCGCTTTGAGAATACACAGGGCGCGATCGAATTTGGTGCGCTCGACCCGATCATCAACGCCGCTGCGGGCAGCAGCATTAACGTGCTCTTCAGCGTCGTCAATGCGCCTGCGTGGGCGCGCGAGGGCGGCGCTGACCTCAGCGTCGGTGGCCCGCCGGCAGACCCCGCCACCTATGCCGCGTTTGTGGGGGCGTTGGCAGGCAAGTATTGCGGCGGCCCCCTCAAGGCGATTGAAGTGTGGAACGAGCAGAATCTGCATTACGAGTGGGGCAACAGGCCCCTCAACCCCGGCGAGTATGTCAACCTGCTCGCAGCCGGCTACAATGCCATCAAGAGTGCATGCCCCAGCATGTGGGTCATCAGCGGTGCGCTCACGCCTGCGGGCAACAATGGCGGGCTGGCCATGGATGACTTCACGTACGCCGAGGAGATGTTCAAGGCGGGTGCGGCCAACTACATGGACGCCATGGGCGCACACCCCAGCGGCTACAACGTGCCGCCGTCGGTCACCTGGGAAGGGGCGTGTGAGGCCATCCAGAAGACAGGCAACTCATTCAACGGCGCGTGCGACTCGCCACACCACTCATGGTCCTTCCGCAGCACCATGGAAGGCTATCGCAACATCATGAATGTCTACGGTGCAGCTGGCAAGTCGATTGTGCCTACCGAGTTTGGCTGGGCGGCGGGCGGTGCGCAGAACCCCAACTACCGCTACGCCGACGACAATGACATGAACGAGCAGGCGCAGTGGACCGTGGAAGCCTACCAAATGATGAAGGCGTGGGGCTGGGCAGGTCCCGCCATTCTGTGGAACCTCAATTTCCGCGTGGTGGCCAACGGCACGGAGAAGGCGCAGTGGGGCATTGTAGGCCCCGGCTGGGAACCGCTGCCTGCCTACAACGCGCTGGCTGCCATGGCCAAGTAGACGTCTGTTGAATCAATATGGAGAGACGCGGCGGCTGCCGCGTCTCTCCGTCTTTTCCGCATTCAGCACCATGCTTCGCGTCCGTACGCGCACGCCGCATCGTGTCCTTTTCCCACACATTCCCCTGAACTGGAATCCTGCCATCATGTCCTTGACGAATGCCCCCATCACCCGCCGTCGAGTATTTCGGACGACTGGACTTGTCGCTCTGCTGATTGCGCTGGTCGTTGCTTCGGTGCTGCCG
The DNA here is from genome assembly GCA_964427845.1 of uncultured Caldilineaceae bacterium. Lineage (GTDB taxonomy): Bacteria > Chloroflexota > Anaerolineae > Caldilineales > Caldilineaceae > UBA5069. The sequence continues at coordinate 11,500 of CAYRVP010000059.1, forward strand.
GTGCGCGTTGTGTTTGCACAGGAAGGCCGTGGCGCCGTGACTGTCTCCAGTGGCCGCCTCAACGTGCGCGGCGGCCCCGGCGCAAGCTATGCAGTGGTGGGCAAACTGCCCGCCGCCGCAATCGTTCGCATCCTGGAGAGCAGTGCCGATGGCGCGTGGCTGCGCGTGGCGGCCGATGACCTCGATGTGGAGGGGTGGGTGGCCGCCGCGTTTATTGAAGTGGGCAGCGCAGCATCTGCAGCCCCTGCCCGTGGAGGACTGGCCGGACTGGCGGGAGTCGCCATCAGCGCGGCGACGTCGACTGCGACACCTGCCGTGACGCTGCCCACGCCGACGCCCAGGGCCACACGTGTGGCGACGGTCACCGTTTCTGCAGTGACACCCTCCAGTGCATCGTCCGCGTCCGCCCCGTCCGCCCCGTCCGCCCCGTCCGCCCCGTCCACTGTGTCTACCGTGGCCACTGCGCCTGTAGCCCAGCCCGAGCCCGACGCAGCCACGGCGTATGTCGTGCCCGCCTCCATGAATGTGCGCGGCGGGCCCGGCACCAATTATGCACGCACAGGCGGCGTCGCAAAGGGCGCCGCACTGGTGATCACGGGTGTGACCGCGACAGGCGACTGGTACAGGGTGGCGCTGCCCGACGGCGCTGAAGGCTGGGTGGCCTCCGCATTGGTGACGACTGCCGGCCCCATGGCCGACGTAGACACGCTGTCGGAGGCGGATATCCCTGCGCCACCGGTCGTTGCAGTGGCAGCGGCATCTGGCGGGGCGCAGGCTTTGGGTGCGGCGGTTGCTGCGGCGCCGCTGCCCTCAGGCGGGGGAGGCTTTGCCTACGGCCTCACGGCCAACATGTGGCAGGGCGACAAAGCCGGCGTGGCGGGGATGCTCAACGACCTGGGCGCGCACTGGGTCAAGCAGCAGGTGCGCTGGGAGTATGTCGAGACGGCCCCCGGTGCGGTCAACTGGCAGGAGATGGACGGTATCGTCAACACGATGAACGGTGTGGGCATCAATGTGGCATTCAGCATTGTGACCTCGCCCGACTGGTCGCGTCCGACCAAGGGGGGCACGAATGGCCCGCCCGAGGACTTCCAGATCTACGCCAATTTTGTAGGCAGCGTGGCCGGGCGCTACTGCGGCCAGTCGCTCAAGGCGATTGAGGTGTGGAACGAGCAGAATCTGCGCCGAGAGTGGGAGGGCTATTCCCTAGACCCGGCGCTCTACATGGATCTGCTCAAGCGCTCCTATGCGTCCATCAAGGCGGCGTGCCCGAGCATGGTGGTCATCAGCGGTGCGACAACGCCCGCCGGCTACAGCGATGTGGCCTTCGACGACATCGACTATCTGCGCGGCATGTATCAGAATGGGCTGGCTCGCTACAGCGACGCGGTGGGCATCCACCCCAGCGGCTTTGCAAATCCGCCCAGCGTGCGCTTTGCCGATTGGGAATCGGGCGCGTATGCGACGCTCTCACACGCCAACCACCGCTCCTTTTACTTCCTCAGCACCCTCGAGGAATCGCATGCGGTCATGGCGCAGTTTGGCGATGGGGCCAAGAAGCTTTGGCCTACGGAGTTCGGCTGGGGATCATCGCCTGCGCCGGAAGCGGGCTACGAGTATCAGGCGCGCATTAGTGAGCAGCAGCAGGCCGATTGGACGACGGAAGCGTACCGCATTATGGCCGGTTCGGGCTATGTGGGCGTGGCCTTCTTGTGGAATCTGAACTACGACTTTGGCGAGATGCGCACTTTTGCGATTGTGGGCCGCCCTGCCTATGACGCGCTCAAGGCGCAGATTCGACGCTAGCGCCGACTGCGGTGCTTTTCTGTCGATTCACGGACTCGCCTCGGTTGCCGGGTGCGTTGAACACTTTGTTACATGTGCAAGGAATTGCTTATGCGAACGCGATGGAGCGTGCTGACGATTGGCCTGTTGATGACCCTCCTGCTGCTGGCGGGCTGCGGCTCGCGCGAGAGTGAGCCGACGCCTACGCCGACAAAGACGCCCGGCGGGCAGGCCGCGGCTGCGGCAACGCCGATTCCGCCACCGGTGGATACAGGGGCGCAGGCGGCACAGCAGACGCAGGCGGCCCAGCCCGTTGCAGTCGCACCGGCTGCGCCAGCGGCTGCGCAGGAGCCGACGCCCGAGGAACTGAGCGTGGCCACCGTCAACACGGACATCCTCAATATTCGAAATGGCAACAATCCCGACGCCGAACTGGTGCGCACGGCCGCTCGCGGCGAGGTTTTTGATGTGGTGGGGCGGACGTCGGACCGCACGTGGGCGAAACTGGCCCAAAATGGCGAGTCAGTGGGTTGGGCGGCCAGCGAGTTCCTGACTATTGTTGAACCTGCTACACCGGTGCCCACGTCGGCCCCGGTTGCGGCCGTACCCGCCACGCCCGCGCCTGTCATCGGCTTCCAGCCTGCAACCATGACTTCCCCAGATTTGGGTGCACAGGCCTTTCTCTGGTGGCGCGCCGAGATCGCGGATCGCGATCTCGACCTGCTGCGCGACGCAGGCTTCAAGTGGGTGAAGCAAAGCTTTGCCTGGGAGACGATCGAGGGTGCAGGCCGGGGCGTCTATGACTGGACGGTGGCCGATCGCGTGGTGACGCACGTAAACGAGAAGGGGTTGAAGTTACTGGCCCGCTTGAGCATTGATCCCGACGAGGCAGGTTTCTGGGCGGGGCCGCCTCCGGGCAGCGCCGACGCCTTTGCCGAGTATGCAGGCGCGGTGGCGCAGCGCTTCAACTGTGCGCCCGGCGCAATTGGCTGTATTCAGGCTTTCCAGATCTGGAATGAGCCGAATCTGGCGCGCGAGTGGGGTGGCAATCGCCCGAACCCCGCCGAGTATGCGGCTTTCCTGGGCAAGGCTTATGCCGCAATCAAGGCCGTGAACCCGAACGCGATTGTGATCAGCGCGGGAATGGCGCCTACGGGTGACAACAGCAATCTGGCCATGCCCGATGATGTCTTCTATGACCAGATGTATCAGGCCATGGGTGGCTCGAGCAATGGCTATTTTGACGCGCTGGGCGTCCATGGCGCGGGCTTTGCGGCGCCGCCCGAGTTGGACCCTGCTGAAGCTGCGGCCAACAAGGAGAAGTATGGCGGCTACCGCTTCTTCGCCTTCCGCCATGTGGAGGATATTCGCGCCATTATGGTGAAGTATGGCGATACCGCCAAGCAGATTGTGTTGCTTGAATTCGGCTGGACCTATGACAGGGTGAATTCTTCCTACAAGTGGCACGGCGCCGACGCGGGGATCGACGAATATGTGCAGGCCGATTACCTCAAGCGGGCCTACCAGTTTGCTGCGGCCAACTGGCAGCCGTGGATTGGTCTGATGAGTTTGATCACGATGCCAAATCTGGACTGGCTGAATGACGGCAATGCCCAGGATGAGGAGCAGTACTGGTGGGCGATTATGGAGCCGAGCCCGATTGATCAGAAGTACTGGCGGCCGGCCTACATTGTGCTCTGCATTTACTTCCAGGAGGAGTTAATGGGCGGGGCGTGCGTGCACAACCCGAACCGGTAGGGTATCTTGCATCTAAACAAGCAAAGGGGGCGGGCCATCACAGGCCCGCCCCCTTCTTTTTGCAGTGGCGTTTCAGGGTGTGCTGTGGGTCCAGCCGAGGAAGAATTGGAGCACCTGCTCGCCCACGAGCGAGGCGGCATCGACCCAGTCGGTCTGTTCGGTGGTGGGCGCGAGCAGTGCGTTTACGTCCACGTTCCAGCGTGCGGATGCGATCCAGGCGCCCATGAGGCCGGCGGCGAGGACGGTGGCGAAGAAGATGCGCGTAAGGGTGCGGCTGTTACGGGCCATAGGGCAAGCTTTGCTCGAGAAGAAGTGCGCGATGGATTTGCGCGCAGCCACGGGCATGGTATACTAAACGGCACGCAGCGCCAAAGATGGCAACCATGGAATGGGTGAGTAGCTCAGCTGGTTAGAGCGCACGGTTCACATCCGTGAGGTCGTAGGTTCAAATCCTATCTCGCCCACCACGAACCCAATACGAGTAGTCACGAGACCGTATGGTAAGGCTGAAAAGCCCATCCATACGGTCTCCGGCTTTCCAGGGGAGAAATTGTCAGACCACCTTCGCTCGTATTGTCAGACACGGAAACCGAAAGGATGTAGGGATAAAATGCGACTCTCTGACGCAATCACTGGCTACTGGCTGGACAAGAAAATCGCCCTCAGTGCACACACTGTCACTGGCTATGAACTTACATTTGATCGCCTGCTTCAGTTCCTTGGCGGCGACAAAGCCATCGAGTCCGTCACCTCCGACGACATCCGTCGCTTCCTCGCCGATGTCAAGAAGCGGTTCAAGTTGGGGGCCAAGAGCACAATCAACATCTGGATCGCGCTCTCGTCGCTGTGGACGTGGGCGGAGAAGGAGTACGAGATTCGCAATGTCGTGCGCCGCGTCGAGAAGCCGGACTATCGCCGCCCGCCCGTGGAGCCCTTCAGCCGCCACGAAATTGCCGCCCTCATCGCCGCCAGCGGCAAGAATGCACCGCGACCGGCGAATGGAGGCAAGATCATCACGGTCGCCCGTCCTTCGGCCCTGCGTGATCGTGCCATCTTGGTGACGCTCGTCGACACCGGCGTGCGCAGTTCCGAACTCTGCAACCTCAAGGTGGGCGACTTCGACGTGACACGCGACCAGCTGCGCATCCGGCAGGGCAAGGGGGCGAAGGACCGCTTTGTCTATGTGGGCCAGGCCAGCCGCAAGGCCATCTGGAAGTACTTGAGCACTCGTGAACCGGCACCCAAGCCACAGGAGCCGCTCTTCGCCACCCGCACGGGCACACACATTGACAGAAACGCGCTGGGCAACCTCATCGAGGCATGCGCCAAGCGCGCCGGTGTGGAGCACGCTTACCCGCACCGCTTCCGCCACACCTTTGCCATCACCTTCCTGCGCAACGGCGGCACGCCGCTGGAACTGCAGGCGCTGCTGGGCCACGAGAAGCTGGACACGGTCAACATCTACGTGCGCCTTGCCCAGGTTGACCTGCAGGAGGCGCAGAAGCGCGCCAGCCCGGCGGATAACTGGCAACTATAAACGATCCTACAACCCCATGCCCTGCATCGCCAGTTTCTGCAGAATGTTGCCGCTCGGGTGATCTGATAGCGATACGAGCTTGTTGACCAGTGCCACAGGAAAGAGCGCATCGTCGTACATGTCGCAGCGCAGCTTCTCAACGTTGTTGAGCACCACATCAAGGACGCCGAAATCGACGATAGTGGGTGCGGTCACAACCTGGCGTGTCGGCAACGTTGCGACGTAAACACGTTCATCCCGGCTCATGAAAATGACCTTGTTCCCGTAGTACGTGGTCACGCCGTAAGGGTTGTTTGGATCAGCATGGCCGGGGATGATGTATTTGTAGATATACTCGTTGTCAAGCAGAAGCACTTGTCCCGGCTTCAGTCGACCGGCGATCTCGCCGGCGTGGTCGACAAATGGTCCGCTCTTCTCAAGTCCCACGAGATTGAGCGACTGCTTGTCCATTAAGTACCGCATGAGATGGCGCATCGGCTTGTGCAGATTCGCCGTCTGTCCGAAGAAAGCCAAAGGGCCATCCTTGATGAAGAGCACTTCTCGCAGAATGCTCATCTTGGTTTTCATCATCAGACGAATAACGTGAACGAGCAGAAGCTGTTCAAGACTTGTAACGACATAGCCGAGAATCCCGCCCGCCCCGAGCTCATCGTCAACGGCTTCCTGCAGCCGGAAGACATCGGTCAACCAGATGCGATGCTTGCAATGCGGACAGTCGAACCCGAAGTCGGGACCAATCTGATTGCGTTGAAGCTTGACATTGAGTTCCTGACAGTGCGGGCAGCGGGCCAGGTTCCACTCGGTCAGCGGTACGTCATACTCCTGAAAGATGAACCAGCGTAGCGTCACCAGTCCGCCTTCCAGCCGTTTGGCGAAGAAGTCGTAAAGCGCCCGCCGCACCGAGTGCGTCAACGTCACCTCTGCCTTCAAGGCCACATTGCGCACCGGCAACGTCAGATCGACTCGATCAATCTGCTTCAACTTGCTCATGTCCACGGGATCGATGAAGGGTTGCGCCGCCAGCCCTTCGAGGTCCGCCACTTTGAACGACAACGCGCCCAACTGGAAGAAGGCAATCGACGCCGATGGATAGTCAGCTCGCACCGGGACTTCGGTGAATCCGCCATCAATCGCAATGATGTGCCGGATTGGGTTCGTCACAAGCTTCTCAAGCAGCACGACCGTGTGTTCGTCGAGGTCTATTTCCTCTCCGCTTTTGGGTAGGATGCACTGACCCAGGAATTCCTTCACGGAGGGCGACTTGGCTATGTGCACATGGGAAGCCTTGCTTGCGTATTCCGCCGGCCGTTTGCCGCGCTTGCTGTTGTAGGACATGCACTCACTCCTCAGCCGCAAAGCGGTCGATCTGCACAGGCACCACGTAGGGATTCGAGTAAGTCTTCATCCGAACAAACCCCTTGTCTGTATCCGCGCTAAAGCGAATGAGAGAGTCGGTGAAGTCACCGAAGTCGTAATACTTCCGAATCTCCTTGGTCTCGTCCTCGTTGTTGAGGTGCGCAATGAACCAATTCTGCGTGTTCTTGAGGATGTTCGAGCTAATGGAGCTGACTTCCTGCGTCGCGTAGGTCAGTCCCAGCCCTAGCTTGGCTCCCTCTTTGGCCAGCCGGTTGTAGATTTGGCTCAGGTCCTTGTCATCCTTTTTGGGAAAGAGGTTGTGCGCTTCCTCGAAATAGAATTGAATGAAGTTATTCGGCTGATTCTTGATGAAGCGGTTCATCGCATCAGCGAAGATCTGTTTGCAGATGCGCTCGGAGAAGAGTCGCTGAATTGCCGGATCCCCTTGCGAAAGGTCGACAATCACTATCTTGCCCTGGCGCGTTTCTTCCACGATTTCGGCGTCGAATGGTTTGCCGCTTGACGCCGTGTGCAGGTCGACAAGGTCACGAAGTTTGAGGTATCCGCTCACATTGGCGTTGCCGCCAGGCGTCTTCTTGCGGGTCAGCATTATGAGGCATGCCTTCAAGTCCTCATCCGCCCACTCGCGCCCCTTGGTGTTCTTGTAGGTGGCAAAGTACGGGTCGTTGTATTTGTCCCAAATTGTTGTGAACCAATCAATGGCTTCGTTGAACGTGATGCCTCTAGACGGATCAAGTGTGCCATCTGTCCTTACCAGCTTGTTGAGTTCTGCATTTCCGGCGAAAGTCACTCGCTCACCAGTCGGTGGCTTTAGACCGGCAGCGGCCAAACAGCATAGGTAGGCCGCTTTCTTTCGCGCATACCGTGTCATTGCCGAGTGATCTTCTTTGTCCTCAGGTTCCAGCAAGTCAATTGAAACAAAGCTGCTGATGTAGTCGCCAGTGTCATTTGCGAGGTGGCTGCGCACCAGTTCAAAGCCCGCCTCGACGTCACGAAAGAAGTTGACCTTCATCACACGAAAGCCGGGCTTGTCGAGCACGCTATAACGTGTGGTGAGACTCTTGTAAAGGTCGAAAATCGCAGTGCCTGCATCCTGAAGGTTCGCGTTGGCGTACTCACCGTTGATATCGAAGATGATCTGGCCGACGGGAAACTTCGGCAGGCTGTCCTCAGTGAAGGGTTCGAGCAGCTCGTCCGGCGCCTGTGTGTTGACGGTCTCGAGCCGCAACGGAGCCTTTTCGCTCATGGCCACCGTCGCCTGAATGATCTTCTTGACTGTATTCGACTTGCCGGTGCGCGTCATTCCAAAAAGGGCCGTGCGCTTGCCCAAAAAGTCCTTGGGACTGACGTAGACCGGCACTTCGTCTTCTTGAACCTGAAAGCGTTGGCTCGAGCTGTAGCGCACGCGGCCAATCTTGATGTCACGGGCTTGGCCCGTGACGCCACCCTCACGAAAGTTCGCGATCAGTTCCAAAACCTGCGCATTTGGCTTAATCGTCTGATAGTTGTGCGCGCTGTAGAAGTTCTCGACGTCCGCCCCGAAGTGCATCTTTCCATCTGCATCGTAATAGAATGTGCCCAGCACCCGACACTCCACGCCCGAGAAGCTGAACTCGTAGCGAGTAAACTGATCAAGCTGCGTATTGGCGCCACTTGTGCGCAAATTGTCTTTGTAGTATTCGACCATCGAGGCGATGACATCATTGTCTGTCGGCAACTTGGCCGGACGCAGCACGCGCAGCAACAGTGCCTCCTGCACGCTCTCCTCGTTGTCGTAGTAGGCGATAAGGAAGCTGCCTTGCGGAACCCCGTTTGCCTGCTTCTTCCAGGAGTCGGCGATCAGCAGATTGGCATGATCATAGTCGAGGTAAAAGGGCCGCCCGACAAATTGCCCTGTTGCTGGCTTCCCATCTCCATCACGCGCAAACAGGTTCGTCGCCGCCAATTCGGTCACAATGCTGATCAGGCTCATGAGGGGTCTCCTGAAGGATGAATGCGTCGTCCGCGATTGATCGCCGGGTCTTCAAGGCGAATTTGCACCTGCGCCGCGTATTCGGGCTTGATTTCGATACAGGCCCATCGCCGCTCCAACCGCTCTGCGACGGCCGCCGTCGTGCCGCTCCCAGCAAATGGGTCAAGCACCATGTCACCTGGGTCGGTGAGAAACTCGATAAAGAAAGCTACCAAGCCTTCAGGCATACGTGCTGGATGCGGCGTGATACCCCGCTCACGACACGTGCGCAGGTAATAGTCAGACGACTGCGTGTTCGCCATGCGAAACGCATTGGGCAGCCGCGGCTCTTCCCCGCCCATGGCAGTCATCTCAAAGAAGTTCTGACTGATTGAGCCGCCATGATCAGTCAAGAAACTCTCGGCACCAATCACGTGTTCAGAGGGTCGCTTCCCGTGGTTGTACGTTTGACGTTTGAGAAGCCGTTCCATGCTCTTGCTATAAGGGCGCAGCACTCTGCGGTTGTCGGCTTTGGGGAAGTCGGACTTTGCCATCCACCACACGTGCGTGTAGCTGTCTGTTGTGCGAATGCGCTCGACCGTTACCCACTGCGCCGGCGACGGCAGGCGCGCCGGATTGTAGCAGGCAAATTGTTGGCACAATCGCAAGCCAGCTTTATCATTCTTCACGAAAGCGAGGAGTGATTCCAGAGGCAACAAGGATTGAACGGGTCGTCCCGCTTCCCATGCGTTGCCGAGTTCAATCACGATAGAACCGTTGTCTGCAAGTAGGGCAGCGTATAGAGGCGCAAGTTCCTCGAACCAGCGCAAATACTGGTCGCCTCGCAAATTCCCGTAGCTCTTCTTGTTGTTGAGAGGAAATGGCGGCGAGGTGATCAGCAGGTTGACCTTGCCACGTAGACTCTCCGCCAACACACCTGCCCGCAACAGAGCGGTCGAATCTCCGTTGTAGTAGGCGCCGAGTTGCGTGCCGTGGATGAGTTGAGAGGTCATAAGTGGCCCATGTTGCGTAAGGTCGACGTTGCAGAATAGTGCTGGCGACGATTCTTGAGGGAGAACGTAAGGCGTGCCAAGAGATGAAATAACGGTGAGGACATAGCCGATTACGCATCCCCCACGGTTTGACTCTCCACCAGCATTTCCAGAAATCTCTCCTTCGTCGCCGCATCCAGGAAGTAGAAATGCGCGCCCTTCATGCCTCGCGTGGCCAGCACGCGGTAAATATGCTGCAGTTGCTGCACCGCCACGTCAGGCTGCTCGGAGAGTCCCTTCTTCCAGCCCGTGTCCTTGCTGGCGCGGATATCACAAACCCACCGCTTGCTGTGTGGGTCCCAGCGCAGATCAAGGCCCCATATCACGCCGATGTAGTCGAACTCGAAGCCTTGCGCCGAGTAAATGCAACCCACCTCATTGATACCTTGCGGCTGGCTGGCCCAGATGGTATACGGGTGGCGATCCGGCTGCTCACTCCCTTTCGCTTTCCGGTTCCATGGCATCGACCAGTCGCCAACAGTCACATCCGGCACCAGACTGTTGTCACCACGCGGATCCGACCACGGCCAGCAGAAGCCCGCCACCAGTCGCGCCGTGCGTCCATCTGCCGTCTTCGCCCGCAGCGCCTGTTCCATCTCTTCGACATCGTCGTGGATGACGACCTCATAGTTGTCGTAACTCCTCCATGCCATGGAGTTCTCTGTGCGCAGCGCCAGCGCATGTTCAACCCAGTGAATGTATGACTCGCTGCCGGCGCATCGAAACTGTGTGTCTAGTTCATAGGTCGCTACATCATAACCGCGCGCCCGCGCATATGACGCAATGTTCTCCGTCGAACCCGCCTCGCCGCTCTTCACGTTCTGGCGCTCGTCCAGAAAGTAGACCGACACACGGGCTGCATCAGTGATACGCTCCCATTGCGGCGTCGGGTCCGTGACCTTGCCAAAGATGTTCGTCGACTTCTCGCGCAGACGGTGCGCCTCGTCCACCACAATCAGGTCAAGGCTGTCCTGCCGCACCTTGTTGAACTCGTTTGTGTACTTGAAGACAGCCATGGCATCCTTCCCCACGGCCCCCTTCATGTTCGTCGTAAACGCCTTCGAGCCCGTTGCATGCACTGTGGCGTAATTGTGCTTCGCGCCCGTGCCGACAAGCTGGGCTGCAATGACACTCTTGCCTGTGCCCGGCCCGCCCGTGACAATGATCACCTTCTTTGTGCCGTTCTTCTGCGCTCGCACCACATCCGCCAGAATGGTGTGAAAGACCACCAACTGCTCATCGAGCAAGTGCCAGGGCCGGTGGCCGTCAATCGCCTTGGCTACATTGTCCAGCAATTTCTTCGATGGCCGGAACCCGCCCCGCAGCACTGCGTCTACAAAAGGCTGCTGCACGCCGCTGCCGATGCGCTCGCCTACAAAACGCGTCAACTCTTCCACGCGGTCTTCTGCAAAGAGGGGTGACTCATCCAGCAGTGGCTTGTACCCATCGGCAAAGAAGTCGGACCCTTCGCTACGCCGCAGATTGTGCAGATAGGCTGCGCTTGCCAGTCCAACCTCGCCATCGATAAACGCCGTATGCGTGTCGGCTAGGTATCTCTTGTACCCCAGCGCCTGCGCCGACGGGTGCAGCTTCTCTTCTCCGCCAATGCGCACCACACCGGGCGCATAGTGTGCTTCGCAGCTATCCCACTGCTTGAATTCCATGATGACAGCATTGCGCTTGCCCGCGCCATCGCTACCCAGCAACATCGCATCCAGGCGCGCCGAGGAGAGCGGCAGTTGATACTCAAGCACAATCCACGACTCGTCCATCCCCGTCCCGTTCACCGCCTCGGCAAACGCGCCAAGGGAGTTCTTCCACGATTTCACCTCACTGGGTGAAGCGTGCTGGTCCATGGCATGCAGGAATTTGCGGCTGAGGGCGTCGGCAATCTGCCCTGAACTCGCGCGCGGGATGAACTCACCGACACGGCTGTCGTAGAGATGCATTTTCGGGGGATTTCCTTTCCTATGTTCGGAAGCTACAGGCCCTGTTCGTAGAAGGTCAGCGCCTGCCGGTAGGCGTCTTCCAGCGGCATGCCGGTGTCGAGGTCGGGTTCGATGAGCTTGAAGCCGACGTACATCCAACTCATGAGCTGCAGGCCGGTGAAGGTTTTGCCGGGCGCGACCTGGAGTGTGTACTTCTTGTCGCTGTCGGTGTAGTCGAGACCCTGCTGCCCCAACCCGGCGATCTCGGTGACGAAGCGCAGAATGACAGGGCGATCCATGTGGGCGAACTGCTTGAGGGCGCTGACCATGTACATGGTGGCCGCCATCTGCGCCGCTGGCTCAGCGAGGAGATCGGGGTTAGTGACCGTAAT
>CAYRVP010000060.1:0-22994 GCA_964427845.1 uncultured Caldilineaceae bacterium
ACGTCGCTCCCTGCGCCAGAGGCCGGCGCCTGGCTCTCCATCCATTGTACTCGACAGGTGAAGGCGGCCCAAACCCTCCAGCCGTGGCGCGTGCGCAGGACATTTGGCGCGTTGCCCACCTACGTGCTAACGTAGCGCTGTCCTTGCACCGTCCCAGCACGCCGCTCACAGCGCGCAGGGTAGACGGAGCGCGGTCGCACCACTATCGCACCACTATTGCACCACTATCGCACCAGAGTCGCACAACGATCGCAGCGCACCATTGCCGCCCCTTCACTGGCGTCTTGACGAGAGAGAGTCTTTGCCCATGCGTGCACCATCCTTGACGATCCCACAGTCTGTCCTCCACGCGCGCACTGCGCGCCGCGTGCTGCGCGTAGCCGGGTTGGCTTGCGCCCTCGCGCTGGCGCTGGCGGGCCGCGCGGCGTGGGCGCAGGAGCTCCCCACGCCTACGCCCCAGCCTCTGCAATCCGCTGCGGCAATCGTGTCGGGCCCAGACGCCGAGGCGACCCCCGCGCCGATCTCTGCCGACACAATTGTGACTTCGGCCGTAGCCGGCGGCGAGTTGCGCACCACGCGCCTCTCGGGCACGCTGCCCAACAAGTTCAGCGCGCACTATCTGGGCCTGCGCCCCGAACTGCGCGACAGGAACGTGAATCTCACGCTCACCTTTGATCCCCAAACCGAAGAAGCCTTTGGCCTCGTCAACTTCGTGGTGCTGACGGATGATGGCCTGCGCCGTTTTCTTGCCGGCGAAGACCCGCTCGGCCTCGACATCGCCGCGGGCAACGACATTGCCCTCACTGCGCAGCGCAACGACCTGCAGGCCACCTTCCGCCCCACCGAGGCAGGCGGCTACACAGTCATTGTCTACAGCCGCGCCGGCGTGCCCGTCAACTACTCGCTCACGGCGCAGAACGCGGTGCTCTTTGACAACGCCAGCCAGGTGCAGGCACGCGCCGGCGACATCGTGACGCCCACGCCCGTGCCCACGCCAGTGCCGCTGGGCGCGGCCAGCGTCGTGGGCCGCCGCCTTAGCGGCTCGCTGGATGGCAGCTTCGAACGCCACTACATTCTGGTTTCCCCCGAAATTGTGGACGGCCAGGTGCGGTTGCTCATGGAGTACGCGCCGCTTGACCGCCCGGAGCTCGCCGGGAAGATGAGCTTCTGGGTCCTGGATGAAGCAGGTGTGCGCAGGCTGGTGGCGGGCGACGCGCCCGCCGACATCAACCTGGCCACGGGTTTCGCTTCGCCCTTTGCCAATTTCGGCGAGCTGCTGGCCTCATTCAAGGCCACAGGGGCCACGGCCTACACGGCGGTCATCTTCAACGAGTCGGGCGTGCCTGCCACCTATGCGCTCAACGCCGGCGGCGCGCTGCTGGTGGACAACTACGGACAGACCAATGAAGCCGTGGGCGCGGCGGCCGAGCTGGCGGCGCTGGCTGCGGCGGCGCTGCCTTCGCCCACGCCCACGCCCGAGCCGCCCGTTGCCATTGCCGTGGGCGAGCCCGAACTGGCAAACGTGCGCCCCGCCGCCGTGCAAGGGGCGCTCGACACACCGTATGCGCAGGACTATCTGGGGCTGACGCCCAATATCAGCAACGGCAACGTGACACTGCTGCTGGATGTGGACCCCAAAGACGTGGAGGCGCTGCACGGCAAGGTGAACTTCTGGGTGCTGGACGCCGACGGGCTGCGCCGCGTGATTGCGGGCACGCCGCCCGACCAACTCTCGCTGGCTTCGGGCACGCGTTTGGCGAGCGGCATCAATGAGGGCAAGTACCGCGCCGACTTCACCGCCGTGGGGCGCAATCCCTACACGGTGATCGTCTTCAACGCGACGGAGATTCCCGCCAGCTACAAGCTGCAGGTGATTGGCGGCAGCCTTGAAGACACGCTGGGGCAAACGACGCCGCTGCAGTAACGGCGAGTTCAAGCGTTTAGGGGTTCAAGAGTTCAAGGTTCAAGGGTCGGGCGCGACGGCTGGTGGAGCACCATCTGCCGGATCATCCTGGCAACATGCATCAGCCGCAGCGGCAAAACGTGCGTGCGAGTGAAATGACTGAAGCGTTTCATACCCTGTTGCTCAGAGTCGACAGTGAGCGGCCTGCGCCCGACATTGTGGCGCAGGCCGCTGCCATCTTGCGCGCCGGTGGCCTCGTCGCCTTCCCCACCGAAACCGTCTATGGGCTGGGGGCCAATGCGTTGGATGCTGCCGCCGTGGCGCGCATCTTCACCGCCAAGAAGCGCCCCGCGCATGACCCGCTCATCGTCCACATTACGGGTGTGGAGGCGCTGCCCGCGCTTCTGCGCCACGTACCGCCCGCGGCCTTGCTGCTGGCCGAGCACTTCTGGCCCGGCCCGCTCACGCTCGTTGCGCCGCGCGCCGACCTCATCCCCGCTGTGGTGACGGCGGGCGGCCCCACCGTGGCGCTGCGCGCACCCAGCCACCCGGTCGCCCAGGCGCTGCTGCGCGCCGTGCGCCTGCCCATCGCCGCGCCATCCGCCAATCTCTTCAGCCACACCAGCCCGACCACTGCCGCCCATGTGTGGGACGACCTGGCCGGCCGCATCGACATGATCCTCGACGGCGGCCCCACACCCCTGGGCGTCGAATCCACCGTGCTGGATGTGAGCGGCGCCGTTCCTCTGCTGTTGCGGCCCGGCGGGGTCACGCTTGAGGCACTCGAGGCGCTGCTGGGGCGCGTGAACGTGTACAGCGCAGAAGACAGCACAACAGGCGCGCTGCCATCGCCCGGTATGCTGGATCGTCACTATGCACCACGCACACGCCTGCTGCTGTTGTGCGGCAACGCCGATGCGGCGCGCGTTGCCCTCAAACGTGCGGCGCTCGAGGAACTGGCCGGCGGGCGGTTTCCGCTGCTGCTGGCCTACGACGAAGACTTGCCCACACTGGCCGAGGTGATAGCCATGGGCGCGGGCGTTGAGCGCCTCGGTGCAGCGGCGCAGCCCGCCCAAGTCGCCGCGCGCCTCTACGCCGCCCTGCGCGCCGCCGACGCCCTGGGCGCCGCCTTGCTGCTGGCGCGCACCCTGCCTCCCGCCGGCCTGGGCGTCGCCGTCAACGACCGTTTGCGCCGCGCCGCGGCGGAAAGACGGGCAGTAGGGAGTGGGGAGTAGGCAGTGGGAAGTCGCGCCCACTGCCCACTGCCCACTGCCTACTCCCCACTCCCCACTCCCCACTGCCTACTGCCCACTCCCTACTGCCCGCTGTTTCGCTGTAAGCACTTTCTCCGCCATATCGTCAAACTTCTCCTGACAGACAAACATGCCCGCGGCGTGTAGAGTGGTGGCGCGTCACTGCACTACAGCCGGCACGCGCCGGCGCCCTGGGCCACCTTATGCAAATCCGCCTGCTCTTCGCCACGCCGGACCCCGCCACGCGCGAGCTCTTTGTCTCGCTGCTGGCCTCCGCGCTTGAACTGACGCCCCTGGAAATCACTGTGGCCCACGTGGCCTCGCTCGAATCCCTCCTGGCCCGTGTCGACGCCCGCGCCGACGACGTCGTCATCCTCGACTGGCCAATTGCCAATGAAAGCACGCCTGCACTTGTGCACACGCTGACTGTGCGCAATCCCCAGATCCGCACAGTCGCGCTGCTCCCCCTCAGTTACAAGGCCTACCGGCGCGAGGTGTGGCAGGCGGGCGCGTGCAGCAGCATTGCCAAGGAGCACATCGAACAAGAGTGGCTATCGAGCATTCTCTGTGTCATGAACCGCGCCATGGAGCGTGAGGCGCGGCTGCTCGCAAGCTTTGCCGAGGGCCTGCCTGCACCGCCACCCGAGCCTACCTTCTGCTGCGGTGCGGTGGAATAGCAGAACGCGACCAACCGCACGCGCGATGACGCGCGTCTGCGTGTAGAAAAGGATGGGAGTATGGGAAAGGTTGCATTGCAGATTACCCGCCGCAATTTCCTCAAAACGGCCCTGGCGGGTGGTGGCGGCTTGGCCATGGCCACTCGCCATGCGCGCCGTGCCGCCGCCGCCACGCTGCGCCAGGCCGGCGTGCCGGATGCGTGGTTCTACCGGGGGAGCATCAAATCCACCTACAGCGTCTGCGACATGTGCCCCTGGCGCTGCGGCATCATCGCGCAAAGCGTGGGCGATCAGGTCTTCAAGATCGACGGCAACCCGGCCGACCCCAAGAGCCGCGGCAAGCTCTGCGCGCGTGGCCAGGGAGGTGTCTCGTTCATGTATGACCCCGACCGCCTGCGTGCGCCCATGCTGCGCACCGGCGCGCGCGGCGAGGGCAAGTTCAAGGAAGTCACCTGGACGGAAGCGCTGGACGCCGCCGCCGAAAAGATCAACGTGATTGCCGCCGAATATGGCCCTGAGTCGGTGGCCGTCTTTGGCCACACCGCGGGCGACTACTGGTTTGCCGATTACTGGGCGCAGGCCTTCGGCACCCCCAACGCCGCCAAGCCCTCCTCTTCCCTCTGCACCTCCCCGCGTGAGGAAGCCGCCAAACTCACCTATGGCTTTGCCATCGGCGGCCACGAACCGGTGGATTGGGAAGGGCTTAAGTGCCTGACGCTGATTGGCAGCCACATTGGCGAAGACGCGCGCAACACCGTGATGCAGGACTTTGCCAACGCCACCGCCAACGGCGCCAAGGTGATAGTTGTCGACCCCCGCTTCTCCACCGTCGCCGCCAAGGCCGACTACTGGCTGCCCATCAAGCCCGGCACCGACACGGCGCTGCTGCTGGCGTGGATCCACGTGCTCATCAACGAGAATCTCTACGACGCCGATTACATTGCCGAGTGGGCAGAGGGCTTTGACGAACTCAAGGCGCACGTTGCGGAGTACACCCCCGAATGGGCCGCTGCAATCACCGACCTCCCCGCCGACATGATCTCCACAACCGCGCGCGTGATGGCCGAGAACGCACCCCAGGCCGTGATTATGCCGGGCCGCCACGTCACGTGGTACGGCAATGACACGCAGCGCCTGCGCGCCGAGTACATCATCAATGCGCTGCTGGGCAGCGTGGGGCGCGAAGGCGGCTTCTACTTCGCCAAGGCCCCCTACATCGAAGAATATCCCCACCCGCCCTTTGCCGTGGCGGGCAGTTCAGGCGGCTGCTCGGCCGAGCCAGGCCAGGAGAGCGCCGAGCTTCCCACCGGCCCCAGCGGCAAGGCGCGCGCCGACGGCGCACGCACCACCTTCCTGCGCGGCTCCACCGCCATGCAGGAACTGATTGAGCCCATGATTACGGGCAAGCCGTACCCCATCAAGGCGCTGATTGTCTCTGGCGTCAATCTGCTCAACAGCATACCCAACGTCGAGCGCACCCTCGAGGCGCTCAAGCAGCTTGAGTTTGTGCTCGTCATTGACGTGCTGCCCATGGAGCATGTCGCCTGGGCCGACATTGTGATGCCGGAATCGACAATTCTCGAACGCTACGAAGAGCTCTCCACAATTGCGCACAAGACCCCCTACATCTCGCTGCGCGAACCGGCGGTCGAGCCATTCTACGACACCAAGCCCGCGTGGTGGATGGCGCGCGAAATTGGCTTGCGCACGGGGCTGGAGAAATTCTTCAAATGGGAAACCGCCGAGGAATTCATCGACGCCCGTCTTGCCACGATCGGCTCGAGCATCGAAAAGATGCGCGCCAGCGAGGGCATCATCGTGCAAAAGCCCAAGGCCTACTTTGCGGATTACGGCACGAGTTCGCCCTTCCCCACCCCCACCGGCAAGATTCAGCTCTACTCGCACGAGCTGGCGCTGGCGGGCTTCGACCCGATCCCGACCTATGAACCGGTGGAGGAGCCGCCCGAGGAATACTTCCGCCTGCTCTATGGCCGCCACCCTGTGCACACCTTTGCCAAGACGCAGAACACGCCGCTGCTGAGCGAACTCTACAGCGAGAACGAGGTCTGGATCAACGCCGCCGCCGCCAAGAAGCTCAAGATCAAGGATGGCGCCACGGTCATCCTCGAGAACCAGGACGGCGCGCAAAGCACACCCGTCAAGGCCAAAGTCACCGAGCGCATCCGCCCGGACGCGGTCTACATGGTGCATGGTTTTGGCCACAACGCCGAGGGGTTGACACAGGCCAACGGCAAGGGCGCGAGCGATACGCTGCTGCAAAGCCGCTACGCGCTGGACCCAATCAGCGGCGGCGCAGGCATGCGCGTCAACTTCGTACGCATCAAGAAGGGGAATGCCAAGTGAACGCGAATCTTCCAGGTGCGGACACACAATACGCCTTTCTGCTCGACCTCGCGCGCTGCATTGGCTGCCAGGGCTGTGTGGCCGCCTGCAAAACGGGCAACGAGCATCCGGAGGGCACGCAATTCATCCACATCGCCGAACAGGTGCGCGGCTCGTTCCCGAATCTCGAGGGCAACATCCGCAATCACCGCTGCTATCACTGCACCGATGCTTCGTGTGTGGCGGTCTGCCCAACCGGAGCGCTCTTCAAGGAGGCCGGGCTCACCCGCCTCGATCGCGACCAGTGCAGCGGTTGCCAGTATTGCGTCGATGCCTGCCCCTTCGACGTACCCCGGATGGTCGACGGGCGCTCGAGCAAGTGCGACGGGTGCGCAGCAGTCACCGCGGCCGGCGGCACGCCATGGTGCGTGAAGACATGCCCCAGTGACGCCCTGCGCTATGGCGAACGGGCAACCATTCTCGCCGAGGCCGCCACACGTGTCGAGAGCATCAAGGGCCGCTACCCGCACGCGCGCGTGTACGGTGAGGTGGAGGCCGGCGGTCTCGGCGTCGTGATGGTGCTGCCCGATGCACCGGAAGTGCTGGATCTTCCAACCGATCCCAAGCCACCGTTCGTGGTGAACGCATGGCAGAAGGTGGTGCAACCCGCAAGCATCGGCCTGACAGGCCTGAGTGTGCTGGTCACCGGCCTAAGTTTCATCTTTGCACGGCGCAACCACCTGCAGGAACTCCGCTATCTGCACGCGCGCGAAACTGAAGTTGCAGCAGACGAGACAGATTCGACCGGGAAGACCGCCGATGACGCCGGCGCAAGTGAGGTACAAGAATGACCACTCAACAAATTCGGACTGCACAACCGCACGGTGACGTGCCCTCTCAGCGCAAGGTTCTGCGCTACCGTGTGGGCCCGCGCATCATTCACGCCGTACTTGCGAGTTCGTTTGTCGCCTTGCTGCTTACCGGGCTCGTTCTGCTGTGGGGGCCACTATCAGCACTGGCGGCGGGTGGCAGTTCGCGCCTGATTCATCGCGTAGGCGCGGTGGCATTCATGACGGTGCCGCTACTCTATCTCTTGTTTGACCGCCCTGCGGCCAAGGAATTGCTTTGGGATTCCTTCCGCTACGACAAGGATGACATTGCCTGGCTTAGGCACGTAATCCGCTACTATTTTGGCCGAGCCGAAGGCATGCCACCTCAAGGTCGCCTCAACGCCGGACAGAAGCTCCACCATGCCGCAGTCGTCATCGTGTCGGCGCTTGTCGTCGCCTCAGGAATCGTGCTCTGGGTCGGCAAGGGCTCGCTTGGCGCCTCCCTGCTTGCGAGCACCGCGATCGTGCACGATTTATCCATGCTCGTCCTTACCGTGTTGCTCATCGGACATCTCTACTTCACCTTCGTCTACGATGCGCTGCCCGGGATGGTGACGGGCTACATTCCTGAAGACGATGCACGGCTGGAACATGCCAAGTGGATTGACGAGATCAGCACGCCTGCGCATGGCGCTGCAGACAAGTAGTACGGGACGAAGGCCAATCCGGCGGGCGCCGGCCGCCCACCGTTTGACGGAAGCGCATATACCACCCATCTATCCAACCAATGAGGAAAACATGTCAAAACGAGCAAGTCTGATCCTGAGCCTGATGGTCATCCTGATGCTGGCGCTGGGCGCGTGCGGCGGTGGAGCCGCGGCGCCTGCTGTCGAAGCACCTGCAGCGCCACTCGCCGAGGCGGCCGCACCGACCGAAGCGCCAGCAGCGCCCACCGAAGCGCCTGCAGCACCGGCCGAAGTCGCCACCGAAGCCCCTGCTGCAGAAGCCCCCGCCGCCGAGGTGTCCGCAGGGGCAGACACGGCAGCCCTTGACGCCTTCGCCAGCAGTATCCCCGAAGGCTTCCTCGCCACCGGCAAGATTGACGATGTCAAGGCGGCGATGGACGCCGGTGCGTTGTTGATCGATGTGCGCGAAGAGAGCGAATACGCCGAAGGGCATATCCCCGGCGCGATCAACATCCCGCTGCGCACCGTTGCCCAGAGTCTGGACAAGATTCCGGCGGACCAGCCCGTGCTTGTCTACTGCGCCAGCGGCCTGCGTGCCGGTACGGCGCTCTCGGCGCTGCGCACGCTGGGCTATGACAACGTGAAGTCGTTCCCCGGCGGCTGGAAGGCGTGGAGCGGCGACGGCCAGGAAGTGTCGACTGATGCTGTTGTGGCTCAGACCCTTGAGGCGAAGGCCGTTGACGCCGACCTGCTCGCTCAGGCAGACGGTTTCCTCTCCTCAATTCCCGAAGGCTACTACAGCGTGGGCAGCGTAGAGAAGTTGCAGGAAGCAGTGGATGCCGGCGCCATACTGCTGGACGTGCGCGAGGAGAAGGAATTTGCCGAGGGTGCAATCACCGGTGCAATCAACGTGCCGATTCGCACCCTCATCCAGAACCTCGACACGATTCCGACCGACCAGCCTGTGATTGTCTACTGTGCATCCGGCCATCGGGCGGCCATGGCGAATGGCTTGCTGCACATGGCAGGCTACGACAACGTGCGCGTCTTCCCCGCCGGCTACGGCGCATGGGAAGCAGCGCAGGCAGAGTCGGGCGAAGTGCCCGTCGAGGTTGCAGCGGCCATTGTTTCCGACTTCGGCATTATTGAGCAGACGGGCGCGTTCCTCGAAGCCATTCCAGAAGGATTCTATTCGGCCGGCACAGTCGAGAAGTTCCAGGAGATGATCGAGGCCACCAGCCCGACACTCATCGACGTGCGCGAAGAGGCCGAATACGCCGAAGGGCATATCCCCGGCGCAATCAACATCCCGCTGCGCACGCTGGCCCAGAATCTCGACTTGATTCCCAGCGATACCCCCGCCGTCGTCTACTGCGCCTCGGGTCATCGTGCAGGTACGGCGCTGGCCGCACTCAAGATGCTGGGCTACGAGAATGTGAAGTCCTTCGCGGGCGGCTGGAAGGCATGGAGCGGCGCCGGCGCCGAGGTCTCCACCGAGGCAACCGATGCAACCGCGGTCACACCCAAGGAGGTGGACCCTGAAGCGCTGGCTGCTGCTGACGAGTTCCTCACCAACATCCCCGAGGGTTACTTCAGCCTTGGCACGGTTGAGAAACTGCAGGAAGCCATGGACAACGGCGCCGTGCTGATTGATGTGCGCGAGCCGGATGAGTTCAGCCAGGGGCATATTGCCACTGCTGTCAACATTCCGCTGCGCACACTGGCCGCCAGCATTGACCAGATTCCCACCGATCAACCGGTGATTATCTACTGCGCGTCGGGCCATCGTGCGGCGCTGGCCAATGCCGCGCTGCACCTGATGGGCTTTGACAACGTGCGCTCCTTCCCGGCCGGTTACGGCGCGTGGGAAGCGGCGGGCGGCGCCACCGAATAGGCGGACGCAGCAAGCGGGCTGCATAGCCTGTCCCCCCGCGAGTACAAGAGTGCAAGCAGAGGCCCGCGCTGCCGCAAACAGCGCGGGCCTCTCTGCTACAATTGATGATAGACGCGCAGGAGGTCACGTCTCCTGACGTGACGACTTGAGCATCACGACCACGGTGTCACGTCAGAGACGTGACCTACGCGTTGAGCGAGGTTAAGCAATGGCCGAAAGACTCCCCACTGCCTATGAACGCTTCAAGGATGAATTCCCGGAGGTCTGGGCAGCCTACGACGCGCTGGGTGCGGCGGCGCATGCTTCGGGGCCGCTCGACGCAACCAGCCGACAGCTTGTGAAACTCGCCTTGGCCGTCGCTGCCCGCTCCGAAGGAGCCACGCACGCACACACGCGCAAGGCGCTCGAAGCGGGCATTGCCCCGGAGGCAATCCGCCAGGTGGTGCTCCTGGCCATTCCCACCATTGGTTACCCGGCGGCCATGGCGGCGCTGACCTGGGTGGACGACCTTCTGCGCGGCTGAGCGATGCGCACCGAGATACTTGCTGCCCCATCCACATTGGAGGCGCTGCTGGCCGAATCGGCCACGCTGCACCGCCACCTCTGCCCGCGCCAGGTGATAGGCGTGCGCATGGGACTGCTGGCCGCGCAGTTGCTCAATCTACCACTGCCGCAGAGCGATAAACGGCTGCTCACGATTGTGGAGGCCGACGGTTGCTTCTGCGACGGCGTCTCTGTGGCCACCAACTGCTGGGTGGGGCGGCGCACGCTGCGCGTGGTGGACTACGGCAAGGTGGCGGCGACCTTCGTGGACACGGCATTGGGCGTGGCCTGGCGCGTGGCCCCCCACCCGGGGGCGCGCGACCGAGCAACTGACTATGCCCCCGCCGCGCGCAACCGCTGGGAGGCCATGCTGCAGGGCTACCAGCAGATGCCTGCCGCGGAGCTCTTTGTATGGCAGGAGGTTGCCCTCACGCAGTCGCTGGCCGAGATTCTCAGCAAGCCCGGCTGCCGCGCCGTGTGCGCGCGCTGCGGCGAGGAAATCCTCAACGAGCGCGAGGTGGTGGTGGGAAACGAAGTTCTCTGCCGTTCCTGCGCCGAGGGCGGCTACTGGCGCGCCGCCTAACAGCCAACTTCGACGCAAAGCCGCAAAGACGCAAAGAAACGCAAAGAACAGCAAGAGCAGGCAATACTCTACCTGCTCTTGCTGTTCTTTGTGTTCCTTTGCGTCTTTGCGGCTTTGCGTCGGGGTTCTGCTTGAGTTCTTAGCGAAGGGGTCGCTGAAGGCGGGGTTGGTGATGAAGGCCTCGTCCGTCAGACTCTTGAGAAAAGCGAGGAGGTCGGCCCCCTCCTGTGCGCTGATGGTGAAGCCGGGCACGAGCGGGCTTTTCAAGGGGTTGGCGCGGCCATCGCCTGCGTTGGGGCCACTCTTTGTCACTGTGCCACCGCGCGCGTAGTGCTGGATGACTTCCTCGAGGGTGGCCACGCTGCCGTCGTGCATGTAGGGGGCGGTCAATTCCACATTGCGCAGCGAGGGCGCGCGGAAGCGCCCCATGTCGCTCGCCACGCCCGTCATCTCGAAGAGGCCGCGGTTGCCCATCGGGTAGCCGCCCGCGCCGTCCACATTGTAGAGGCCGTTGTTCTGGAAGTTGGATGCGCCGAAGGTGCTGTTGGCGTGCACCGTGGACGCACTGAAGTTGAAGCCGGAATGGCAGTGGTGACACTCAAAGCGCTCGGAGAAGAACATTCCCATGCCCCGCTGCGCCGACGCCGACAGCGCGCTCGTTTCGCCCGCAATATAGCGATCGTAGGCCGAATCGCCCGAGAGCAGGCTGCGCACAAAGGTGGAAAGCGCCAGCACGCTGTTGTGCCAGGTGATGGGCTCCACAGCGGCAGGGAAGGCTGCGGCAAAGCGGCGCTGGTAGTCGACGTCTGCGGCAAGGCGCGCCAGGATTTCGTCCTCGTGGCCCGTCGCGCCCAACTCAACGGGGAACTCGGCAAAGAGGGGGATCAGCGCCTGCTGCTCAATTGTGGTGAGCGCAGGATTTGCCCAGGTGAGGGTGGCGTTGTAGCCCACGTTCACGAGCGCCGGGCTGTTGCGCAGCAGCGTCTCGCCAGTCGAGCCGGTGGGCAGCGCCTTGCCGTCGCTAAAGGCCAGCGCTTGCAGGTGGCAACTGGCGCAGCGCTGCGTGCCGTTGGCTGAGAGGCGCGTGTCGTAAAAGAGGTGACGGCCCAGCTCAATGGCCGCAAGTGTCGGCGGGTTGTCGTCGGGCACGCGCAGCGGCGGAAAGCCGCGCGGCAGCGGGATGGCGCCCCCCTGTGCGGGCTGCACTGCCTGCGCAGGCGCGATCTGTTCATCCGGTGCGCCGAGCACAGTCGCGGCCAGCCCACTTGCCTGTGAGGTCCGCACCACTTGCGCTACACCCGCCGCCACAAAGCCAAGCCCGACGACGGCAAGCGCGACAGCCACGACGGAGCCAAGCGTTGGGCGCGATGTCATCCGTCTCATGCCGCTATTCCACGCGGAAGAGCGTCTGCGTCAGGCAGCCCGCTTCCGCACACTGACCGGTGGCGATGTCGAGCCCAAACGCGGGGAAGAGCGCGATGCAGTCGGGGTCATCCTCGCCCGACATGCAGCCGGGCGGCATGGGCGCCGCTTGGCTCAGGTCGACCTGCGCCAGGAAGGTCGTCATGTCGGCCACAATCACATTTTGCGCCGCGTCAAAGCCATCGAGGCGTATCGTCGCGAGGTTGGGGCGCGTACAGGCGGTGGTGGGCGGCGTCGACTCGTTGGCCGAGGCGCAGCCCGTGCTGCCCAGGTGCACAAACCACGCGCCGCCCGTGGGCGAGCCGGCCCGGCCCTCCACCTTCATGTCAATACGCACGAACTTGTAGCCCCCCTGCCAGTTCCACCACATTGCGGGCAGGTTGAGGGGCGATGGCGCCATCGTCACATCCTGGTGGTTGGCCGGGGCGGGAATGCCCAGATCAAACTGGATGCCCGTGTAGTCGCCGGGCGGCACGGTGCCGCTGACGGCCGTGTTCATTTCGGCGTTGCCCGCATCGGCGCAGCCTGCGCTGCCATCCTCAAAGTCCAGCAGCGCAGTGATGCCCGACTGCCACATGCCGTCCTGCGCCAGTGCGACGGGAACTGGCTCGCCCGCGCCAGTGACCAGCGCCACGTTGGAAACATAAAAGCGTAAGTCGTTGAACTGCACGTCATTCTGCGCCAGGCCAAGCGCCATTCCCCTTTGCGCGCAAGTGATAGGTTGATCGCCGGCCAACATGGCGAAGCGAATTGAAATGGCCTCGGCAGGTGTTGAAGGGGCCACGGCGGCGGGTGTTGGCTGCGCAGGCGCGCACGCCGCCAGCACCAGCATGGCCAGGCTGAGGGGGAGGATGAACCAGCGGGTTGACATTGGATGTTCCTTGCATGCACCAAATCTGCCACGTTGCCCCTACTATCGCGCCGAGTGCGCGCAAGCGCCAAAGTGCGCACTGGTTGAACCTGAAGAGGCGACGCGAGGCTTACCTCATGCGCAAGCCCAGCTCCACTTCAGGCACGCGCTGCGTTCCTGAAGTGCGGGGCTACTGGAAGATGGTCGGCAGGAGCGCCGTCTGCACCATCACGGTGCGCGCGTGCTGTGCGCAGATGTGCATGCGGCCCCATGCTTTGGTATCATCTGCCGACGCACACGCGGGTTGCACTGCGCCGGCGCGTGGGTTGCGCCCTTGCGAGATGCAGTCATTTGTGGAGATCGTTGTGACCGAAAGCTTCTGGGATACGCTGCCCCGCCCCATCATCGGCCTTGCACCCATGAACGGCGTCAGTGATCAGCCCTTCCGCTATATGCAGAAGAAGTATGGCAACCCCATGGTGCTCTACACCGAGTTCACCGCGGTGGAGCGGCTGCGCTTTGGGGATCCGGGCCTGTTCAAGGATTTTCTCTACGATGAAAGCCAGCGCCCGATTGTGGCGCAGGTCTATGGCCATCAGCCCGAACTCTTTCGCTACATGGCCATCCTGGCGTGTGAATTGGGCTTCGACGCCATCGACATCAACATGGGTTGCCCCAGCCACAGCATTGTGCACCGGGGCGCAGGCGCAGGGCTGATCCGCACGCCCGAAATTGCGCAGGAAATCATTGCCGCCACCAGGGCGGGCGTAGCCGATTGGGTCGACGGCCGCAGCCTGCGCGACGATGTGCGCGTGCCGCGCCGCTTTGTGGCGGCGGTGGAGACGCGCCACGCGGCGCTGCCCGCTGCGTATCGGCAGCGCCGCACACTGCCTGTGAGCGTCAAGACGCGCATCGGCTACGAAGTTCCCGAAGTGGATGCGTGGATTCCGCGCCTGCTGGAGAGCGAACCGGCAGCCATTGCCATCCACGGGCGCACGTTGCGCCAGGCCTATGCAGGCAGCGCCGACTGGGACGCAATCGGCCGCGCCGCGCAGCTTGCGCGCGGTTCCTCCACGCTCATCCTGGGCAACGGCGATGTGGATACACTCGACGATGCGCACGCCCGCGCTGCGGCCTATGGACTCGATGGCGTGCTCATCGGCCGGGGTAGCTACGGCAACCCCTTTGTCTTTCAGGACGCGGGCATTGCCGCCGATGCCATACCCAACGCTTCTCGCAGCCTGCTGCGCATGCAAATTGCGCTTGAGCACGCGTACCTGTACGAAGCAACCTTCCGCCATCTCTCTCGCTATCGCTTCATCCCCATGCGCAAACACCTCAACTGGTACGTGCGCGGCGTTCATTCGGCCGCGCACATTCGCCAGGCGCTCATGCGCACCTCCTCGCCCGAGGAAGCGGAGGCTGTGCTGCGCCCCTATCTCGAGGCGGCAGAGCAATTCGCAGCACCCTCGTTTCGTTGGCCCCAGCCTGCCGCAGTGATAGACTGACACTATCCCCTGTTGCGATGCCACAACTGCGAACCCGGGCTCGTTGCCGAGCGTCCGCGCGATCAAGGAGATCGGGTCATGATGTCAACCGCTTCGCGCCTGCTGCGGCGCGCCGGTCGCCCGCTCGTGGCGTCGGCGCTGTTTGTCGCGCTCATGCTTGTTGCCCGCGCCGCCTGGGCGCAGGACGCGCCGCTGCTTCCGGACGCATCCCTCGCCCCTAGCGCACCCATCCTCGCGACCACGGCGCAGGACTTCATCCTGCCGGGCACGCAGCCCAACGGACTCGAATCGCCGCTCGTCCCTTCCGCCTCGTGCGGCTTTTGCCACGTCCCCGAAATTGTGGACGACTTTGCCGGTTCGATGATGGCCAACGCTGCGCGCGACCCACTCTTCCGCGCCGCGCTGCAGGTGTCCAATCAAGATGCCGGTGGGGGCGGCGAGCTGTGCCTGCGCTGCCACGCACCCAACGGCTGGCTCGAAGGGCGCTCCACCCCCACCGACGGCAGCGCGCTCACCAAGAACGATCTGCAGGGCGTCTCGTGCAGCTTTTGTCACCGGCTGGTTGCACCCGCCGCCCTGCCCGGCGAAGCGCCCACCGACGCCGCCGAGCGCGCCCACGCCGCGGCCACCCCTGGCGGGACGTTGATTGCAGGCAGCGCCGCCTATGTGGTGGACCGTCAGGACATCCGCCGCGGCCCCTTCCCTGCCGAAAATGTGACGCACGGCGCCGCGCAGAGCACGCTGCTGCGCTCGGCCCAACTGTGCGAGACCTGCCACGACATCGACAACCCCACCCTCTCCTTCAATGTGGCGACGCAGGCCTACGAGCTGAACCCGCTCAATGCGCCCGCACCTGCCAATGCCAAACTCTTCCCCGTGGAGCGCACCTACAGCGAGTGGGAGCAGAGCGCCTTCAACGGTGACAATGGGGGTGTGGCGGAGGTCAGCGCATTCTACCCCGGCATCAAGCGCGCCACGATGTCGGCCGATGGCCCCGTGACCGTTTGCCAGGATTGCCACATGCCCATGATTGAAGCGCCGCTGATCGATGGTGGTGACGTGCGCACCGTGGGGCGGCACCAATTCGCCGGCGGCAGCGCGCAGTGGCAGAAGGGAATTGCCGCCTTCTGGAGCAACGCACCGGGCGACACGCTCTTTGACGCAACGCCGATCACCAACTCGGTGGCACTGGGCGCAGAGATGCTTGGCCGCGCCGCCACGCTCGAGCTGACTGTCACCAACGGAATTACCGAGGGCGTCTCCAATCTGGTCGTCAGGATCATCAACAACACAGGGCACAAGCTGCCCACGGGCTACGCCGAGGGGCGGCGCATGTGGCTTGAGGTGCGCACCTATGGCGCGGGCGATGCTCTCCTTGCCGGATCGGGCATGCCCACACCGACCGGCGGCATCACCAACCCGGGGCGCATCTATGAAATCAGGCAAGGCATCTCTGCATCGCATGCGGCGGCGCTGGGCCGGGCCGACCTGGAGGGCGAGGGCTTTCACTTCATCCTCAACAACAAGGTCTTCAAGGACAACCGCATTCCACCGCGCGGCTGGGAGATGGCGGGTTATGGGGCGCGTGACATGCTGCCCGTCGGCGCGACCTATGCCGAGGGACAATACTGGAGCACGGAGGTCTTTGTGCTGCCCGCCGGCGCGCTGCGTGTGGAGGTGCGCCTGCTCTTCCAGGCAGCCTCCGACGAATATCTGGACTTCCTTGCACAGGAGGCCAATACGCCCGTGGCCGATGGCGTTGTGGGCGCACCGGTCAATTGGGGTCAAACCGTGGCTGACCTGCGCACGCAGCTGGACCTCGACGCCCCCGTGGTCATGGCGAGTGCCACACGCCTTACACCCGCCGCCTTCACCGAAAGAGCCTACCTGCCCGCCGTGCAGCGTTAAGCGCTCGCACGCTGAAGCAGCGGAAGCAACGGAAAAAGCAGGAAACAAGAGCCAGTGCTTCTGTTTCCTGCTTTTTCCGTTGCTTCCGCTGCTTCCGTGTACACACGTATTTACTCGAGCGCGCGCAGAAGTTCTGCCGCGCGTTGGCCTGCGGCTACAAAGGTGAGGGTGCGCACATCCTCGTCTGCGCCGTAGTCGAAGCGTACAGTCAGCCCCTCTGCGGGCAGCAGCGCCGCAATGCGCTCGCTCCACTCCACCAGAAGCACGCTCTCGCCATCCAGTATGTCGTCCAACCCCAGCGTGTCCACGGCCTGCTCGCCGCATTCGGCCAGCCCCAGCCGATAGGCGTCCATGTGGTGCACGGTCATGCCCTGCGCGGTGGTGTACTCGTTAATCAGGGTAAAGGTGGGGCTTGTCACCCGCCCCGCCACGCCCATGCCCGCCACAACACCCTGGACAAAAGTCGTCTTGCCTGCGCCCAGCTCCCCCTGGAGGTAAAGCAGGTCACCCGCGCGCAGCAGGCGGCCCAGACGCGCGCCCAGCGCACGCGTCACCTCGGCCGCGTGCGTGGTGACTGTGAAAACGGCAGCCTGCGCGCGTTCCATTGCGATCAGCCGGCCGTGTCGCGGCTGCGTTCAATGTGCTCAATCGCCTCTTGCACGATGACCTCGGCCAGTTTGCGCGAGGCTGCCTCGGCCACAATCTCCACCGACGGTTTGTCACTGTGGGGTGCAATGTGCACCCAGGCGCCGTCGGGCAAGTACACCTTGATGCCGTCGATGTTCTCGATTGTGCTCGCCTTGTACGCTTCATTGAGCCGCCGCATGATGCCGCCCTTGGCGTCCCAGGGCGTGTGCACGCTGCCCTTGACGGTGTGCATCGCGGGTAGATAGCGCACAATTTCGCTTACAGGCATGGCGCGTATGGCCAAATATTCAAGCAGGCGCACCGTGGCCATCAGTCCATCCACCGCAGGCATAAAGTCGGGGAAGATGAAACTGCCCGTGCCATCGCAAACGAGCAGCGTGCCGGGCTGCGTGGCAGTGGTCATCATGGCATGCATGCTTTGGCCAATGCGCTGGAGCGGTGCGTCGTGCCAGCCGGCAATCGCGCCAAAGCCGTTGGGCATGGTGACCGGCACGGCCACGGGGCGGCCGGGGTGGGCAAAGAGCGCCAATTCGAGCATAAGCGCCGCCGCCACCTCATCATCAATCGTCTCACCTGTCTCATCCACCAGGAAGATCTTCTCGCCGCCCACGTCCAATTGCACACCCACGGTGGCCCCCAGCGCCGAGACAATCTTGCCCACGCGCGTCTGATTCTCGCGGAACTCGTCCTGCAGCACGGCCAGCTTGGTTTCATCGGTGCGCGAGTTGAGCGCCACCACATCCACGCCCAACTGGTTGACAATGCGCGAGAGCGCATCAGCTGCCGAGCCATTGGAAAAGTCGAGCACGACCCTGAAGTGGGCCGACTTGATCCGCTCGACATCAACGTGGCGCAGGAAGGTCTCCAGATAGGCCTCCACCGGCTCATGTGCATAATCGATGCGGCCGATGTCGTCGAGGTACGCGCGGCGGAAGTCCGAGCGGAAGAAGTTCCGCTCCACCCTGCGCTCGACTGAAGTGCTGGGGTTGAGCCCTGTTTCATCCAGCAGACGGATATCGACGACGCGCTGGTCGAAGGGGCTGAGGCGTACGTGCAGCCCGGCGGTGGTATCGGCGCGGTGACGCACAAAGTGGCGCAGAACGGGCACGGGCACCGAGCCCAAATCCCAGACGTTGACACCGGTGCCCGGCAGCCCGCTGACCAACGCGCGCTTGAGCATGCGCGAACTGCGGTGTTCGTCGCGGTTGATGGCAACATATGAACCCTTGGGCAGCGTGGCGCCCAGCGCCGCGCCCAGCTTGGCGGCAAACTCGGGCGTCAACTCCACGTTGACCACCCCCGAGACGCCAAAACGGCCAAAAAGCGAGCGCCGCCCCTGGTTGCCCCAGATAATGCTCTCCTTGACAATCGTCCCCGCATCAATCTCCTTGCGCGGCCAGAGCTTGACGTCGGGGTGGATGACGCTTCCTTCGCCGATGACGCAGTTGTCGCCAATCACGGCGCCCTCAAAGATCATCACCTTTGGCTTGAGGCTGCACTCGCGCACAATGATCGCACCGCGCACCTCGCAGCTTTCACCGATGTAGTTGTTGCGCCAAATGACACTGCGCTCGATAAGCGTGTAGTTATCCACCACCGTGTAGTCGCGCACCACCGCCGGGCCGTAGATGCGCACGCCATCCTTGATCTTGACCTCGTTGCCCAGGTAAAGCGGGCCGTAAAGCTGGGCGTTGGGCGCAATTTCCACGTCGCTGCCCACGTAGACGCCGCCGCCCAGATGATCGCCGATAGGTTGCGCCAGCTTGACGCGCCCGTAGAGTACATCGGCATTGGCGCGATGATACTCTTCAATTGTGCCCACATCGCACCAGTAGCCCTGCGCAATGTAGCCGTAGAGAGGCAACTGCTGCTCGAGCATGGCTGGGAAGAGATCCTTCGAGAAGTCATACGGCGTGTCGGCCGGGATCATGTCAAGAATCTCGGGCTGGAGCACATAGATGCCCGTGTTGACGGTGTCGGTGACGATGTCGCTCCAACTGGGCTTTTCGAGAAAGCGCACGATGGAGCCATCCTCGGCTGTGACGACAATGCCATACTCGGCGGGATTGGGGACGTGGGTGAGCGTCATGGTGGCGAGCGCGCCGTGCTCGGTGTGGGCGCGCACAATCTCGTTGAGGTCGAAATCGGTAAGCGCGTCGCCGCTGATGACGAGGATCGGTTCGTCGCCGCCCAGCAGACCGCAGGCGTTCTTCACGCTGCCCGCTGTGCCCAGCGGCGTTTCCTCCACACAATAGGAGATCTTCAGCCCCAGGCTGCTGCCGTCGTCAAAGTAATCCTGAATCGACGAAGCCATGAAGCGCAGCGTCACCACCACGTCGGTGATGCCGTGGCTGCGCAACAGGTCCAGCATGTGCGCCATGACGGATTTATTGACAATGGGCACGAGTGGCTTGGGGCGACCAACGGTGAGGGGGCGGAGCCGCGACCCTTCGCCTCCTGCCATGACGACTGCTTTCATACGGTCACGCGCACGCCTTCATTGGAGGTGGGGATTGATGACTGGGTGAACTGGTGACTGGTGACTGGTGACTGACGATAGATCTTTGGAGAAGGCGTCGCTGCACTCGACACCCCGTCCCTCACACCGGCGGCCAGGGATAGTTGCGCCGCTGCGGAATCGGTTCGGGGAAGCAGCCCTGCCTGATGCGTGTCTGCACGCGCTGGAGCAACGCGCGTTGCTCGGCGTTGCTGAGCAGCAGGCACAACTGTTGCGCAAGATCGCTCTCCTTGTTCACAAGTTGCATGCGCAAGTTGTGCAGGTCATCGAGCAGCGGCTGCGCAATCGGTTCGCCGCTAAACTCCCAGAGCACGGTGCGCAACTTGTATTCGGTGTGGAAGGTGAGGCCGTGATCAATGGCCCAGAGGCGCTGCTCTACGCCGACGAGGCAATGGCCGCTCTTGCGGTCGGCGTTGTTGATGATTGCATCGAAGAGCGCCAACCGGCGCAGCGCGTCGGCGTGACGCGCGTCGGCCTGAAAAGTAAAATAGTGGGCGTCGGAATCGTGGTCCACATAGAACTGCACGCTGCCCAGACCGCGCTCGGCGTTGCGCAGCACGGTGGGCGGCACCAGGTCCCAACCCAGCGCATGGCTTACCAGATAGGCGGCGGTTTCACGCTTGCAGAGGGTTCCCCACTCAAAGTCCCAGAGGGGGTTCTCGCCCCGCTGCGGCTTGTAGACTGCGGGGATTTCCATCTCGTCATAGCGCACAAGTGCCAGGAAGCTGTGATTCGAGCTGTAGGGCAACAGCCCCCGTTCGCGCACGTCGCCCGCGAGCAGTGCCTTGAGGACTTCGGCCTCGGTGACGGCAACGGAGGCGTCTTCGGCACTCTCCCGGCCACCATCCGAACGGCGCCTGGGTGCGTTCTTGTCGGGGGGTGCTGTGCTGGCGGGCATAAGTGCGCAGCCCTCTGCGAAGCCGGGGGCGGCCGGGAAATTAGAAGATGACGGGGACGGAATGGCCATCGCTGCGCGGGCAGAAATGGCCGCCGCGGTCAATCGGCCGTCCGCAAAGGGGGCAAATAGGGCGGCCCTGCGCGATCACCTCGAGCGCGTGTTCACTCATCGCGCGCATGAGGCCGCGCGATGCGGCAAAGCGCACCGCAGGCACCGCTTCATCATCGGGGTCCACAACAGCGCCCTCTTCGTTGACGATCAGCGCCTTGGCCACAATCCAGATCCGATCGTCATCCTCGTCGTAGCCAATGCTCAACTCGCCGACGCGGAATGCGGGCTCGGCGGGTGGCTCGACATGCAGGCGTACGCCGCGCGTGGTGGCGGGCGGCAGATCGGGATACTGCTTCTCCAGTTCCGCAAGCAACTGCAGCACGCTGAGCGCGAGGCTGTTGACCTCCTGCTTTTCCATCACGAGGCTGACCATGTCGGAGCCCGCGCGTGCCTGCAGAAAGAAAGTGCGCTTGCCGGGCTCGCCCACGGCGTCTGCCACAATCTGGGTTACTGGGTTTAGGTCATGCACATATTCTGCCATGATCACCGTACGGGCGCTGTCCGCCAGCTTGGACAAACCAGGTCAAATGCGGGATTCATAAACACTTGCACGCAGAAGAAACGGCTCTGCGCATAAAGGCTATACAACCGTCGCGTCGGGCTGTGAAACCGCATCCGGTGCGGCTGGTTGATCGCTATCCTCGTCGGTCTTGGGAGGCTTTACCTCGTAGACAGGCAGTTCCGCCGTCACATTCATATTGAGCAGCGCCGGTCGCCCATCAAAAAGGGCCAGTGTACTGAGCGAAGCCGTGCTGATCTGGATGCGTTGAAAGAGGTCCATGGGCGTGCCTGCAAAGTGGGCAAGCAAGGTGCGTATAATATCACCGTGGCTGAAGAGCACAATCGTCTGGTTGGGATGCGCCGCCGCCAGCCGCTCCACGGCGCCCACCGCGCGCTGCTGCGTTTCGCGCAATGTCTCACCGCCGGGAAAGCGAAACGAGCTGGGAAAATGCTGCACCTTTGACCACTCGGGCAGCTTGCTGAGTTCCTTGAGCTCCGCCCCCATCCAGTCGCCATAATCCACTTCAAGCAGGCCGGGATCTGCGCACACCGGCAAGCCCAAAACGTCGGCAAGCGGCTGCGCGGTTTCGACGCATCGTTCCAGCGGGCTGGAGTAGACGGCACGAATGGGCTGCTTTGCCAGCATCGCGGCCAGCGCCTGCGCCTGGGCACGCCCTTTGTCATTCAGGTGTACTTCGGGTGCACGCCCGGCCAGGCGGCCGCTGCTCACCCACTCGTTTTCGCCATGGCGCACAAGCAACACAAACGTCGCCGTTGGATGATTCTCAGTCAGCATGCCAGTCTGCTCGCTCCTCATTGAATAGGGCAAGCATAGCACAGTTAAAAGGGGAACAGAAGTGGATTCCTTCCCGTCGGGTGCGGCGGCACGACAGGATGTAAATGGT
This sequence comes from uncultured Caldilineaceae bacterium, assembly GCA_964427845.1. Lineage (GTDB taxonomy): Bacteria > Chloroflexota > Anaerolineae > Caldilineales > Caldilineaceae > UBA5069. The sequence goes on from CAYRVP010000060.1 coordinate 21,982, forward strand.
AATTGGTGGCTGGTAATTGGTGACCGTGCGGCCGCTTGGTCACCAATTACCAGTTACCAGTTACCTCTTGCCAATTGACGAAAGCCGCGAAGTTTGTTACCGTTCCCAGGCCGGACGCTGCCCCGGACGACGGCTGCACGCACCGCCTTGCCGCCGCCGCTTATTTCCGCGCAAGGAGCCTATTTGCATGAGCGCCCTATCCGTTGTCGCTGCTTCGTCGATCTCCGCACCTGCAGACCCTGCTTCGTTTGACGAGGCCGCCATTCGCCCCTGGACCGAAACGCCCGACACGCGCGCCGAACTAGCCGCGGCCGACCCTGAAATCTACGACACCATCGAGCATGAGCGGCTGCGCCAGGCCGAGGGTGTGGAGCTGATCGCCAGCGAGAATTATGTCTCCGGCGCCGTGCTGGCCGCCATGGGCAGCGTGCTCACCAACAAGTACGCCGAAGGCTACCCCGGCAGGCGCTATTATGGAGGCTGCGAGTTTGTCGACGTGGCCGAACGCATTGCCATCCAGCGCGCCAAGGATCTCTTCGGGGCTGACCACGCCAACGTCCAGCCCCACTCGGGCGCACAGGCCAACGAGGCTGTCTACCTGGCGCTGCTCAAGCCGGGTGACCCGGTGCTGGCGCTCAAGCTTGACCACGGCGGCCACCTCACACATGGCTTCAACCTCAACTCGTCGGGCAAACTCTACGACTTTGTCCACTACGGTGTCAACCGCGAAACCGAACGCATCGACTACGAAGAAGTGATGCAGCTGGCCGATGAGCAGAAGCCGAAACTGATTGTGGCCGGAGCCAGCGCCTACCCCCGCCTGTGGGACTTCGAGAGGCTGCGCGCGATTGCCGACCGCGTGGGCGCACGCCTGATGATGGACATGGCGCACATTGCCGGACTCGTTGCCGCCGACCTGCACCCCGACCCCGTGCCCTTCTGCGATGTGGTCACCACCACCACGCACAAGACGCTGCGCGGCCCGCGCGGCGGCATGATCCTCTGCAAGGCGG
>CAYRVP010000061.1:0-22811 GCA_964427845.1 uncultured Caldilineaceae bacterium
TGCGCCTCCTGGGCACCGAGGTGCGGGGCGTGGAAAGCGGCAGCCGGACGCTCAAGGACGCGATTAACGAGGCGATTCGCGATTGGGTGACGAATGTGCGCAGCACGCACTATCTGCTGGGCAGTGTGCTGGGGCCGCACCCCTATCCGGCGATGGTACGCGATTTCCAGAGCGTGATCGGGAACGAGGCCATCGGCCAGATGCAGGATGGGGCGCAGGGGCCGGGTCGCCTGCCCGATGCGATTGTGGCGTGCGTGGGCGGCGGCAGCAACGCGATGGGCATCTTCTATGCCTTTCTGGAGCACGAGCAGGTGCGGCTGATTGGTGTGGAGGCGGGCGGCCACGGCATTGACAGCGGCGCGCACGCGGCGCGCTTTGCCGATCCGAAGATGGGGCGACTGGGCGTGCTGCAGGGGACAAAGAGTTTCGTCTTGCAGGATGACGACGGCCAGATTGCGCTCACGCACAGCATCAGCGCCGGGCTGGACTATGCCAGCGTCGGGCCGGAGCACGCCTGGCTGCGCGAACTGGGACGCACGGAGTACACCTATTGCACTGACGACCAGGCCATGGCGGGCTTCAAGCTGCTCTGCGAGTTGGAGGGCATCATTCCGGCGCTGGAGAGCGCACACGCCATTGGCCACGTCATCGACCTGGCGCCGACGCTGCGCAAGGACCAGATCATTCTCGTGAACCTGAGTGGGCGTGGCGACAAGGACCTCAATACGGTGCTGACGGCGCTGGGGGAATGAACTGCGGAACGGCGACGCAAAGTCGCAAAGGCGCAAGAGGAAACGCAGAGAAAAGCAACGGCAAGACCAAAGGCAGGAATGAAGGCAACCAGACGGCCCACAGATTGGACGGTTTATGATGGGCGAAGTGAATTCTACGGGCGTGGAACGAATTGAGGCGCTCTTTGCGCGGGTGCGCGCCGAGGGGCGCGCAGCATTCATGCCCTATCACGCAATGGGTTACCCCAGCCGGGCGGCGACACTCGAGGTGATTCAGGCGCTGGGCGAAAACGGGGCGGATCTATTCGAGATCGGCATTCCTCACAGCGACCCGCTGGCCGATGGCCCCACCATCCAGACGGCCACGTACGAGGCGCTGATGCAGGGGACTTCGGTCCAGGACTGCCTGGCGATGACGACCGAACTGCGCGCCGCCGGCATGACGCAGCCCTTCTGTGCGATGACCTACTTCAACCCGCTCATGGCCTACGGCATCCAGCGCTTTGTGAATGACGCCGTGGCGGCGGGGATTGACGGGCTGATCGTGCCCGACCTGCCGCCTGAAGAAGCGGACGAGTTGGAGCGCGCCTGTCGCGCGGCGGGGCTGGCAACCATCTACCTGCTGGCACCCACCAGCACGGAGGGGCGCATTCGCCTGGTGGCGCAGCATGCCACGGGCTTCATTTATCTCGTGAGCGTGACGGGGATTACGGGCGCGCGCACGGAGTTGCCGCCCGACCTGGCGGAGTTTGTGGCGCGTGTGCGCCGCGCAACGCGCCTGCCGCTGGCCGTGGGCTTTGGCATTGCCACGGGTGTGCAGGCGGCGGCCGTGGCGCGCATTGCCGACGGCGTGATTGTGGGCTCGGCGCTGGTGAAGGCGGCGGGCGGCGAGGGTGTTGAGGCCGTGCGCGCGCTGGGGAGTGAACTGGCGGCGGGGGTGCGGGGGAAGGTGTAGCAAAGACGGGAAGGCACGAATTGCTTGATGAATCCCCAGCGACGCCGAGGGAAAAACGGGCGCACGCGCGTCAAGCCGGGCATGACTGATTTTGAGTTCCGTGAGGTAAAGTACCTGATTGACCTTCGCAGCGCACCGCTGTACGACTCGTACATTCCCGTCAACTGCACTAACTTCCTTCTCCATCACCTAACGCGCCACCTTCTCTCTGCGGCGAAGTCAACTACGCACAGCACGCGAAATGGTCCATTCCAATAGGGCGCAAACCCCCACTCAAAGGTCGAGGAGTCACATAGATGAGATGTTCCAGGTCCGCAGCACGCCGCGTGCTGTCAGTGCTCGCGTTGTGCCTTGTAATTGCCGGACTCCTGAGTGCGGTTCAGTCGCTCAAGGCCCAGGAAGGTGGGGCATATCTGCCCGTGATTGTGGGTCCCGTAGCCCCGCCGGTATCCACGCCAGAGGGTACGCCGACGCACACGCCGACATCCGCCACCACGCCGACGCATACGCCGACGCACACACCAACCGCGACGCCAACGAGTACGCCAACGATCACCAGAACGCCGTTGCCCGCACCGGCCGGCATGGTGCTCATCCCCGCCGGCAACTTCCAGATGGGCTGCAGCCCGGGCGACACACTGTGTGAAAGTCGCGAGAGTCCGCTGCACACCGTCAACCTCAGCGCGTATGCCATTGACACTCGTGAGGTGACCAACGCGCTCTACGCAGACTGTGTGGCCGCAGCCGGCTGTACGGAGCCAGCCGCCATTAACTCCATATCACGAGGCGACTACTACTGCAACTCGGACTACGCCAACTTCCCCCGCATCTTTGTGGATTGGAACCAGACGACTGCCTTTTGCGCGTGGGAAGGGAAGCGGCTGCCCACCGAGGCCGAATGGGAGAAGGCAGCACGTGGTGGCAGCGACACGCGCCTCTATCCCTGGGGCAACCAGCCAGCCGACGCTACGCTGCTCAACTTCAACGAGAACTTGGGCGACACGACCGCAGTCGGTTCGTATCCGACCGGGGCCGGTCCTTATGGTGCTTTGGACATGAGCGGCAACGTTTGGGAGTGGGTGAACGATTGGTACAAGAGCGACTACTACGCCTCGTTGCCCGACACCGACCCGCAGGGGCCCGTCACAGGCACCAATCGTGCCTTGCGGGGCGGTTCGCTCTACGACGGCGCCACGTTTGTGCGTGCTTCGTACCGGGGCTACGCCAGTCCCGTTGATGTGTACTTCAACACCGGCTTCCGCTGCGCCGTCTCGCGATAATCTGCTGTTCTGCCGTTTAACTGTCTTGCCGTTCAATACTGCGGCGGTGGAGGCAACCCCTCCACCGCCGCAGTTCGCGATTTCACAACCTTTTTGGGATTGTCCATAAGCGGCGCTGACCCTTATGAGACGTTATCACTTGCGCTCAAGAAGGCGGCGCGCGGCAAGCACGGCAAACCCGGCGTGGGCGCCAGGGGGTAAAACTGGCAGAGGGGTTGCGAGCGAAATAGAAGCATCGACAATGAGGTCATAGAGAACAACCGAGAAACACAGAGAACAGCAAGAACGAGAATACTCCTCGCTGTTGCTGTTCTCTGTGTTTCTCGGTTGTACTCTGTGGCCTCTGTGTCGAGGTTTGGCTGTTACCGGTTCCGCAGCACGGGCCGCAGTTTGAGGGCGAGCTGAAGCGAAAAGCGCGCGTCGGGGTCGTCCAGGTCAAGCTGGGCGATGGTGGCAATTTGCTCGAGGCGGTAGGCGAGGGTGTTGCGGTGGATGTGCAAGCGGGCCGCGGTCTGGCTCAGGTTGCCGTGGCAGGCGAAAAAGGCTTCGAGCGTATCCACGAGTTCGGCGTTCTTGTCCTTGTCGTAGGCGACGAGTTGACCCAGCGTTTTGCGATAGAAGCGCGCCGCTTCGGGGTTGGCCCCCAGCGCAGTGAGCAACTGGTAGAGCCCCAGGTCGCCAAAATAGGTGACCGGCGCCCCTTTCCACTCCTTGCCCAATCGCCAGCTTTCGCGCGCCTGCTGCTGGCTCGCCAGCCAGCCCGCGGGGCTGGGCGCGGGGCGGCCAATGCCGATGAGAATGCGGCTGCGTGCATAGCTGGTTTGAAAGCGGCCCACCAGTTCGGCGGCAATGGCCTTGTGGTCGCGCCCGCTCTTGGGGTTTTCTATAGGCCAGAAGAGCAGAACGCCCTCGTCGCGGCGGCTCAGCGGCACGTGCAGCTTGCGCTCTGAGATGGCGCGCAGGAGCGGCCCTGGCCAGTCGGGAATGCCGCGCGCCTCGACCATCCAGGCCACGTGGGGCTTCGTAAGGTCGAAGCCAAGCGAGGCGCCGCGCTGGATCCAGGCTTGTTCGTCGGCAATTTCGGCGGCAAGGAGCTCGTCCACAAAGGCGGCACGCATGCGGTCGGAGGCGACCTCGACGGCGTACTGTTTGGCCCATTCAAGTGCGGCAGCGGCGGCGCACTGGCTCGAGGCAATCTCCTCGACGGCGCTAGGCTCGGCCAGGCCACCGGCGGCGCGCAGCAGCAGGCAGAAGCCACGCACCGTCTCGTTGATCACAATGGGCGTGACGATGACGTGCGAGTAGTCCGGGTCTATAGTCACTTCAATCGCGATGGGGGCGGGCGGTTCGTCGTAGCCGTTGTTCTGCTGTGCGGCCGATGAGCGCAAGGCGCGCGCATTGGGCAGGTTGGCCAGCAGGCGCTGACGGCGCGATTCCGACAGGTGATCGAGGCCGGTGGCGGTGGTGACGATGCCGTCGTCGCGCAGCAGAACCACCGGCTGTTGTGCAAAGTGCTGCACGTGCTGGGCAATTTGAGGTAGGCCGCCACCGGCCAATGTCACCTGGCTTAGCTCGCGCTGCAGCTCGGCGGAGCGCTGCGCGATGTAGCCGGCGCGGTCCACAATCAGACGGATGACGGTGCGCTCAACCTGAACAAGCGACGCGCTGTCAGGCAGTTGGAAGAGGGGCAGGCGGGTGCTTTCGGCGGCGGCGGTGGCGGCGCGGTCAGTGGGGCCAAGCACGGCGATGGCGGCGACGCGCGCGCTTTGCAGGCTGAAGACAACGCGATCGAGGCGCATCTGCGGGTCGAGACGGCGCAGGTCTTCCATGTCGACAAGGGCGAGTTCGTTGCCGTCGAGTTTGGGGAAGGCTGGCGGGCTGGGGCGCAGGCTGCAAGCCCAGGTTACGCTGCGCGCCAGCAGATCTTCACCCGAAACGAGGCGCGTGCCGGGCGGAAGCGCAAGGCGAAAGATATCGTCGATCGTGGTTGTGCTCTTGTACATGGTCGCCCGCCATTATACGCGCGCATGTACAGGATGGCTAGATTGTATGGAGACCAATTGGGCAAGTTGCACGAGAAACAGCTCGACGCAAAGTCGCAACAACGAAACCCCGACGCAAAGACGCAAAGCCGCGAAGGAACGCAAAGAAAAGCAAATACAAGAGTCGCCTTTCTTGTATTTGCTTTTCTTTGCGTTCCTTCGCGGCTTTGCGTCGGGGTTCTGTAGCTGTGTCAGGCGTTGGCCGGCGCCGAATCTGCCATAGCGGCGCCAACCGTGCCGCCCCACACCGAGAAGGCCATGACATAGCCGAAGCCGACCCAGGAGGGGTTCTGCCCCATGATGGTGGCGAGGAGGAAGAAGACGGCCACGCCCAGCACAAGGCCCACGAGGTGCCAGAGGAAGAGCTTGCCGATCGACTGCCCCTTGGTCAGCGCGCCGGTGAGAATGGGCCACAGGATCAGGCTGAGAACGGGGATGGCGCCGATGAGGCCGCCCAGCAGCGACTTCCAGTCGCCAAAGCGGCCGGTGGCCATTTGGTAGCCAAGCACGGGGCCAATGCCAAGCAGGAGCATTGTAGCCACCCACAGGTAGCCGGTGGCCGCCTGGAAGAGGAGCGACACGATGACGGCGGCAATGGCGGTGAAGACGCCCGCGTAGAGCGAGGCAATCCAGTGGTTGGCGGCAGGGCGCGCAATCGTAGCTGTCGTCAGAGGAAGCATGGGATTTACTCCTGGTGGATAGCGGGCAAACAACCCGCCGCATGAGTCATCGCGTGCCGCTGAACGACAGGCACACAGAATAATCGTAGTATACACCATCCTGCGAGAGGGCAATAGTGACACACGGCGAAAATATTCGATGGCGCGCCGCGGCCGCGACCTACTCGGGGAGTTCGTCCCACTCCTCCAGCAGCCAGCCGCCGACGACCAGGTACGCGGCCGGCTTGTCGCCCGCGGAGAGGACGAGAACGAGCGCATCTCCCTCGTCGACGGCCACCTCGCCCAGGATGGCCTTGCCGCGCACCAGGGCGGTGAGGCGGCGCTCAACCTCTTCGCGCACTGCCCAGGCATCTTCCGAAGGATCCGGGTAGACGCTCACGCCGTAGAGCTCGAAGTAAACACCGCCTTCGAGGTATAGATCGATGTCAAAGCTGGGGGTGGGGGGCTCACCGTCGCCAGGCGTTTCCAGGGCATCCACCATGGAATCTTCCCAAACGCCTGCGTGCACGATCGACTGCCCCACGAGCTCCACCAGTTCGTCGAAGAGTTCATCATCCACGGTGGCGTTGAACATGAAATCGGACTCGTTTGCCATAGACTATTCCTTGCTGCGTGCGGCCATCAGGCGGTGAGATCATCCGGCCCATGCACAATCATGCGCACGGGGATATATGTGGGCTGCGTAAAGAATTGGCCGCCCGCCCAGAAGTGGCTCAGTTTGAGGGGCAGCCCCTGGTCGATGAAGAGGTTCGGCCCCTCCATGAGGTGCAGGTGCAAGTGAGGGCCGGGCGACTGCCCACTGTTGCCCACGCGCGCCAGCAGAGCGCCGCGCCGAATCATTTCGCCCTGGTTGACGGCAAGGCTCGCCTGCTGCAGGTGGGCGTAATAGGTGAATTCACCGTTGGCGTGGCTGATGGCGACGGCGTTGCCCAAGAGGCGGCGCGGGTCATCACGGAAGATGCGCGGGTCGGGGGCGACGCCGGGCGCCATGTCGGGCATGTCGAATTGCACGAAGGCAACTTTGCCACCTGCGGCCGCGTGGACGGGTTGATCCCAGCTTGAGTGATCTTCAAGTGCGCGGCCACCGCCGCGAAAGAATCGATTATCGGAACCCAGCTTGACGAAGTCGAGAGCAAAGGGCTGGCTGAAGCTCTCCTGCTTATGGAGGTCTGTCCAGTCGCCCGCCTGTACGGCCCACCATGCGCCGTGCAGCGGGAAGTGGACGTCGGTTTGCTGTTGGTGGTGGGCAACGGGAATCTGCAGGCGGGCCTGCACGTTGTCGCCCGCAGAGGTGCGCGCAATCGCGAGGACCTCGACAAAGCCAAGCAAGTCATGTGCGTGGAGCGTGAAATGGAGCGCGCGCAGGGCAAGGCCGGTGCCCGCGGCGATGTCGAGGTTCGCCTCGCCGCTGTGGCGCAGCACGACGGGGTGGGGCCAGCGCTGCTCGAAGAGCAACTGGTGCTCACGGTAGCCGCGGAAGACGAGGCCGGTCAACTGCAGGTCGCCCCCGAGGGCCGTCACGCCCAGGTCGAAGGCGACTTCCTGCTGCGTGCCCACGTGGGGGAAGGGCAACGGGTCATAGATGGCAGCGTAGAGCTTCTGCGGGCGGCTTTCGAGGACGAGGCGCGCACCGCCTGCTTCCAGGGGTGCGTTGGCGAAGTCGTGCGAGTCGGGCTGGTCAATCACGGTTAACGTCCCTGCTTGATTGTATGGCTGAGCGGCGGGCATTGCGCCAGCTGCGTGTGAATCCACGTACGCTGCGCCGTGCGCTCGTTGCGGCGCTCGGGGTGATCGCCCGCGTGGATGGACGCGAAAAGGGTGAGGAATTCGGTAGCCTCCACGGGGGCGATGCGATAGATGCGCTCTTCGGTCTCGAGGCTGTCCACGCGCTCCCAGCGGTCCACCCAATCGCTGAGGTAGAGTGTGTGGCAGACGCGGCAGCGCCAGACGCTGAAGGTCTCCTTGTCGCCTTCGGGAGAGGCGACGGTGAGCGCGCCCAGGTTGGCAATGCGCCCCTGGCAAACGCCGCATGGTTCCGTGCCTGCGCCCACGCCGCTGCGCTCGGCGAGCATGTCGGCAAAGGTGGGCGGTGGCGGCGGCGGGCCGAAGCGGCGCGCAAGTCGCAAACGCAGGCGTGCCAGCGGCTTGAGCTTGCTTTCCGTGGTTTCGGCGATTTTGGGCAAAGGCGCTACGGGCAGCATGGCTGCGGCAGCAGTCGGCACGCCGGCTTGCTGCCAGTGCGCGCAACCGAGAGCCAGATTCGATTGCGCCTGCAATGCGGGCGGCACGGCTGCGGGCGCGTGCATGAGGCCGTCGGCGCGGCGCAGGGCGCATGCACCCAGCGCGAGACCATCGATGGTCAGTTGGCCGGCGTCCTCTGTGCCCTCTGCGCTGATCGTGCCGGTCGTGCTCGATTGCCAGTGTGCGCACGCGCCGCACGTGTAGAGCCGCCAACCCAGCTTCTCAAGCTCGTCTTTGAGTTGCGCGTGCAGATCCGTTACTTCCGGCAACTCAATGCGCAGGAGCGGCACAGGGTCGAGGCGGGCTGTATCGAGAGTCTGCCGCACGAGCACGCAGGCAGGCGGTTCTTCATACCAGAGCAACAGCGCCCAGCACGGGGATTGCGCGCTGCCGTCGAGCGGAATCAGCCGCAGGCGCTGCCAAATCTGCGTGCGCGTGCCGGGATAGACGCCCGACATGGTCGCAAAATTGAAGGGTTGCAGCGTGGCGCCGCCGGCGGAATCCGTCATGACATCTCCGCACCGAGCAGGTCAGAAAGCAACTGCACTACTTGCCCGTCACATCGTTAATGAGCGCGGCGGTTTCGCGCGCTGCCTGGATCGGCTCCACCTCGCCCTTAAGCACCTTGATGAGCATGTCGCCGCCATAGCCCCACACCTGGTCCATTTCGGGCTGGGCAGGGGCGGGCTGGGCGGTGGCGGCCTGTGCCATGAAGCCGCGCAGCACTGGATCAGCAGGCAGCTGCGCGCGCTGGTTGGCGGGCAACGCACCGCCCTCGGCGAAGCGTGCAGCGCCGGCGGGGCTGGTGAGGATGGAGGCGAGATAGAAGGCCAACGGCGCGCGCTGGGCGTCGAGTGCGGGGTTAAGAATAACGCCCTCGCCCTGAAGCCACGGCTGGGCCGGGCCATTGGGGCCGGCGGGCAACGGGACGACGGCGAGGCTGTCACCCAGCGCCGCGCGCAACTCCGCGGTGGCCCAGGGGCCATCCACAAAGTAGCCGAACTCTCCCTTCTTGAAGCGGTCCATCAACATACCGTAGTCGCTGTCCACGTATGAGCCGGGCGCGGCGCCCATCTCCTTCAGCCACTGCAGATAGGCGCGGGCGCCGTTACCCTGGTCGAGGATGACGCGTCCGCTGTCATCGAAGAGCCGTGCGCCGTGGGCCGGAAAGCCCCACCAGACATGGAAGAGGTTGGCGTACATGCCCAGGCCGTTGGCGGGCGAAGCCAGCGCCTGCTCGAGCATGGCGCCGGTGGTGGCGGGCACAGTGCCTGTGGTGACGGCCGTATTCTGGAAGAGGCTGACGAGTTGATAGGTGGCGGGGAGCGCATAGAGCGTGCCGTTGCGGCTGAAGTTGGCCAGGCTGGCAATGTAGAACTGTTCGGACTGGCCAGGCTGGAGCAGATCATCGAGCGGGCGGACGACATTCGCCCCCACCATATTGCTGATCCACCAATTCTCGGTGACGGCGACATCCGGGCCACCGCCGGCTGCCACGGCGTCGGCGTAGGCCTGAGGCAGGTCGTTGGGCGCAATGTAGAGCGTTTCGACGTTGAGCAGCGGCGCATCCTGCTTGAGCTGCGTGAGGATTTGCGTGAGGGCGTCGGCGTCCGGGCCCGCCCAACTGTGCCAGAGCACGAGATCGCCCTGGGGTGTGAAGGGAGTCGGAGCCGGCGTTGGGCTGGCGGCGGGCTGCGCGCCGGGCGCGCCGGCGCTTCCCGCAGCATCAACTGCGGGCGCGGAACCGTCCGCTGGGGCGGAGGGCGAGGCCGGCGCGGGCGTGGGATCAGGGCGGTCCTGATCGCAGCCGCCCAGCAGCAGCGCCAGGAGCGCCATGGCGAGCAGTGATAGCAACAGATGGACATGCGTGCTACGGGTGCGGTTTTGCGTGCAGGCGGCGATGTGGGTCACGCAGGGTTCTCCTTGTGGGATGGCGGGGCGGCCTGGTCGTCCAGGTGAGCCAGCAGCGCCTCGAGGCCGAGCAGGTAGCTGCGCCAGCCAAAGCCGCAGATTTGCCCGACACAGACCGGGGCGATGACTGAGGTGTGGCGGAATGGCTCGCGGGCGTGGATGTTGCTTAGGTGCACTTCCACGGTGGGCAGTTGAACGGCGGCGATGGCGTCGCGCAGCGCATAGGAGTAATGGGTGAACGCGCCGGGGTTGATGACGATTCCCTGCGCCCATTCGCGCGCGGCGTGGATGAAGTCGATGAGCGCGCCTTCATGGTTGCTCTGGAGCGAGCGGATGGTGTGTGCGGGTGCGGCGGCGCGCAGGCGCAGCTCAATGGCCGCGAGGGTATCGGCGCCGTATATGGCGGGCTCGCGCGTGCCAAGCAGGTTGAGGTTGGGGCCGTGCAGGAGTGCGATTTCAGCCACGTGGGGCCTCGCTCAGGATGTAGGTGACGGCGGCGCGCACAAGGTCGTCGCCGGGGCTGTCGGTTACGAAGACATCGCCCACGGCGCGCGGCAGAACGAAGCGCAGCGTCTTGCCTGCACGCTTCTTGTCGTGGCCCATGGCGGCCATGATCTCGTCGACGGCGTAGCCCTGCGCGCGCGTGGGCAGACCCAGGCGCGTGAGCATGCGCTCGAGGCGTGGCAACAGATCGGGTGTGCAACAGCCCATGGCGGCGGATAATTGCGTGGCGGCCACCATGCCGATTGCCACTGCCTCGCCGTGGCGGATGGCGTAATGGCTCACCTGCTCGAGGGCATGGCCGAATGTGTGGCCGAGGTTGAGCACGGCGCGCCGCCCCTGTTCGAAGGGGTCTTCCTCCACCACGCGCACCTTGACGCGCACGGCGTCGGCCACCATGTGCGCCATGGTCGTGGGGCCGCTCTGCTCGAGTTGGGCAAAGAGGTCCGGTGCGGCGATGAGGCCATGCTTGACGACTTCGGCCATGCCTGAGCGGAATTCGGCGGCGGGCAGCGTTTCGAGCACGGCGGTGTCGATGATGACGGCCTCGGGCTGCTTGAACGCGCCGACAAGGTTCTTGCCCTGGGGCAAGTCGACACCGGTCTTGCCGCCTACGGAGGCATCAACCATGGCAAGCAGCGAGGTGGGCATCTGCACGAAAGGCACGCCGCGCAGGTAGGAGGCGGCGGCAAAGCCCGCCATGTCGCCCACGACCCCGCCGCCCAACGCGATCACCGTTGCGCGCCTGTCCAGCTGCGCGTCCAGGAATTGATCGTAGAGTGCGGCGACGGAGGAGAGCGTCTTGTGCTGCTCGCCATCGGGCACGAGACAGAGGTGCGGCGTGTAGCCTGCCGCAATCAGCGATTCCTCGAGGCCGGGTGCGTGGCTGTCGGCGACCGATGCGTTCGAGACAAGCGCCACGGGGCCGGGCAGGATGCCGCGCCCGGCAAGCAGGCGGCCGGCGTGAGTTAGCAGCCCTTCGCCAATACAGATGTCGTAACCGCCCTGCGGGTGCGTCACACGGATGCGGTGCATGCCCGGCGCTTCGCGGTCGGCGGCAATGGCGTCCTGGATGGCGCTGACCACGGCCGCAGGCGTGAAGCCGGTCGTGTCCACCTGCAGCGGGATGGCGGCGTAGGCATGGCGGCGATCATGGAGCAGGCTGCGCACGCGGCTGTGCGGTTCGCCGTCGCCGTTGAGGAGAGGGCGATCCTGCAACCCCTTAAGGCGGCGCACGATTTCGTCTGTGCTTGCGGTAAGACAGAGAAGCACGCCTGTGGCAGCCAGGACTGCGCGATTCTGCGGGTTGACGAGTGCGCCGCCGCCTGTGCTGATGACAAGGCCATTCTGCGTGGCCAGTTGCGCGCACAGGCGCGCCTCGGCCACACGGAAGGCGGCCTCTCCCTCGTCGGCGAATACTGCGGGAATGGGCTTGCCGAATTGGGTGGCAAGCACTGCATCCATGTCCACGAAAGGGCGACCCAGAGTGTCGGCCAGCAGGCGGCCGATGGTGCTCTTGCCCGTGCCCATGAAGCCGGTAAGGACGATGTTGCGCACATCCTGCATGGTCAGGCGGCCCCCGGGAAGAGGTGAAAATCGGCGGCGTGGACGCGCCCGGCCTGGTGCATGAGGAGCGCGTTCATCAACTCAATGGCCACGCGCGACTCGAGCGTCACGCCGGCGCGCACGCCCACACAGGGATCGTGGCGGCCCCTGGCAAGCTGGAAGTCAATCTCCTCGAAATTCTTGCGCACGGACTGCTGCGGCAGGTTGATGGTGGAGGTGGGCTTGAAGGCGACGCGCAGCACAAGAGGCATGCCCGTGGTGATGCCGCCGATGAGGCCGCCGTGGCTGTTGCGCTGATAGCCCTGGCTGCGGATAGGGTCGTTGTTGGCACTGCCCGTGCGTTCGGCAACGGCAAAACCTGCGCCGATTTCCACGGCCTGTACAGCGTTGAGGCCGCCCAGCGCACCCATGAGTCGCAATTTGAGGCTCTGGTAGAGGGGGTCGCCCAGGAGGGGTGGCACATTGAGCGCGACAACCTCAACGACGGCCCCCAGCGAATCACCCGAAATGCGCGTGCGCTTGATGAGATCGGCGGCTGCATCCGCAAAGGCGCCATCCCAGGCAGGGATTTCGGCGTCGGCCAGCGCGGCCTGGAAGGCTGCGACGGCAGTTTCGTCAACTCGAGCGGGGCCCAGCCGGTCTGCCTCGGCAGCCAGCGTGCGTTCCGCCTTGAGCGGCCCTACCTGCACGATGGACGAGAGGATCGCGGTGCCAAAGTGCTCGGCAAGGAAGAGGCGGGCAATCGAGCCGCCGATGACGTCCGAGATGGTGGAGCGGTAGGAGGATCGCCCGCCGCCGCGCACATCCACAAAACCCTGCGACTTGTGGTGCTTGACGAGGTCGGTGTGGCCGGGGCGGACGGCGCCGGTTTCGCCGGCGAACTGCGTATAATCATCCGACTTTTGCGCTGTGGAAAGTACGAGCGCGCCGATGGGCTCGCCCGTGGTGTAGCCTCGTTCATAGCTTGGTGTTTGCGCAGCACCCGCAGCATGTGTGTGCGCAATCACTGGCCCGGCAAGGAGCGCGTCGTGATCCTCGCTATAAAGGCCCGAGAGCAGCATCACCGTGTCGGCCTCGCGGCGCGGGGTGCCGTGCTTGTTGCTGCCGGGGCGGCGGCGGTCGAGGAAGTGCTGAATCCGGGCGCGCTCGAGCAGCAGCCCTGGCGGGCAGCCGAAGACGATGGTGCTGACGCCCGGCCCGTGCGATTCACCTGCACCGGCCACGGCAAAAAGGGGGCCGCCGAGAATTTCCATGTCACCAAAGGGACTGCTTGACGCAAAGACGCGAAGACGCAAAGGGACGCAAAGAAAGGCAAGGAACAGCAAACAAAGCGGTTGTATCGCATTCAGCGCGCACGCATGCGCAGCGCACCCGGGCAGTGTATCATGGGCGCAAAACCATTTCCAATCGGAGGGCGGGCGGGCCGACCAACCCGCAATGCAAGCCGGCACCTGAGAGCGCGGTGCTTTATGAGCAAAAACGAATCGTATCGGACCGAGCTTGCACCATTGCGCGGGCTTGGCGCGTGGGATGCGTATTTGCGTGCCCATTCGGGGCTGCCGGGGCCGCGCGGCAACCTGGAACTGGCGCACTCGATTGCAGCTCTTGCGCCTGCGGAATATGCATGGACATGCGCCGTGCGCAATACAAAGAGCGCTCCCACGCACACGCCGGGCGAGTTTGCAGCATTCTGTGGCGTGCTGGGCGCTGGAGCCGCTGGAGGCGCTGGGCTATGCGTGGAGCGTGGTCGTCGTGGCGAAGCCGGTGGAGGGCCAAGCGCGCTTCGCCGGCTGGGCGCAGCAGGATGACGCCAATATTCGCTGGATTGTGCGCGAGAATCTGAAGAAGACGCGGCTGCAGAAGATGGACGCGGAATGGGTTGCGGCCATGCGTGCGCTTGTTTGACGGAAGCTAATCCTCAAAGCGCATTGATTGCGGCAGTTTCAACGCAAGGGCGCGAGGTGCGCAATGACGCAAGGAAAAGCCAGGGCATGCACCAGTCCAACCCCAGGATACCTGGATAAATGCTTCAGGCGCACGCAGGTGCTTTACCTGCTGTTGTCGTTCCTTGCGTCCTGGCGCACCTCGCGCCCTTGCGTTGAAACTGCATGTCATGCCGCGCGCGCGTTGGCGATGAAGCGGCGGATGGCGTCGTGATCCTTGCGGCCGGGGCTGCTTTCGACGCCGCTGCTCACGTCCACACCCCATGGGCGCACTTCGCGTACGGCGGCTGCAATGTTGTCGGGTGTGAGGCCGCCGGCGAGGAGCATACGGCGCGTCTCGGCGGCGACGCGTGCCGCAAGCGCCCAGTCGCCGCGCCGCCCCGTGCCGCCGTAGGCCGTGAGGTCGTAGGCGTCGATGAGCAAATGGGGGCCGCGATGGCGTACGCCGGCGCTGAAGAGCGCGGCATCGCTGAGGGCACGCGTGAGCGTGTTGGGGCGAATCGCCTTGTAGGCGCGCCCGTCGATGGCTGGAATGTCGTCGACAGGCTCATCACCGTGCAATTGCGCATAGTCCAGGCTGCAATACTCGAGGGCGTGACGCACGTCGGCGACAGGCGCGTTGACAAAGACGCCCACCATGTGGGGCAGGCGAATGGACAGAGGCGCGTGTTTGTCTTGCGCAGCGGCGGCGCGGCGTGCGGCTGCGGCATCGACGCGCAAAGCGCGCACAATGGCGCGCACGTTGTCCTCGCCAGTGTAGCGGGGTGATTTCGCATAGAAAATGAAGCCGAGGAGGTCGGCGCCGGCATCTCTGGCGGCGCGTGCGTCTTCGAGTGTGGTCAAGCCGCAAATCTTGACGCTTATCATAACGAGGCGTAGTCACTTCCCGTGATGCAAGGCTGTGCATGGCGGCGCATTGAGCGGCCCACGACAAGGTTGGCGACGACATTCGGAACAGAACATGTGGGGTCGCTCAACGAGCCCGCGCAGTCCACCGCGCCGATTTCCCCGCTAGCTGTCCCAGGAACATGCGCAGTTGTGCACCGTGCTCTTGCACGTGGCGCAGGTTGTACAACTGCAATTCCACATAGGGGACCTCGCCCCACGGGTGGCGGCACAGCCGATATGCCTGCTCATCCGAGAGTGCGCCAAGCAAATCCTGGCACTTCCGGCGACAATAGGCAAGGTAGGTGAGCAACTCATGCCGGGTATAGATGCGAGGCAGCACTTCGCCGGCGTTCATCTCTGCGATGGAAAAAGGCGCTGGTGGGGCAAAGCGCTCCTCGTCCTCCCCTGTCAGGTACAGATCCAGCCAGAAGAGCGTGTGAAAGCCCAAATACCCGAATGTCGAAAAATCGGCCGCCACCCATTGGTCTGGTTGGTCTCCCCACAGTTTCTTATCCCACAAGTCATCCGGGCAGTCGCGCAGCGTGTCGCCAAACATGTCGATTGCTGCCCCGAACTGCCGCCACAGAATCTCGCGATCGACTGAGTCCATCATAGATTCCTCTCAAGTCCCCCAGGCTTCAGATGAGGACAGGGGGCTCCATTCCAAAGGGGCGAATCACTCGCGTGCTGCTACGCGGGCTGTGCAAGCGCACGCGCATGCTCGCGCACAGCCTGCCATGCGGCCTCGACATGGCGGCGCTCGGTGTTCGTCTGCCCAACCACCATACGCAGCGTGTAGCGGCCAGCGAGCCTGGTGTGTGTCAGGTAGATCGCGCCCGAATCGTTCACGGATGCCATGAGCCGTTCGTTGAAGGCATCATCGCCACGGTGGCGGAAGCAGACGAGGTTGAGGGGCGCCGGGGCGACCAGCTCGAAGTCAGGGTCGGCCTTCACCCAGGCGGCAAATTCCTGCGCCAGCGCCACATGTTCACGCACGTGGTGCTGCAAGCCCTCAATGCCATAGTGGCGAATGACAAACCAGAGCTTGAGTGCGCGGAAGCGGCGACCCAGGGGCACCTGCCAGTCGCGGTAGTCGATTACCTGGCCGGCGCCGGAGGCCTGGTTGCGCAGATACTCGGGCAGCACACTGAGCGCGCCGATGAGCGCGCTGCGGTCGGCCACGAAGAAGCAGTCGCAGTCGAAGTTGGTGAACATCCACTTGTGGGGGTTGAAGCAGTATGAGTCAGCCCGCTCGATGCCCGTCTGGAGGTGGCGGAACTCGGGGCAGAGGGCGGCCGTGCCCGCCATGGCCCCGTCGACATGGAACCAGAGTCCCTCCGCCTCGGCAATTGCACCAATTGCCGGCAGCGGATCCATCGCCTCGGATGAGGTCGTGCCGACAGTTGCCATGACGAAGAAAGGGGTGAGGCCGGCGGCGCGGTCGGCGGCAATCTGCGTGGCAAGGGAATCGGGGCGCATGGCGAAGTGCTCGTCCACCTCGATGAGTCGCAAATTTTCGCTGCCCATGCCCGCAATCATCATGGCCTTTTCGGCCGAGGAGTGCGCCTGCGTCGACGCGTAGGCAACAAGGCCACTGGGGACGCCACCGGCACGCGCCGCAAAGGCGGTCATGCGTTCGCGCGCCGCAATCAGCGCGCAGAGCGTCGCGCTCGAGGCTGAATCCTGGATCACGCCGCCGCCCGTGCTGCTCGAGAGGAAGCGCTGCGGCAGGTCGAGCATGGCCACAAGCCAGTCGAGCACGTGCGTTTCAAGTTCGGTGGCGGCCGGACTGGTAATCCAGAGCATGCCGTTGACACCCAGCCCGGCGGCAAGCATCTCGCCCAGGATGGCCGGGCCGGAGACGTTGGCGGGGAAGTAGGCGTAGAAGTTGGGCGATTGCCAGTGCGTGATGCCGGGCATGATGATGGCGTCGACGTCGGCCATCATTGCGTCGAAGGATTCGCCCCGTTCGGGTGCGGTGGGCGGCAGTGCGGCACGGATCTGGCCAGGCTGGACGCGGCTGCGCACGGGGTACTGCTCCACCTGCTCCTGATAGGTCGCGAGCCACTCAATGAGTTCGTGGCCGTGGCGGCGAAACTCATCGGGGGTCATGTGATAGGAAACGGGGTCGTTCACTTCATCCTGCTTTCCGGTAAAAGAGAATAAGGGCAAAACCCTGACACAGAGGACACGGAGGGAACAGAGAAACACGGAGAACGGCAACAACCTTTGCGACTCTTAAGCTGTTGCTGTTCTCTGTGCTTCTCTGTTCCCTCTGTGTCCTCTGTGTCGAGGTATTGGTTGGCAGTTGTCACTGGCCGGCGTGGACGAATTGGCGCACCTTGTTGGCACGCTGGGACTGGGGCAGGCGGCAGAAGGTTTCGCCCACGAGCATGGCGTTGCAGCCCATTGCCTGCAAGCGCGCGACCTCATCCACGCCGGCGATGCCGCTCTCGGAGACGAGGATAACCTCGGGCGGGATGAGGGGCCGTAGCCGCCCCGTTGTCTCGATGTCCACCTCGAAGTTCCTGAGATTGCGGTTGTTGACGCCGAGGATACGCGGTGAGATTGCCAGCGCGCGCTTGACCTCATTCTCGTCATGCACCTCAACCAGGACGGCCATGCCCAGGCTCGTGGCGAGGGCGTGCAGTTGACGCAGTTCCTTGTCGCCCAGCACGGCCACAATCAGCAGGATGGCATCGGCCCCGGCCATACGCGCTTCGTAGACCTGGTACTCGTGGTAGATGAAGTCTTTGCGCAACACGGGTAGATTCTTGCCGATGGTGCGCAGCCGTTCCTTGATGCTGGTCAGGTGCTCCAGATTGCCCTGGAAGTAGGTCTTGTCGGTGAGGCAGGAGATGGCGGCCGCGCCATTGCGCGCATAGGTCTCGGCAATCAGCTCGGGGTCCCAGTCCATGGCGATGAGCCCGCGCGAGGGGCTCGCGCGCTTGACCTCGGCGATGAGCGCGACGCCGGTTGCGGCCGAGAGAGCGGCCGCGAAGTCAAGCGCAGGCGGCGCGAGTGCGGCAAAGGCCTTGACCTGGCTGAGGGGTGCGATGGCCATTTGGCGCGGTACTTCGTCGCGTTTGGTGGCCATGATCTGGTCGAGGACGTGGCCTTTGTGCTTGGCGATGTCGAGTTTGGATGGTTTTGGCGGCATGGGTTTCCGGCAGATGTAGGGTGGCTCGTACGTCAGAGTTGACGATTGGTGATTGATGATTGAAGATTGACGATTGGAGATTGATACCACTCGCCGCATGGTCGGCCTGCTATCAATCATCAATCCTCAATCATCAATCCTCAATCAATTATAGGTCACGATCGATCTGCAAAGCTCCTGGACCTGGCGATGAACGCCTCCAGAACGGCCAGCGCCTTGCCGCTGTCGATGCTGTCGGTCGCCTCCTCCAGGCCGGCGCGCAGATCGCCGCATTCAGTGGAGAGGGCGAAGGCGGCGTTGAGCAAAACGGCGTCGCGCTTGGGGCCGTGCAGTTCGCCGCGCAGGATTGCCAGGGTAATGGCGGCATTCTCGTCGGCAGCGCCGCCAAGCAGGTCGGCGGGGACGGCGCTGGGCAAGCCGAGCGTGGTGGCGTCGAAGTCATAGCTGCGCACGCTGCCTTCGTACAGGTGGCTCACGCGGTTGGGGCCGGCGAGGCTCAGTTCATCGAGTCCACCTGCGCCATGCACAACGTAGGCGGCGCGAGCGCCCATTTGGCCGAGCACGTTGGCCAGAGGTTCGGTCAGCGCAGGGTCGTAGACGCCCACGAGCAGGTTGGTGGCTGAGGCGGGATTGGTGAGCGGCCCCAGGATGTTGAAGATCGTGCGCGCCGCCAATTCGCGGCGCGGCCCAATCGCGTTCTTCATGGCAGGATGATATTGGGGTGCGAAGAGGAAGGCGATGCCTACTTCCTCAATACAGGTGGCAGCCTGCTCTGCGGTCAGCGCGAGATGAACCCCGAGCGCGGCCAGCACGTCGGCGCTGCCGCATTTGCTCGAGACGGAGCGGTTGCCGTGTTTGGCCACTTTGACGCCGTGGCCGGCCACCACGAAGGCCGCCGTGGTGCTGATGTTGAAGGTGCCGCTGCTGTCACCGCCCGTGCCCACAATATCGACCAGCATCGCGTCCCCGATGGCAGGGGAGACCTGCACGGCGCAGCGCTTCATGGCAAGTGCGCAGCCGGTGATCTCGTCAACCGTCTCGCCCTTCATGCGCAGCGCAGCCAGAAACGCGCCGATTTGGGCTGGGCTGGCCTCGCCCAGCATGATCTGGGACATGGCGGCGTCGGCCAAGTCGACGGAGAGATTCTCGTGCGCGAAGAGGCGGTGGATGGCAGCCTGCACGGCGGGCTGCGGCGCCTGAGTGGCAGGCGGCGCGGACGCAGGATGTGAAGCGTTGGCCATACTCATTGCTTACCTCCGGCTATGAGGGCGTCAAGCATTTGCTCAATCGAAGTGCGCTCGGGCCGGGCCGACACGTCCAATGCGTCGGCCGCGGCGGCAAAGACAGCACCCACCAGTTTGATCATGTCATCGCGTATGTCGGCGCCAAAGGTGCGCAGCGCATCATCGAGGCCGCCAAGCAGGAGGCAGAGCCACTCGGTGGGGAGCAAGCGGCGGTAGATGGCGATGCGATCGGCGAGTCCGGGCGCACTGTAGGCGGTCAGGTAAGTCTCCAGCCACGCCGCGCGCGCGGCGCTGTCCACAAGATGGCCCTGGACAAAACGCGCGACCTCGAGTGCGGGGTCGCCCAGTCCCGAAAGCTCCCAGTCGATTAGCGTAACGCCGCCGGGGCCAATCAGTGCGTTCTCGGGGCTGAACTCACCATGAATCGGAGTGGATGCAGCGCTGGCCCAGAGGGGTGCGGCGTCGGCCGCGAGGTGGGCTGCTGCGGCCTGCAACGCGTCGAGCGCCTTGGCAATGGCGCTGTTATGCGCCATATCGGTGCGCACCGTGGCGATGTTCTCCTGAAGCAGCGGCGAGAAGGTGTCGAAGCCCATGGGGTTGGGCGAGACGCGCGGCATGGCGCCAGCATCACTGGCGTGGACGGTGGCGATGGCCAGCGCAAGCGCGCGGCGCACCTGGGCATCGGCCATGTCGGGCGGACTGCCCACCACATAGGCATAGGCAACAACCTGGCGCGGCAGCAGCTCGGCGTCACGGTCGAACCAGAGAGGCTTTGGTGCGAGGCCGAGGGGCGCAAAGAGCTGCTGGGCCTCAAATTCGCGGCGGCCGCGCACCCAGCCGGCATCCATGTACATTTTGATGACGGTGTCGGCGGCAGGCTCGGCCACGCCGTTGGAGGCGACGCTCAACCGCCAGAGCAGATTGTCGCTGCCTTGCCATTCCTCACGCACAACAAGATCGCTGCCGGCGAGCGTGCTCAGCGGCGAGGTGAGGGCATAGGTGCGGATGGCGTCTGCGGCTTCGGTGTTCATTCAGAGATTCAAGAGTTCAAGGTTCAAAGGTTCAAGGGTTCGGCGCTTGCCATCAGATACTCATGTGCGCTGGTTCCATGCGCAGAAAATTGTGAAGAAGTTCTTTGCCATATTCGGTGAGGATGCTCTCGGGGTGGAACTGCACGCCGTGAATGGGCAGCGTGCGATGGCTCAACCCCATGACCTCGCCCTCGGTGGTGAAGGCCGTCACCTCGAGCACGTCGGGCAGCGGCTCCTCCACAATCAGGCTGTGGTAGCGCGTGGCCATGAAGGGGGTGGGCAACCCCTTGAAGAGGCCGTGGCCCTTGTGGTGCACCGGGCTCACCTTGCCGTGCATGAGGCGGGGCGCACGCACTACCTTGCCGCCGAAGACGTAGCCCATGCACTGCTGCCCCAAACAGACGCCCAGGATCGGCGTCGTTTGCCCCAGAACGCGAATGACATCGTTGCTGATGCCGCTGTCTTCCTCGGGCGTGCCGGGGCCGGGGCTGATGAGGATGTGCGTGGGGTGCTGATCGGCGAGCTCTTCCACGTCGATTTCGTTGTTGCGCCAGACGCGTATCTCCCGGCTGCCATGCACCAGTTCGCCCAGGTACTGCACCAGATTGTAGGTGAAACTGTCGTAGTTGTCGATGACGGCAATCATGCGCCTTCTCCTTGCGCAACGGCCGCTGCCTCGGCTTCGGACTGCGACTCGCTCTTCTTGCGGCGCTTCTCGGCCCCGCGGCTCAGCTTGTTCCAAACGCCTGTGAGGCCCATTGCCTTCTTCATTTCGAGCAGCGTCAGTTTGGCTTCCTCACGCACCCGCAGCGTACCCTCAAAGAGCAATTCGTCCACGAAACCGGTCTGCGCCTCATAGTGGGCGCGGCGCTCGCGCTGCGGATCGAGGAAGTTGTTGAGCGCGAGCGCCAGCTTTTCCTTGACCTCGACATCGCCCACCGTGCCGGTGCGGTAGCGCGCCTTCAGGTCCGCCACCTCGGCCACGTTGGGATTGAAGACGTCGTGGTAAATGAAGACCGGGTTGCCCTCCACCGTGCCGGGGACATCCGAGGTGATGCGGTTGGGGTCGGTGTACATGCCCATGACCTTCTTCGTCACGGTGCGGGCGTCGTCACTGAGGAAGATCGCATTGTTGAGGCTCTTGCTCATCTTGGCCTGGCCGTCGGTGCCCACGAGTGTACCGCCCACCACGTAGGCGTCGGGCAGGGGAAAGACCTCGCCATAGGCGTTATTGAAGCGCCGCGCAATCTGGCGGGTGAGTTCGACGTGGCTCTCGTTGTCCTTGCCGACCGGTACGAGGTTTGCGCGCGGCATGAGGATGTCAGCCGCCTGCAGCACGGGATAGCCGAGCAGGTTGTAGGGAATCTGCTCCATGTTGGCGGCGGCGGCCATGTCCTTGATGGTGGGCAGCTGCTGCAGCCGCTCGACGGTGACGAGGCTGGAGATGAGCAACTGCAGCTCGTAGACCTCATGCACGGCCGACTGCAGGTAGAAGGTGACTTTGGCCGGGTCAATGCCGATGGCCAGATGATCCATGACGATGGCGCGCGCATTGTCGGCAATCGCGAGAATGTCTGCTTTGTCAGGCTTGGTGGTGAGCATGTGCAGGTCGGCCACGAGGAAAAAGCACTCGTACTGGTCCTGCAGAGCAAGGCGGTGGCGGTGGCTGCCCACATAGTGGCCCAGGTGCAGTTTGCCCGTAGGGCGGTCGCCGGTGAGGATGCGTTTCTTGTCGGGCATGGGTGGTTCCTCTAGATAGTGCTTGATTGTTGACTGGTTGACTGGTTGACTGGTTGACTGGTTGACTGTCCATGATCACCAGTCAACCAGTCAACCAGTCAACCAGTCAACCAGTGTTCGACTTCACAGGCCGCGCTCGGCGTGCTCCACCGCCACAGCCAGCGCCTTGGCCTTATTCATGCTCTCGTTGAACTCGTAGGTGGGGTCGCTGTCGGCGACGATGCCGCCGCCCGCCTGCAGGGCGCAGCGAGTGCCTTGCATGACAACGGTGCGGATGGTGATGCAGGTGTCCATTTGGCCATCGTAACCGATATAGCCGACGGCGCCGCCGTAGAGGCCGCGGCGCGTGCCCTCAAGTTCCTCGATGATTTCCATGGCGCGCACCTTGGGCGCGCCGCTGAGTGTGCCCGCCGGAAAGGTGGCCCGAATAAGGCTGAATGCGTCATGCTCGGGGCGGATTTTGCCGCGCACGTCGCTGACAATGTGCATGACATGGCTGTAGCGCTCGACGACCATCATGGTGGGCACGGTGACGGTGCCATATTCGCAGACGCGGCCAAGGTCATTGCGGCCCAGGTCCACAAGCATAACATGCTCGGCGCGCTCCTTGGGGTCGGCGAGCAGCTCGTCGGCGAGGATTTGGTCCTCTTCGGGGCTGCCCCCGCGCCAGCGCGTGCCGGCGATGGGGTGGAGCGAGGCGAGGCCATTCTCAAGGCGAACATGCATTTCGGGGCTGGAACCGACCACGCGCAGCGGCTCGCCACGAATGCCGGCCACGCCCGCAAAGTCGAGGAAGAACATGTAGGGTGACGGGTTGAGCATGCGCAAAGCGCGATATATTGTAAAGGGGTCGGCATCGGTTGTGCGCATCAGGCGCTGGCTGAGCCCGACCTGGAAA
>CAYRVP010000062.1:0-22582 GCA_964427845.1 uncultured Caldilineaceae bacterium
TACCAGTGGAGAACCTCTTCTGTAAAATCTCACTGACAACTCGTGCACGCACCCGAAGCCTGCGCGCACCTTGCGCTGCGGGCGCGATTCTGTCACAATTAACTCACAGTCCCTACCCACACGAGCACGGCGGGCTTCCGCCCTGCATACGCCACGCCTTCACCATTCGGACCTGCGCCACATGGCTGAACACGACGAACTCCTCGAGCGCATGCGCGAAGGCGTACTGCGCCTCTCCGACAACCGCCAGCGCAGGGTGACGCCGACGATCGATGACACCCCCGAGCGCACGCGCCAGGCAATCCGTTCGCTGGCACGCAGCCGCGTGAGCGCGATTCTGCGCCAGTTGCGCGCCGCGCATGGCCTCACCTACGAGGAAATCCAGCAGCGCACAGGGCTCTCGCAGCAGCTTCTCTTCGATGTCGAGTTCAAGGAACGCCGCCTGTCGCTGGACGAACTACGCCGTCTGGCCGACTGCTACGACACCGGCGTCAGCGACATCCTTGGCATTGATGTGGACTAACGGCGCAATGGGGCGCCGTGGCCGCGTGTTCGAATCTGTAGGCAGGCTGCAATGACCCCCTTCCTCGAAGTGCACGCCGCAGTAGCCAAAGTAGGCAAATATGCCACCAGCGAGAGCGGCGACACCGTCGAACTCATCGAGCGGCCACGCGGCGGCATGAGCCTCGTCATGGCCGACGGCCAGCGCAGCGGGCGCAGCGCCAAGGCAATCAGCAACCTGGTGGTGCACAAGGCAATTGCGCTCATCTCCGAAGGCGTGCGCGACGGCGCGGTGGCGCGCGCCACGCACGATGCACTGCACGCGCAACGGGGAGGCCAGGTAAGCGCCGAACTTGTCATGGTGAGCGTTGACCTGGTGACGCGCACGCTGGTCGTCAGCCGCAACAGCCGCTGCCCAAGCATCCTGCTGCGCGGCGGCGCGATTGAGTGGCTGGATGACGAAACCGATGCCGTCGGTGTCCATGTCAACACCAAGCCATCGATAACGCAATATGCGCTCGAGGCGGAGTTGTCGCTGCTCGTCTTCAGCGACGGCATATGGGCGGCGGGCGCACGTACAGGCGAGCGCATTGACCTGCCCACCCTCTTGCACCAACTCGCGCCGGACGGGACAGTCTCGGCGGAGTGCATTGCCGACAGCGTGCTGGCCGAGGCGCTGCGCCTCGACAGGCAGCGCCCGCATGACGATGCCACCGTCGCGGTCATCACCGTGCGCGCCCAGCCTGAACCGAACCAGGTGCGACGGCTTGTGCTGCGCTTCCCGATTGGTTAGGCGGCGGAGGGTCGCCGTGGTTGATGCAGTTGAGCCGCCCAGGCCAGCGCGCCCGCTTCCCATCATCAAGGTGGTCGGCGTGAGCGCTGCGGGCAAATCGACTCTCGTGAACGCGCTGCGCAACGCGGGCTACGATGCCCGCCCCGTGAGTCAGGAGCACGCCAACGTGACCGACCTGTGGCGACAGTTCGAGGCGCCACGCGCGCTCATCTTTCTTGATGTCTCGCTGGAAGCGCAGCGGGCGCGGCGTGACGACGTAACGTGGAGCGACAGCGCCCGCACCCAGGAACTGCAGCGGCTTGCGCACGCCCGCGAACATGCCGACCTCGTCGTGGACACTTCTGCGTTCGCGGCGGACGTCGTGCTCTCCATCGTGCTGGCCTGGCTCACATCGCAGACAGTCCGCCATGCCGATGCGCCCCTTCCCCTAATCGGCGCGACTGGTGCGCCGCTGCCGCCCGACGCTCCGCGCCGCCGGCCCAGCTGACTGCATACCCGCATGACCTACAATCTCCGCATCATGACCGCCGTGACCGCAACCTTCTTCTGTGCGCTGGGGGCGGGCGGCGCGTTTATTGGCCTCTTTCTGCAAGGGCTGGGCGCGAGTTACTTTCAGGTATCGCTCATCATTACGCTCTTCATCTCGACAACCATCATCACGAGCGCGGTGATTGGGCGCTATGCCGACAGACTCGGCGCGCGTCGTGTTCTGCTCGCGGCGGGGATGACGCTGCAGGCGCTCGGCTACCTTCTCGTCGCGATTTCGCAGAACCTGGGGCAGGCGGCCGGCGCGCGGGTTATTGAGGGCGTCGGCGCCGCCATCTACGCCACCATGAGCCTCTCCATAGTAGGTGAACTGCTCAGCGCGTCGCCTACTCGCGGGCGGCAAATGGGAGTCTACAGAGGCATTGGATCAGTCGCATACGCTGTCGGTGCGCTTGGCAGCGGCGCGCTTGCGGATAGCGCCGGCATCTCGGCTTCGCTGCTCGCAGCGGGCGCGATTACGCTCGCAGGTGGCCTATTTGCGACGCGTCTGCGGCGCAGCGCGCAACCGCGCCCGCGCATCACCAACCCACTTGAGGCGATAGCCGAAGGCGCTGCGGCACAGGGCAGCGGCGCGCCCCGCACCGCCATGCCCCGCCTCTTTCTGCTTGGCGTCATCTTGATCATGGCAGCGCTGGCCGCGTCCAGCTCCATGTTCCCGCTCTACCTGAATGCACTGGGCCGCTCACGCACTGCGATCGGCGGCCTCTCGTCACTGACTGCCGTGCTTGACTTCCCCGCCATGTACTTCACAGGCATTCTCTCTGATGCCGTCGGCCGCGCGCCGCTGCTCGCTGCCGGCGCCGCGACGATTGCACTCGTTCAGCTCCTCTACATTGGCGCGGCGCGCGTGGGCTTCCTGGTGGTTCTGGGGCAGATCAGCCGTTCGTTTGGCTTTGCCAGCTTCACGGCCAACGCCATGAGCTACACCGCCGACCTCTCGAGCGAGGCAAACCGTGCGTCCAACAGCGGTCTCTTTACCCTGACGCAAAACCTGGGGCAGTTGGCGGGGCTTCTGCTGGGGGGTGCGCTGGCGCAACTGCTGGGCTTCGACGCGCTCTTTGCATTTTGCGCGGTCGCGTCCGCCGCCGCAGGAGTCTCATTTATGGCGTTGGCGCGCCGGCGTATGGCCGCAGCCGTCACAATGCGAGAATGAGCGGTTCACACGAGCCGCCACACCATGCATCGCTTATTGCCCGGTGTCCTGTCCTGCCTATACGACCACCTTCTCCGCCTCTCGCACACGCTCGATCCACTCCACAAAGGCGCGCATGAAGGTCGCCAATTCGTGCTTGACGCCCTCATCAGTAAGGTTGCCGTCGCCATCGAATTTGTCGCGCGCCATGCTGAGCAAGAACTCGGGCAGCGGCATGGCCTGCGATCGTGTCGCCTCGAGCACCTGGCGCAACTGCCTTTGTCCATGGATGGTGCCGGACTTGCCGCCCGCGCCGATGATGGCAATCGGCAGGCCCACAAGCGTCGCGTCGCTTTGCGGGCGGCTTGCCCAGTCCAGCGCGTTTTTCAGGGCGGCGGTGAAGGAATGATTGTACTCGGGCGATGCGAGAAGCACGCCATCGGCGCGGGCGAACGCCGCCTTCAGCGCCTGAACGGGCTCCGGCAGCACCGGGCCGTCGATATCGCCGTTGTAGAGTGGGATTGCGTCGAGTTTGACGATCTCCATGCTCACCCCGTCGGGCAACAGGTTCTGCGCGGCACGCAGCAGGCCCATATTCGTGGATGCCCGCCGCAGGCTCCCCGAGATACCTACAATATGGATTGTCTGAATGTCTTTCAATGGATGTCCTTTGCGGGCGCGCCTTCGACACGGTACATCTGGAGTCGAATCAAGAACGCGCCGAATGTGAATGCTTTGATGTTAAACATTATCGTTCGGGCCAACGGCGCGCGTCTGTAGCACACCTCCTGTTTGTAGCGCAGGCGGTCACTCAGCGCATTTCAGTCGATGGACGACGGTCCGCATACAGCGCACCCCGCGCGGTATGATTAAGTGCCCCTGCAGAACGCTGCGCCACCAGTGGCGCGCGTAATTGTTCGTGACTGCCGATAATAAGGAGATGCTTCATGATGAAACGAATGACATATGGTGCTGCCGCCCTGGCCACCGGTTTACTCTTGATCGCCGCCCCGGTTCACGCGCAGGGGAGACCCCTTGTCGCTCCGCTTTCAGGGGGCGTGGATGCAAATTTGGGCGATGTCGACGGCAGCGGCGCTGTGCGGCTCGAACTGAACCAGGGTCAGTCGCGCATCTGCTTCACCGTGGAAGTGGAAGGGCTTTCTCCGGTCAGTGAATTGCGTATCGTCAATCTGGTTACGCAACAGACCGTGGTTGTCCTGCAAGACGGGCTCAGTGAAGACGCCGCCTGCATTACCGTCGAGAAGGAACTGGTGAAGGAGATCCGCCAGAACTATAGTCGCTACGCGGTCAGCGTGGACACAAGTCAATACCCTGAGGGAGCAATCCAGGGAACGCTGCAACTGCCGTCCGCCGCCGCTCCTGGCAATTTGAACATCTCACTTCCGAACACGCGTGCAGGCTCTTCTGCCGATTCGCCTGGCCACAACAAGGTAGGCGAGTCACTCGAGGACCATGATCAGGGCTATGGCAACGATGACAAAGCCGATATGGACGAGCAGGATGTCCAGGACGAAGATGACGACAAGAACGACAAGAACGACAAGGACGACAAGGACGACAAGGACGACAAGGACAACAAGGACAAGCACGGACAAGAGGATAAGCACGACGCCAAGGACAGCGGAGACAATCAGGGGGAGAGCGGCCAGAATGGTCGCGGTGGCGGTAAATAGATCCCATTCCGTATCTGGCGCGCCGCCACTCTCTTCAGTTGGCGACTGGCCTGTGATGACGTGACAGTACGCGGGGCAGCGGGAACAGATTGCATTTGCAGGCTTGCGCTCGCGCAGGCTGCCGCAACCTTGACCCGCTGCGCCGCCTTCGCTACAATGTGTGCATAGAAAACAACAGTGCACCGGAGGAGTACCCGCCGCGCCGGCGCCAGAGAGATGCGGTCGTTGGCTGCAAGCCGCATTCGCAAGGCAGCGGGGAAGGTAGCCGGGAAGGTTGGCCGGGCGAAGTTGAGTAGCCGGGTCCGGGTTCGCCCGTTAGCGCGCAGAGTGGTGTGCGCGCGTTCCGCTTGCGGGGCGCAGCGCTCACAAGCAAGGTGGCACCGCGGAGCTGCTCCGTCCTTGAAGGACGGGGTGGCTTTTTGTTTAGTCTCACACTCGGTGTCGACTGGTGGGCTGGTAAGTAGTAAGTGGTGAATTGGTAATGGGTGCGCGTTCACCTCATCGCACTCCTTACCAATTCACCACTTACCACTTACGAATCCACCAGTCCACCAGTCGACACTGCACCCGATTTACACTATTGACGAGGCACCCTATGTCCGAAATGCCCAAAGCCTACTCGCATCACGAGACCGAAGAGCGTCTCTACGCCTGGTGGAATGCACGCGGCTACTTCCATCCCGAGCAACAGATCGCGTCGGGGCTGGCCGATCCTGCCGCCGCGCCCTTCGTCATCTCCATGCCCCCGCCCAACGTCACCGGCATTCTGCATCTGGGCCACGGCATCACCAACGCCGTCGAAGACAGCCTCATTCGCTACCATCGCATGGCGGGCGTGCCCACGCTTTGGGTGCCCGGCAGCGACCACGCGGGCATTGCCACGCAGAATGTGGTGGAGCGCCAGCTTGCGCAGCAGGGCAAGACGCGCCACGACCTGGGCCGCGAGCGCTTCGTTGAAGAGGTGTGGGGCTGGAAAGAGGAGTATCACGGCCGCATCACGCTGCAGCAGCAGCGCATGGGCATCTCCTGCGATTGGCAACGCGAGCGTTTCACCCTTGATGCCGGACTCAGCGAGGCGGTGCTCGAAGCCTTCATTCGCCTCTACAACGAGGGGCTGATCT
The DNA here is from genome assembly GCA_964427845.1 of uncultured Caldilineaceae bacterium. GTDB lineage: Bacteria > Chloroflexota > Anaerolineae > Caldilineales > Caldilineaceae > UBA5069. Next base: position 5,788 of record CAYRVP010000062.1, read on the forward strand.
ACCGTGGCAAGCGGCTGGTTAACTGGTGTCCCCGCTGCATGAGCGCCATCAGCGACCTCGAGGTCGACTACGAGGAAGAGAAGGGGCGCTTCTACACCTTCAAGTACATGCTTGAGGGGGGCAGCGGCGATGAGTACCTTGAAGTCAGCACGACGCGCCCCGAGACAATCCTGGGGGATACCGCGGTGGCTGTCCACCCGGAAGACCTGCGCTACGCGCCGTTGGTGGGGCGTACGGCGATTGTGCCGATCCTGGGCCGGCGCATCCCCGTGATTGCGGACGCCTATGTGGACATGGAGTTTGGCACGGGCGCGCTCAAGGTGACGCCTGGCCACGACCCCAACGACTACGAGATCGGCCTGCGCCACGGGTTGGAGATGATCAACATCCTCAACAACGACGCGACGCTCAACGACGCGGCGGGGCCCTTCGCCGGGCTCGATCGCTTCGATGCGCGCAAGCGCCTGTGGGAAGAGATGCGCGCCGCCGGACTGGTGGTGCGCGACGAGGAGCGGCTGCACCAGGTGGGCCACTGCCAGCGCTGCGGCACGATCGTCGAGCCGCTGCTCAGCGAACAGTGGTGGGTGAAGATGCAGCCGCTGGCTGAGCCGGCCATCGAAGCAGTGCGCACGGGTGCGATCGAAATCGTCCCGCAGCGCTTTGAAAAGACCTACTATCACTGGATGGAGAACATCCGCGACTGGTGCATCAGCCGCCAATTGTGGTGGGGCCACCGCATTCCCATCTGGTATGGACCCGAAGGGAGCATCTTCGCGGCGCGCAGCGAGGCAGACGCCCATGCCCAGGCCGCAGCCCAGTTTGGCCGTGCGGTCGCGCTTGAGCAGGACCCCGACGTGCTCGACACATGGTTCAGCAGCGGGCTATGGCCCTTCAGCACGCTGGGCTGGCCCGCGCAGACGGGAGACCTGGCGCGCTACTATCCCACCAGCGTCCTCGAAACGGGCTACGACATCCTCTTCTTCTGGGTGGCGCGCATGATCATGCTCGGCCTCAAGTTCACGGGTGAAGTTCCATTCCGTACGGTCTATCTGCACGGCATCATCCGCGACGACAAGGGGCGCAAGATGAGCAAGTCGCTGGGCAACGCCCTCGACCCGCTCGACCTGATCCGCGACTACGGCGCCGACGCACTGCGCTACACGCTGCTCACCACATCCACGCCGGGCAATGATGCCAAGCTGGCCATCCAGCGCGTGGAGAGCAGCCGCAACTTCGCCAACAAAATCTGGAATGCCGCGCGCTTTGTCATCATGAATCTCGAGGGGCAGGAAATGTCGCTTGACGAGGGCGATATTCACGCACGCGGCTATGCGCTGCCAGGAGAAAGTCACCTCGCCTTGCCCGACCGCTGGATCCTCAGCCGCCTGGATGCGGTGACGGCGGATGTGACGCGCCTGATTCGCGAATGGCAATTGGGTGAGGCAGGTCGACAGCTCTACGAGTTCCTGTGGAGCGACTATTGCGACTGGTACATCGAGGCCTCGAAGGTGCGCATTTACGATGGCGCGCCTGAGGAGGCGCAGGCCACACGTCAGGTGCTCGCGTACGTGCTCGAGCGCAGCCTGCGCCTTTTGCACCCATTCATGCCATTCGTTACCGAGGAGATTTGGCAAAGCCTGCCGGGCATTGCGCAGGTTGGCGCGGCGGGGCGCGCGCTCATCGTGACGCGCTGGCCTGCGCACGCGGGTCATGTGGACCCGCTTGCCGATGAGAGCTTTGGCCGCATTCAGGAGGTCGTGCGCGCCATCCGCAATGCGCGCAGCGAGTATGATGTGGAACCGGGCAAGCGTATTCCTGCACACATGGCCGGCGGCGAACACGCCGGCCTGCTTGCCGCATCGCTGCCGCTATTGGCGACGTTGGCGCGCATCGACAGCGACACATCCGTTATTGCAACCGAGTTGCCGCCGCCCGACAAGTCCGTCACCCTGGCTGTGGGCGGCGTAACCGTGTACCTGCCATTGGCTGGGCTGATTGACTTTGCCGCCGAACGGGCGCGACTGAACAAGGAGCTGGACAACATCGACAAGCAAACGCAGCGCATCGAAGGGCTGCTCGGCAATCCGGGCTTTACTGCCAAGGCGCCCGCCGAACTTATCGAGCGCGAGCGCGCCAAGATGGTTGAACTGAGCGAGCGGCGCGGCCAACTGGCCGAGCGCCTTGGCGCGCTGAGCGACACGTAGGCTCAGCAAATGGCGAATCCGTCGCCGGATCGCCTCTGACCTGCGCTTTGCAGTAACCGCATGAATGCCTGCATATTGCACATGTTGTCACGTGACCAGACTCATTGTGAAAGTTGGCGCAATGCCTACAGACGGGCAGCGCGTAATCGCATAGATTTGCGCTGGTGGGGGCCGCGCACCGCCGGAAAGCACCCGACTCGTGCGCATTCCACCTCCTGAAAATCGCCGGGGTTTTGACAAAGTGAAAACGCGTGTGCTACACTCGCCGCAGCCTGGCGATACCCATGTCCCGGCTGTCGCCCCTGTGTTACGCTGCACACACGATTGAACAGAGACCATACGTACAACTCGCGCCCTGATTTATGGGCTTGCGCGCTACCCAGAATGATAGAATGGCTGATGGGAAGGGCCGAAGCACTCCCCGTTGGCGCTCAATCAGAATGAGAGGCAAGTAGTGGCAGACAGCGACCGCGTTGCCGAACTGAAACGCAAGATGCAGGAGGCGGCGCAGCGCGCCAAGGCCGAGGCAGCGACGGGCGAGACGGATGCCGCGCCCAAGGCTGCAGTAGCCAGCGCACCCGCAGCCGCTCAGCCAAGCGCACCGGAGGCGCCGGCCGTGGCGCAAGCCGTTGCCATTGCGCAGGCGCCGGCAATTGAGGCGCCGGTGGAACCGGCCATTGATACACCGGCGGCGCCTACCGAAAAGGCTGCGGAGCACTCTCCTGCAGTGCCGCCTGCCCCCGCAATGGTGGTTGCCGAGCCGGTTGCGCCCGCGCCCACAAGCGCGCAGCAAGGCGCGCAACATGGCACGACCAACGGTGCGGCCAGTGGCGCAGCACTCACTGCAGGCGCGCTGGACGACACCTCCTACTTGCCGCAGGTGTTAAGCCCTGAAGAGTTGGCAAAACGCGAGATGAACCGGCGCGAGTTCCTCACCTATGCGTGGGGCGGCGCGCTGCTGCTCGTGACCGGCGCGACCGGCTTCGGCCTCTTCCAGTTCATGTATCCCCGCTTCAAGGCAGGCGAGTTTGGTGGCCAGTTCTTCCTGGGCCCCGTGTCCGCGCTGCCGCCCACCGATGCGCCGCCCGAAGGCATCACCGCAGGCAAGTTCTGGCTGGTCAACTCGGCCGATGAGGGCATTAAAGCGCTCTACATGGTTTGCACGCACCTGGGCTGCCTGTACAAGTGGGAGCCATCCACCGTGCGTTTTGAGTGCCCCTGTCACGGCTCGAAGTTCTCGCGCGAAGGCTACTACATTGAGGGCCCCGCGCCTCGGTCGCTGGACCGCTTCGAGACCATCGAGGCTAACGGTGAACTGGTGGTGGACACGGGCGCAAAGATCAATGGCTCACCCGCCGGCGAGTCACCAGCGCGCGCCGCAGCATAAAGCAGCACCCCAGCGCCGCGCCGGGCCACGGCCTTGCGCCGGGCCGATACCAAGCATTCAGAACCGTTGCTCTGCGACGTTTCGTCCCGCTGAATGGACCAGTTGAGGAGAGCAGAACCATGGCTGTACAGCCTGAAGTCGAAAAGAAAGGCTTCATGAGCTCGGTTTTGGGCCTGGTGGATGATACGTTTACGCGCATCACCGCCGGCGTCAGCCCGGGCGAAGTCCGCCGCATGTTGCGCGGTGAGCCACCCGGCCGGCCCAACCCGCGCCTCAAGCCGCACAATGAAGCATTCCTGCTGCACATCAAGCCAACGTACTACCACGAGAGCGTGACGCGCTTCACCCACACCTTTCGTTTAGGTTTGCTCTCCACGTACCTCTTCATGTTCGAGACCATTACCGGCCTCATTCTGATGATTTGGTACACTCCTTCGCCCGACCAGGCGTACGTCGACATGATCCGGCTGCTGAGCAATGTGCCATTCGGCCAGTTCATGCGCGACCTGCACCGCATTGGCGCCGAACTGATGGTAGCCATCGTCACGCTGCACATGGTGCGTACGTACCTCACGGGCAGCTACAAGGCGCCGCGCCAGTTTACCTGGTTCACGGGCGTCATCCTGTTCGTGCTGACGCTCTTCCTCTCTTTCTCGGGCTACCTGCTGCCGTGGGACCAGTTGGCATATTGGGCCGTTACCATCGGCACTTCAATGGCGGAAGCCATACCGCCCACGGTCGTGGGTGAGACTGTCAACCTGCTGGCACGCGGCGCGCCGGACATTGGCGCAAACGGCCTGCTGCGCTTCTATCTGCTGCACGTCCTCTTCCTGCCGCTGATTCTCTTCCTCTTTTTCTTTGTGCACTACTACAAGGTTGTCCATTTCGGCATCAGCCTGCCCGCCAACGAAGAGGAAGTGGGTCAGGATTCCGCCAACAAGATTCCGGCCGACCGGCGCGTCTACTATCTGCCCGATGTGCTGATGGACGAGACGATTTTCATCATCGCCTTCTCGGCGCTCATGGTGCTGGCGGTCTCTTTCTTCTTCTCGGCCCCGCTTGAATCAATTGCCAACCCGCAGAACACGCCGCTGCACACCGTAGCCCCCTGGTACTTCTACTGGCTACAGGGCATGCTCAAGATTGCTGACAAAATGGTCGCCGGCGTAATCCTGCCCGGCGTACTGCTTGTGCTGCTGATTGCGATTCCATACCTGGATCGCAACCCCAGCCGCCGCGCCAAGGACCGGCGCGTGGCCATCATCAGCGGCGTTGTCGCTGGTGTGGTGATGATTATCCTGAGCTGGATGGGTACGCCCCAGTATGCAGTCAGCGCAGCGCCCGCCGTCGAGGTGGTGCAGGAGTTGATGCCTGAGGAAGGCGCAGGCGCCGTGCGTGAAATTGGCTACGCACACGTGCCATTGGGCGTCTTCGATTCGCGCGTCCATGCCGAAGAGCAGACCAGCGACGAAGAGTGGCGCCACATCGTTGAAGAGTTCAGCACAGCGATTGCAGGCTTTGACGCATCAGACCCCGAATTCAACGAGGCCTGGGGCACAATCACCGTCACGCAGGAACAGCCGTCGCTGCGCCGCATTACCTGGGAAGTCCACTGGCTCGACAGCCAGGGTGTGGAAGAGAATTTCAAGCGCCCCTTCTGGCTGCATGAGACTTCACTTTACTGGGAACAGTACGCGCGCAAGGACTTCTCGTTCCTGAACCAGACGCAGGGAGGCGAGTAGACCATGCGCAAACCATGGTACAACTTTCTCTATGTCAGATCGCCCATCGCCAAAATCCTACTGGGTGGCGCGTCGTTGGTGCTCACCCTCGCGCTCTTCGGCTTCACCTTCATAACTGAAGAGCCACGCATGCAGGCGCAGACCGGCAACTGGGAGGGGCGCGAAATCGAGAAAGGCGCCGAAATCTTCGCCAATAACTGCACCTCCTGCCATGGCATCGACGGCAAGGGCTTGCCCGGTGTGGCGCCTGCTTTATACAGCCGCTACTTCTTCACGCAACGCATCGTCGACGTCGGCTTCACGGGTACGCTGCACGACTACGTTGCCGGCACTGTAGCCGCAGGCCGCCCCAGCAACAGCATCAGCCAATGGGCGCAGATGATGCCCACGTGGGGCGTCAACTACGGCGGCCCATTGCGTAATGACCAGGTGCAGGCGGTGACTGCATTCGTGATGAATTGGGAGGCCGACGCGCTGACACAGACAGCCGAAAATGACCCGTGGCAGCCCTTCCAGAATGCCAAGACGACCACCATCACGGGCACAATAACGACTGCAGCCAGCGGCCCGGTTGAAGGAGAAGTGCGTGCGCCAGACCAGCTCTTCATCACCATGGGTTGCCAGGGTTGCCACAACCTGGAGCAGGACCAGACAGCCAACAACCGCGGGCCGATTGCGCCCAACCTGGGCAACCTCGACACCGAGGCCGGCAACATGGTCGCCGGCCAGGATGCGCTGACTTACGTTATCAACAGCATCACGCATCCAAACGACTTTGTCGTACAGGGGTACGGCGCAGGCATCATGCCGCAGAATTTCCCCGACCGCTTGTCCACCGAGGAAATTGCCAACCTGGCGCAGTGGCTGCTGGACCAGGCCGCGGCAAATTAGCCACGATTTCACACCAAAGGGCGCTCGCTTCGGCGGGCGCTTTTTGCATCCCGCGCCAGGTGCGACTCACTACACTGCGCGCTGTGTAGCAGGCGATGGCGTGGGCGCGAACAAGGGCGAGTGAGTGTGAGCAATGAGCAACCACAGAGAGCCACGCACGACCTACAACCTGCTCGATGACCCCGTTTACTACGGCGCGACCCTCTTTTTCGCGGCGCTTGCCACAGCACTGCCCGCACTGCTGGGTTCGACCTGGTTCCTCGCGCTCGCGCAGACTGCATCGCTTTGGCTGCTGCTGCTGCCCCCGTTGCGGCAAGACCGAGTGCGCCCCGCGCTGGCCGCGCTGGCCATCTGGGTGGCCGTCCAAATCGCAACGGTCTTCGCTCTCAGCCTCGTCTCGCCAGACGCGCTGGAGCGCGCCGTAGGCGACGGCTTTCGCTACCGCGAGGTATTGCTCACCTGGCTCTATGCGGCCACGGCGCTGCCCGCGTCGTGGTTCAGCCAGCCGCTGTTGCACCTGCTGGAAGTGGCTGCCATCACCCTGGGTTCGCTTCTCAGCGGCGGGCTGGTAGGCGTCTGGTTCCTCATGCGCACGGTGAACCTGTACGCCTTTGGCGCTGCGGCGCTGGTCGACTCGGCGGGACCTGTGGGCGGCTTGATGGCGGCGCTGCAGCCGTGGCTGCTGCTGCGCATTGCAGGCTATGTGGGCTTGCTGCCGCTGCTGGCGCTACCAGGCTTCAGCGGGAATTGGCTACCGTGGCGATCCTCACCTGGCCGCCGCCGCCTGCTGCTGATTGGCGTAACGCTTGCGCTCGTGGGATTGCTGTTGGAGCTTTTCCTGCCCGCAGTCTGGGCGCGTTGGTTTGGTCGCGTCGCTTTGTAGGTCTTGGTGGCCCGCAGGCATCAGGCCCAGAGCGCCAACGGGCGTCATCGCAGCACATCAATCACCGGTGCAGCAGCGTTGGCAATCTGGATTGCAGACGCACAAGCAGCCGTTGTTGGCCCCATTGGTTCGTGTTCACAAGGGTGACAGTCCGTCGCAAAGCTGAGTCTACGCCTCGGATGTAAGGCAACCATAAGCACGGGTTAAGATATTTCTCACAGGTGGCATGGCACAAAGGCGTGGTGCGAAAGCGCCGCTCGCGCTTCGGCCCATGACACCTTTCTGTGCTATGATCGCCGTCTATGCTCATCAAGCGCGTCGTCATTCAGGGCTTCAAGACCTTTGCCAGGCGGGCCGAGTTCGTCTTCGATCCGGGCGTCACTGCCGTCGTTGGCCCCAACGGCTCGGGCAAATCGAACATTGTCGACGCGGTGCGTTGGTGCCTGGGCGAGCAGTCGTTCGGGCTGCTGCGCTCGAAAAAGACCAGCGACATCATCTTCTCCGGCTCCGACAAGAAGGCGCGCCTGGGCATGGCGCAGGTGAGCCTCACGCTGGACAACAGCGGCGGCGAAATTCCGATTGACTTTGCCGAGGTGGAGATTACGCGCCGCGCCTATCGCGACGGAGACAACGAGTACATTGTCAACGGCCAGCGCGTGCGCCTGCAGGATGTGACTGAACTGCTCTCGCAAACCGGGCTGGGCAAGCGCACCTATGCCGTTATCGGGCAAGGACTCATCGACAAGGTGCTGAGCCTTGCCCCCGAGGAGCGGCGCTCGCTCTTTGAGGAAGCCGCGGGCATAACCGGCTATCAGTCCAAGCGTGAGGCGTCAATCCGCCGCCTGGACGCGACGCAGGTAAATCTCACGCGCGTGCGCGACATTGTGGCCGAGCTGGCCCCGCGCATGAGCACGCTCAAGCGCCAGGCCGAGCGCGCGCGCGAGCGTGAACTGATGGTCGCCGACCTGCGCGGCATGCTGCGCGAGTGGTACGGCTATCGCTGGCACGCGGCCATTGCGCAGGTGGAAGAGCACCACGCCGACGCCAGGATTCTGCAAAATCAGGTTGATGACCGGCAGATCCTGCTGGATGCGGTGGCGGCCGAGATCGAGGCGCTGCACACACGCCAAAGTGCATTGCGGGCCATTGTGGGCGAGCGCCATCACGCCGCGGGAGCATTGCACAGTGAGGCCGAAGCGGTCGGGCGCGATCTGGCCGTGCGCCGCGAGCGCCGCCGCCAGGTGCTCGAGCGGCTGGACGATGCGCAAAGCGAACTGGGACTGCTCCAGGTTGAGCATGAGTCGCTTTCGGCTCGCCTCGCGCAGCTTCAGGCAGAGCTGTTGGAGGCGGAGAGCGAGCGCTCGGCGACAGCCGCGGCACTGCGCACAACCGAAAGCGCCCTCAGCGAGCGTCGACGCACACAAGAAACGCTGCAGCAGACTATTGAGGCGGCGCGCCGCACCTTGGCGCGCACCCAGCAGCAAGCCACCGAGGCGCTCGCGCGCTACACGCAAATCGCTGAGCGCATCCAGACAATTGCGCTGCAGGCCCAAACGTTGGCCACTTCGCTGCAGGCCGCCCAGGCTGCGGACGCTGCGGCACGCACTGCGCTCGCCGAGGCAGATACGGCGCACGCGCTGCTCGAGGCACGCGCGACGGCGCTCCAGGCCGATATGGCCGCGCTTGACGCGCGCCGCACAGCGCTGCGCACCGAGCTTGACGATGCCGAAGCCACCCGCCGTCAGGCTGATCGCGAGGTGGACAAGCTGCAGACGCGCCATGAGCTGCTCGCACGCCTCTCGCAAGAGGGCGCGGGGCTCGCTTCCGGCGTGCGCGCCGTACTGCAAGCTGACCTGCCCGGTATGATTGGCCCGGTGGCGTCGCTGTTGCGCGTCGATTCGGTGTACGAGAAGGCAATCGAGACTGCATTGGGCGGCGCACTGCAGAATGTGGTTACTCTCTCCTGGGAAGATGCACAGAATGCGATTGAGCACCTCAAACAGAGCCGGCGCGGTCGTGCCACCTTTCTGCCGCTTGATCGCCTGAACACGTCGCCGGCTATCGCCGCGCCCCGCATGCAGGGCGTGCTGGGCAACGCCGCCGACCTGGTGGCATGCGACGCCCGCGCCACAGCTGTACGCGATCACCTCCTCAACCGCACGTGGATTGTTGCCGATTTGCCTGCGGCGCGCCGTGCGCTCGATGGGTTGCGCAGTGGCGCGCGACCTACCGTGGTTACGCTGGACGGCGAAATTGTGCGCCCCGGCGGCGCCGTCACAGGCGGCAGTGACGGGGAGCGGCGCGACGACTCGGTGCTTGCGCGCGAGCGCGAACGACGCGAGCTGCCATCTGCCATTGAAGCCGCGCGTATACAGGCGCTGGCGCTGGCTTCCCGCTGTCGCAACCTTGCCGGCCAGCAGGCCGATGCCACGGGCGCCGCCGAAGCGCAGCAGTTGTTGCTTACCGACCTGGCGCGCAACGAGCGCAGCGCAAGAAGCCTCCTCGATGAGGCGCGCCGCGTGAGCGACCGAGCGGCACAGCAAGTGCGCTATCTCAACGAGCAGGCGCATACGGGTGAAGCCGAAAGCGCTGCGCTGGCAGCACGCCTCACCGAGGCCGGTGGCGCGGTCGAATCCACGCGCAGCGCGCGTGCCGACGCCGAAGCCGCGCTGGCGATGGCAGAGGCGCGTGCCGCCGAAAGCGCCGCCGATGAGCTCCTGCGTACGCTGGCTGACGACCGCGCCGCCGAAGCCACCGCGGCCGGCGTGGTGCAGAGCCGCCGTGCCCTGGCCGAGCAACAGCAGCGCACGCTCGAGGGCATTGCGCGCCGGATCCAGTCCAAGCAGCAACAGACGGCCACGCTTGCAAGCGAAGGGGAGGCGCTGGAGCTGGCGCTTTCACTCCTCGGCGCACAAGAGGCAGAGGTGCGCAGGCGGCTTGACGCGCTGCAGGCCGAACTGGCGCCCCAGGAGGCCCAACTGGCCGCCCTGGAAGCCACCGAGAGCGAAGCAGCCGCACGCGAGCGCAAACTTCAGCACGCACAGCGCATTGATGAAAGCGCCAGCGCCCACGCCACGCTCATCCAGCAGCGCAGCGAGGACGGCGTTGCGCAACTGCGCGCCGAAATTGAGCGAGACTTGGGCCTCGCTGCCATGGAGACGAGTGGCGAGGTGGCCTATCAGCCGCCGCTGCCATTTGACGCGTTTGTCGAACAGTTGCCCGTGCGCGAGCATGCTCCCGAGGGTGTGGAGGAAGAGCTGCTTGCGCTGCGCGGACGTCTCTCGCGCCTCGTCAATGTGAATCCCGATGCGCCGCGCGAGTATGACGAGGCGGCGCAGCGCTTCGAACATCTGACCGTACAAGACGATGACCTTGAGTCGGCGGCGGCCGATCTGCATCGTATCATCGCCGAACTCGACGCGCGCATGCAGATCGAATTCGCACGCACCTTTCAGCTCGTGGCCGAGCAGTTTCAGGTGGAGTTTCGCAAACTCTTTAATGGTGGGGCAGCCGAGATCATCCTCACGGAGCCCGATAACGTGGCCACGTCGGGCATTGAGGTCATTGCGCGCCCGCCCGGCAAGCGGCCGCAGAGCCTGGCGCTGCTCTCCGGAGGGGAACGTTCACTGGCGGCCTGCGCACTCATCTTTGCCATCCTGCGTGTGAGCCCCACACCCTTCTGCGTGCTCGACGAAGTGGATGCCGCGCTCGACGAGGCGAATGTGGACCGATTCCGCCTGGCCGTGGAAGACCTGAGCGTGAGCACGCAGTTCATCATTGTCACCCACAACCGCCGCACGCTTGAGGGCGCCAATACGATCTACGGCATCACTATGGGTGACGACGGCGTGAGCAAGGTGATCAGCCTGCGCCTGGAGGGCGACGCGATTGTGCACCACAAGAACGGGGAGAGCGGCGTCGGCGCTCCAGCCCTGAATGATGAGGATGTCGCGCTTTCGGCCACCGCGTCGGAACAAACGCTTGATGGTGACTTGCAGCAGCTCTCCGAGACAATTGCGATGTAGCTGCAAAGACCCAGGTGTCCCGACGGACAAAGCCTGCAAAGCGTGGGGCAATAGCATTAACTCGGACATGCTGGTCGATGCCACGCACAGGGAGAATTAGCGTCGCCAACAGCTCCGCCCGGTGACGTTTGTGCGCAATACAAGGAACGGCGGGCCCGAGTGGGCCCGCCGTTTTCGTTCTTGACTACCACTACCAGAGCCGGCGTGGCGACCTTAAGCAGCCGTCTCTGCCGCTGTGTGTGGCTCGATGTTCTCTTCCTCCGGCACTGGGCCAAAGCCGTGGCGCGCCTCAAGCTCGAGGTCGGGCGTATACTCGGGCGCATGTTGGCCAGCGCGGACCAGAGCCATGGCGGCCGCGGCCTGGCTGGCGTCCTGCTTGCTCAGCCCGGCGCCCACGCCCTTGGGTACACCCTTGACACTGACAATTGTGGCGAAGACCTTGGCATGGTCCGGCCCCTGCGATTCGACCACCTTGTAGCGTGGCGTGTAGCCAAGCGAGCGTTGCGCGTGCTCCTGAAAGCGACTCTTGGGGTCTTTGGGCATGACGTTGACCTCCATGCCGTCAAGAATTGCCCGCATGCGCGGCAGCGCAAAGGCGCGCACGCTCTCCAAACCCCGGTCGAGAAATATCGCCCCCACCACGGCCTCAAAGCAGGCGCAGAGTGTCGCCAGGCGATAGCGGCCACCACTTGCCTCTTCACCTACACCAAGCAGAAGCTGGCTGCCCAGGTCCAGTTCGATGGCCAATTGCGCCAGTGTCTCACGACGCACCAGCAGCGTGCGCAGGTGGGTTAGCGTGCCCTCCGGCGCCTCGGGGTAGCGAGCGTAGAGCATGTCGCTGACGACAAAGCCAAGCACCGAATCGCCCAGAAACTCCATGCGCTCGTTATCGGCGAGCGTTTCATCCTCCGGCGCGTGCTCGTTCATGTAGGAGCGATGCACAAATGCCTGTTGCAACAAGCTACGATCAGCGAAGTCCAGATTGTGCTGCGCGTCAAAGATATCAACTCGCGAACTGTTCATGATCACCTGTACGGCCTGGAGTTGAAAGGGGGACTCATCAAGCGCCCGCACCGCAACTCATGCGGTGTGCCGGCAGGGACGAGGGGGCGCATTCAACTCCAGGCAGTCGTTTATCACGACTGCGCCCGTTCGCCCGCGCCGTGGCGCGTCCTGCAACGAAGTTCACAGTTCAAGAGTTCAAAGTCCGTCGCGGCGGCCCTCGCTTCTGAATCCTTGAACCATTGAACTCTTGAACTCTTGAACTGCGGTTATCCGACGAGAGGCGGCCGCTTGAGGCCGTGACCGGTCAGGATGGCCACTACCTCGTCGCGCGGGCCAATTCGATCGCCCAGTTTACCCAGCGCCGCCGCCACCGTTGCGCTTGTCGGCTCAACAAAGAGGCCGCGTCGCGACAACTGCGCACGCGCTTTCTCAATCTCAGCGCTGTTGACCGAGACAGCGGTCCCGCCGGATTGATTCAGCGCCTCAACCACAGCGTGGCCACGCACAGGGCGGCTGATGGCAATGCCGTCGGCCGAGATCGTCTCAAGCAGCAGAGGCGGGTCCTCGTAATGTACATCGTTGCGCTGGAAGGCATCAAACACCGGCGTGAATGGCTCGGCCTGTACGCCCACGAGACGGGGCAGCGAGTCGGTCAGGCCCGATTTTTGCAGGTTCTGAAAGCCGCGCCACACGCCCATCATGAGGCCACCATTGCCCACTGGCGCCACAATCCACTCGGGCACGCGCCGCTCCATTTGCTCCCATATTTCCCAGGCCAGCGTCATCATGCCAAGGATAAAGGCCGGGTGCCAGGCGTGCGATGCATAGGCAATTTCGCGGCGGCCGCGCGTGGCGTTCTCGGCAGCCAGGGCGCACTCGTTGCGCGGGCCACGCACCTCCACCAGTTCAGCGCCGTAGACGGCAATTTGCACCTTCTTGGGTTCGGGCGCGCTGGCGGGGACGTAGATGGTGGCGTCCAAACCGGCACGCGCCGCGTAGCAGGCAATACTAGCGCCCGCATTGCCGCTCGAGTCGTCCACCAGGCTCTCGGCCCCAAGACCTGCCAGCCAGTTCACCAGCACGCAGACACCGCGGTCCTTGTAGGAGCCGGTGGGCATCAACGCGTCAAGTTTCCAGCGAATGGGCCGCCCCTGCCAGGTGTCGCCGATGAGCGGCGTCCAGCCCTCGCCAAGTGACACGCGGGCGCGACCCGCGGCAACAACCGGCAGCATGGCCGCGTAGCGCCACAAGCCGGGCTCGCAGGGGTCGATGCGCGCGGGATGGAAGGCGGGCAGCTCGGTGAACTCGAGCGGCTCTCCCGTCGCGGGGCAACGCAGCGGGCTCAGCGCCGCCGGGATTTGAAAACGACTCGTTGGACAATACGCAATCACACGCAGGCCCTTGATCAGAGACCGGATTTCTCGCAAAGAAATCCGGGGCGGGCAGAGAGAAGCGGAAGGCTTACGACGCCACGCGCTGTGCGTGGCGTGATGCACTAGTGTCCCCCAATGCGCCGCATCTTGTCAAAGTGACTCCCAAGCAGGGCGGGCGGCAGTATGCCTGCACGTGGCGCCTTCACCGCAAACAGCCACCCGCCGCGCACTTTGCGAAAGCCCTTGATGCGCACGGCCCGAATGGCAATGCCGACCCTGGCATATTACAATCGGAGACGCTGCACCGGCCGTCGGAGCGCAGCATCCCCGGAAAGATGAGTGTGTATCATGCCAAACGCAACACAAATTTCCACCCCGGCGCGCTTTGTCGGCTGCCTGGTCGGCCTTGCCGTTGGTGACGCCGTGGGCGCCGCGGTAGAGTTCAAGCCGCGCGGCAGCTTTACGCCGGTCACCGACATGATCGGCGGCGGGCCATGGTCTCTTGCACCCGGCCAATGGACGGACGATACCTCCATGGCCCTGTGCCTGGGTGAAAGCCTTGTCACCTGCCGTGGCTTTGACGCCGTCGACCAAATGCAACGCTACGTCCGCTGGTATCGTGACGGCCACTGGAGCAGCAAGGGCGACTGTTTCGACATAGGGACCACCACGCACGCGGCGCTGACGCGCTTTGAAGCCAACGACGATCCCTTCGCCGGCAGCAGCGATGCCAACACAGCGGGCAACGGCTCGCTCATGCGGCTGGCTCCAGCGCCCATGGCCGCATGGCCCAACGCCGCCCTTGCCGACCAGTGGGCGGCGGACAGCTCGCGCACTACCCATGGTGCACCCGCCGCGGTGGAAAGCTGTCGCGTTTACGCCGCCATCCTGCACGCGGCGCTCAATGGTGAAGATCGTGAGACCCTCCTCGGCGCCGGAGCCAGCCTGGTTCTGACGCACGATGGCGTGCGCGCTGCGGCCCAGGGTGCATGGCGTGCAAAGTCTGTCGAAAGTATCCGCGGCTCGGGCTATGTAGTGGAGTCGCTCGAGGCTGCGCTCTGGTGTTTTGCGCAGACCACCAGCTACCGCGACGCCGTACTCGCCGCCGCCAACTTGGGCGATGACGCCGACACGACTGCGGCGATCACGGGCCAATTGGCGGGCGCATTCTATGGCGTCGATGCCATCCCTGCGGCGTGGCGCGCCCAATTGACGCGCGGCACGGAGATTGAGACGATGGCGTTGGAGCTGTTTTCTCTGAAGCACTCCGCCTGATTTTGTCGCGTGACCTATGACTCGTGCGATCCGGTGCCAGTCAACCGCGTCCCAATGCCCATGCGCATAGGCGCCCTCGATACATTGCGCAGCACACCATCGGCGCCACACGAAAACGCTGCCTGTGAGTAATCTCGCAGGCAGCGCAGTGGACGAAGCTTGAGGCCGGTTGGCCATTGTCAATAGAGGCGTTCCGTGTCGAGAACGTTGCGCAGCGGCCGGCCATCCAGGAAGCGGCGCAGATTGTCGCAGAAGAGGTCTGTCAGCCGTTCGTTCTCCTTGTCGCTGGTGCTGGCCGAATGAGGGCTGACGAGCACGTTAGGCAAATCCCACAACGGGCTGTCGGCAGGAAGCGGCTCCTCGGCGAAGACATCCAACGCCGCACCTGAGAGCTTGCCGCTCTGCAGCGCGCCGATCAGCGCCTGCTCATCGACCGTTGCCCCGCGTCCGATGTTGATAAAAAATGCGCCGTCGCGCATGGCGGCAAATGCCTGGCCATCCAGCATCTGGTCCGTAACCGGCGTATGGGGCGCAGTCATCACCACGACATCCGCCTCGGCAAGCATGGCGTGCAGCCCATCGTGTGGAAAGACACGCTCCACGTTGGGCAGCGGCCTGGGGCTCATCTTGGTGCCAATCACGCGCATGCCGTGGGCGCTGCTGAGGCGCGCAATCTCCGCGCCGATGTTACCCATGCCTATCACGGCAACTGTCTTGCCCGGCAGGTCGGTCGTGGCGAAACGCTCCCAGCGGTGGGAGGCCTGGTCGGCCTGCATCTGCGCCAGGCCGCGGTAGTGGTTGAGCATACTCATGATGCAGAACTCGGCCAGGGGGATCGCGTGTACGCCACTGGCGGTCGTGAACACAGTGTTGGGCATACTCTCGGCGTAGCCCATGCGCTTGACGAACTGGCCGATGCCCGCGCTTGTGGCCTGCAGCCAGCGCAGGCGCGTGGCCAACACAGGGAGCTCATCGCGATGGGCATGGTCGAAGTCAAAGAGTACATCGGCCGAGGCCAACAGTTCGCGCCATTGCGCTGCCTGAGGCGGCGTCAGCGTGCGCGGCGTACCCACATGATCGCAGGCGTAGCGCGGCGCAGGCAGCAGTTCGGGTGTGCTGATGACCTCGAGGCGAGGGTCAACCGCGCGCACGCGTTCCACATGCTCGGGCTCCATGTAGCTGGCATAGACAACGCGAATCGATTCCATTTCGGTTTCGTTTCCAGAAGGTGGCATTACTCGAAACGTATTGAGTACGGCAGTTTCACCGCAAACTTGGCTTAATTGCGCACAGTTGGGTCCAGGGCGTCGTGCAGTCCCTCGCCCAGAAAATTGATGCAGAGCACCGTAACTAAAATCGCGAGGCCGGGAAAGAGCGTGAGCCAGGGCTTGGAGGCCATGGTCGCCTGAGAATCCTGAAGCATGTTGCCCCAGGTGGGCGTGGGCGGCGAGATGCCAAGCCCCAGAAAGCTGAGCGAGGATTCCACGATAATCGCCGAGCCGACGCCCAGCGTCGCGCCCACGATGATCGGCCCCATGACATTGGGAATGATGTGCCGCCCGATGATGCTGGGTGTGCGACAGCCAATGCTGCGTGCGCCCAACACAAAATCCTGCCTCTTGGTGGAGTGGACCGAAGCGCGCACAATGCGCGCCGTCGCCATCCAGCTCAAAACGCCAATCACGATCACAATCACGGGCACAGAGGCGCGTGCATAGGAACTGATGATAATCAGCAGCGGCAGCGTTGGGATGGCAATCATCACCTCAGTGAAGCGCATGAGCGCGTTGTCCACGAAGCCGCCGTAGTACCCCGAGAGCGCACCGACGAGCGCGCCGAGCGTCGTGCCGATCAATACCGCAAAGATGCCCACCATGAGCGAGATTCGTCCGCCGATGAGGATGCGCGTGACGGCGTCGCGGCCCAGATCATCCGTGCCCATCACGTGGGCCACGCTGGGCGCCTGGCGCGCATTTCGCAGGCCCATGGCGTCAAAGGGATGGGGTGCAA